>JAJYXW010000130.1 GCA_021801525.1 Actinomycetes bacterium
CTGAGGCAGCGTCGTGCCTGGGCTGATCGCCCCGGTCCCGCTGTAGTCACAGGTGACAGTCGGTGCGCTCGTAGTGCACGCCCAGTTCGTCCCCGTCGCGTTGCCCGGGGTAACCCCAGACGGGAACGTCGCGACGAACGTTGGCGGGTTGCCCTCGGAGCCCGTGGTCGAAGAGAGCGACGGGGTGGCCGTGTAGGTGACACTCGCGCCCTGTAGAAGCACCCCTGCTGCAGAGTCGCCGAGCGTGAGCCCGAACTGAGGGGGATTGGAGCCGAGGGGGGAGACCTGGACGTTGTTCACCTGGTGGAAGTCGGTGCTCCCACCGGTAGAGGCCGCGAAGCCGAAGATGAGCTGGCGCGGGATCCCGTTCGAGTCCAGCCACGAGCTGTCCGCAGCCGGCAGGTAGGCATCGGCCGGTAGGCTCCCCGAGAGGATCTGGGTGCTCGCCCCGATGGGCGTTACGGAGACGACGTAGGAGTACGCGGGGACCGACAGCCCGCTCGCGGTCGTGAAGGCGGTCGCGGTCGGGTTTATCGCCACCTCCGCGGGGACTTGGGAGTCGGCTGGCGTGCCGCCCAATCCACCGTCGAGGTTGCCCTGCAGCCCCCCGTTCGCTGCAGTGGAGGACAGCATGCAATATCCGTTGTTCCCGCTGCCCGGACCGCGGACGGACACTTCGTTCGCCATAGTTTTGTTATTGCCCTCGTAGGAGGGGACGGTGCAGGTGCTGCCTCCCACGTCGGTGTTGTCGTAGTTGCCGAAGACGTCGAAGCCGATGCCGAGGTACCCGTTCACCATCCCACTAGACCCACTAGAGTTCGCATAGGCGAGCGCGCCGCCCGGGGCGCCGAGGGCCTGGGGCTGGGGGTTCGACGGGTTCGCCGCCTGGAGGAAGAACATGATGCCGTCAGCCCCGGTCCCGCCGTACTGGTAGGTGTCGAAGTGGACGTCTATGCCCTGGGAGGAAGGAACGGAGTAGGTGCTCGCCACCCCTCCCTCTTCGTTACCCGTCGCAGAGGTCATCTGCAGCAAGCCAGTGCCGGCCGGCGGAAGGGGCGACCCGCCGCAACCCGGGATCGGCTGGGACGGGCTCTGGGAAGCCGAGGATGCAGTGAGGCAGGCGTAGTTGGTCTGTGTGGTCTGGTCCGGGGCCGCGGGCATGACCCACTCGCTTGGCACCTGGACGTTCGCCCCCGTGAAGGGCTCCTGGGAGAAGGCGACCTGCAGGGAAGCGGCAGACGCTCGCGGCGCAGGCGAGCCCAGGAGCATCGCCACGATCATCGCGGCGATCGTGGTAACGGCCAGCACACCGCCCATCAATGCCGGCGCCGTTCGGCGTGCCCTCCGCCTCGCCGGACGTCGCGTCGGGCGTGTTCCAGCGGCTGTGCTGACGTTGCCTTCCCCTCCCCCGAGTGGCCCTCGGGCTCCGAGCGAACAGAGCACACCCGAGGTGGCGAGCACAGCCCTGAGCAGGCCCCGACGGCCGCGCAGCCGCCCATATCCATGTCCATGTCCTTCGCTCGGCTCTCGAACGTTCGTGCTCATATCGCCCCTCCATGCCTGTCGCCGGCTGCAAGTGCGAGCCAACCCGGGGGTTGGGCATCGCGCATCGTGCCGAACTTGTTCACGGTTGATCTTCGGAGGCGCGCGTCAGCAGATCGTTAGCAGTGCGTCACCGGAACGTCACCAAGTGCGTCGCGCGCAGGTCGGCGTTGTGCCCTCCCCTTCGTCTCGCGCTCCCGAGGAAGGGGTCTGCAGGCTTCCGATCAGGGAACAAGGTCTATGCTTTGCGTGTGGGCGAGACTTCGGCCAAGAGGGGGAAGGCCGCTCTTGCCCTGGTCGGCGACTCGGGGCGGAGCACGGATCGTGCCCTCCACCTGTCCCTCCTTGGCGGGCTGCGCTGTGCTGTAGGATCCCAGGTCGCCCGCCTCCGCTACGCGAAGTCAGGTGCGCTCCTGGCCTACCTGGCGATCACAGGACGCCCCCATGCACGCAAGGCCGTGGCCGGCCTACTGTGGGCCGACCTGCCCGAGGAGCGCGGCCTTGCCAACTTGCGCCAGACACTGGCGGATCTTCGCCAGGCAGTACCGGGCTACGTGCTGGCCAGCAGGGATACGGTGGCCTTCGAGCAGGACCTTCCCCATGTGGTGGACGTCGACCTCTTCACGCGCATTGCCGCCGCCGCTCCTCGCGGCGAGAGCAGCGGCATCACTCTCGTCGGCAAAGCCGGTGACGCCGGGGAGAGCGGCGGCACGGCACCACAGGTGCCCGGCGGCACGGCACCACAGGTGCCAGAAGGCACAGCCCCCAGCAGTCTCGACCCGGTCGCGCTCCGGCACGCGCTCGACCTCTACCAGGGTCCGTTCCTCGACGGTTTCGTAGTGGAGGGCGCTCCGGAGTTCGAGGCCTTCGTGCTCCAGGAGCGGGCCCGCCTCCACAGGCTGGCGATGACCGCGCTCGACACCCTGGCCCTGTACCACGCCGAACGAAGGGAATGGGGACCCGCCGTATACCTGCTCGGCCGTGCCATCTCTCTGGACCCCTTCGAAGAGCGCCATGTCGAGCTGATCATGGAGTCCCTGTGGCGTGCCGGCAGGCCCGATGCGGCCCTGGCCGAGTACGAGGCGTTGCGATCGCGGATGATGGAGGAGGTCGGAGTCGAACCACGGGCGAGCCTCGGCGACATGGCGCTACGGATATCGGGCATCTCGGGTATCTCCGGCGCCGCGGGCATGTCGGACGCTATGGGCATGTCCGCGCGCACGAGCCGTTCTGCCGCGTCGGGCGTGCATGCTTCGTCGGCCGACACCGGGTCTGGGTCCACGCCGATGCGGAGGATCCCCGCCCCGACGACATCCCTCGTCGGGCGAGATCATGACATCGCTGCCGTAATAGATTTGCTCAGGAGCGACGACATCCGGCTCGTCACGCTCACTGGCCCCGGTGGCGTCGGCAAGACGAGCCTCGCCTATGCCGTGGCGCGCGAGGCGGAGCACAGCTTCGGCGCGGGAGCATTCCTTGTAGAGCTGGCCGACCACTCCGATGGCTTGACCGTGCCATACGCGATCGCAGAATCCTACGGATTCTTCCCCTCGGGGAGGCTCCCAGCCATGGAGCAGGTGAGCAGGGCCATGGCCAAGGAGCACCTGCTCATGGTCCTCGACAACCTGGAACACCTGCCATCCGTGAGAACCTTCGTCGCCAGCCTGCTCGGAAGCTGCCCGAGACTCCACGTGCTGGTCACGAGCAGGACACCGCTTGCCGTACGAGGTGAGCACCTCTACGTCGTCCCTCCGCTTTCCCTCGTGCCGGAAGTGGATGGTGCGCCCAGTGCCCCAGTCACCCATGCGGGCGGCCGCGGGGGCGGGCGCTTGGCGGGCCGCGCGGGGAGGGGATCGGACGAAGGCCCGGCGGCTCAACAAGACGGTGAGGCTTCGCGCCTTTGCCCCGCGGTGGCTCTGTTCGTCGAGCGGGCCGCATCGCATGCGCCACTCGACAAGGGCATCGACCTCGACAGCATAACCAAGCTCTGCCAAGGGCTGGAGGGCCTGCCGCTCGCTATAGAGATCGCCGCCGCCCGCATCCGCACGAGCTCACCGGCTGAGCTCGTGGCGAGCCTTTCCTCGGTGCTCGACCTCGGGACCACCTCGCCGCGTGACCGGCCCGAACGCCATCACACGCTGCGCAGCTCGCTCGCCTGGAGCTACGAGCTCCTCGACGAAAGCGACCAGAAGCTGCTTCGCATGCTCGGCGTCTTCGCAGGGGGCGCCACAGTAGACACGCTGGCTGCTGCCGGGCCATACAGCCGGCGGGCCGTGGCGAGCAGCCTCGCCTCTCTTACGGACGCCAGCCTTGTCGAGCCTCGCCTTTGCCGCCTGCGTACGAGCGGAAGCATGCTCACGCGCTTCCACCTGCTCGACTCGACGCGAGCCTTCGCCCTCGAGCTTCTGGCGGAGCTCGGGGAGGAGGAGGACGCGCGAAGGCGCCAGGCGATGGCATACGCGGACCTGGCGGAGCAGGCTGCCCAAGGCTTCGACGGTCCCGACATGGTCGAATGGCTGGACAAGCTCGACCTGGAGCACGCCGGTCTGCGAGAAGCGCTCCAGTACGCCATTGCTGCCGGCGAAGTAGACCTTGCCCTGCGCATGTCGGCTGCTCTGTCATGGTTCTGGCATCTGCGTGGGCACATGAGCGAGGGCCGTGGCTGGCTCGACAGGGCGCTTGCATGCAAGAGGGACGGCCGCGGCAGTGGGCACCGCTCGGAGACGCCCGAGGAGTCCTGCCACAGAGCCGCGGCGTTGCTCGGCGCAGCTACGCTTGCCACGCGCCAGGGCGAGTACCCCGATGCCATCGAGTATCTCGACCAGGCAGAGGAGCTGTTCGGCCTGCTCGGAGACGCCAAGGGCGCCGCCAACATCTTGTTGCAGCGGGGTCTGGCCGGATTCCTCCGGGCGAGCACACCGGACGACCTGGCCGAGGCTGCCGGGTTCTTCGAGCGCTCGCTCCGCATCTTCCGCGACATTGGTGACACCTCTGGGACGCTTCGCGTGCTCAGCTCGAGCGGCATGCTCACGTATGCGTCGGGCGACGTCGAGACGGCGCGCCGCCTCGCCGAGCAAGGAGTGGAGGAGTCCCGGGCCGCCGGTGACCGCCGTGCTGCGGCCCTGAACCTGTTCCTGCTCGGGCTGACCTCCGGCATTCGTGGGGACATCGCCGAGGCGATCGAGTTCTTGGTCGAGGCGGGCAAGGAGCACTACCGCATCGGCGACCTCGCGTACCTACGCTACTGCGTCGCCGGCCTCGCCTGGACAGTGGCGCAGGTTCCAGAAACCGGGCAGCGGGCTGCCACGCTGTTCGGCATCAGCGACGCCTTGGAGCACGTGCTCGGCGTGCCGGTGCCACCTGTCACCATGGTGCTCTACCAGGCTGCGGCAGCCACCACGAGGGAGCTGCTCGGGGCCACACTGTTCGACGAGCTTGCAGCCGAGGGTCGCAGCATGGACTTGCAGACTGCCATCGCCTACGCGCTCGGCTTCAACTCCAATGGCCTCCCCGAATAGGGCCCTCAGGATCTGATGCTCACGGACCGGCGCGGCCAGGCTGGCCAGGTCCGACCAGGTCCGCTGAGGCAGCAAGAGACAGCGGCAGGCAGCGCTCCACTACGCTTCCCCTAGGGGCACTGGAGCGAACGGCAGGCCTGCTTTCCGAGTGGGCACGAGGAGGCACGATCTCTATGGGAAGGAAGCTTCGGAGGATCGCAAGGCTCGCCGCCCTGGCCGCAGGCGTTGCAGGAGCGGTTGCGGCAGGGAAGGCGATAGTGGCCCGTGTGTCCGGTGAGCCGGGTTTCCCCGGCTCGGGGTCGGGCAGCTTCGACACCTGGCCACCGGTCCCGACCGCACCGGCCACTCACGCGCCAGACGAGCACCAAACGTCCCCTCCGGCTGGCGAGACTGGGCCGGCTGGCGAGACTGGGCCGGCTGGCGAGACTGGGCCGGCGACAAGGGCCAAGGTCGCGAAGAGGGCGAGGCCCTCGAGCAGGAGCAAGCCTGCAGCCGACGCCGATGCCTCCGCCGACGCCGCGCCCACGCCCGAGCCCGAGCCCGATGTGAGCAACGAGAGCTGACTGCGCGTCCGCGGACGCGTCTCTGGCGATGACCCGGCTCGGCCGGGAACTACGTGCTGCGCCGGTGCGTCCAACCTTCGGCGGTCACGAAGTGGCCAGCAGATCACCGGAGGAGGCAGCAATGAGACTCGTTACCCGCTCGAACCCACGCTCCAGGCGTCGGCTGGCCATAATGGCGATCACGGGAGCCGTTCTGGTCGGTGCCGCCTTGGGCGGAAGACACCTCCTGCAGGCGGCCACGACTGCTAGCAGCGGCCCCGCCGTCATCGGGAGCATGCCGGCAGGCGGCGCGCACGCACTACCCATAAGACCCAGCAGTGCCTCCGAGCTCGGGGCCCCCCGTAAGCAGGCAGCTATCACCTTTGGCAAAACGGGGGCTGCGAGCGCCAGCACTGCTACCGTGCCGGGCGCTTCTAGCTCTGCACTTCCCGGCGTGCCGAAGACCCAGCCTCCGAGCGGACCCCTCGTGGTGAAAACAGCCTCAGCATCCATCGCGATCGGGCCGCGGAAGATCAGCCGGGTGATCGGCGAGATCGGGTCGCTTGCCCAGTCGATGGGCGGCTACGTCGACAGCCAGTCCACCTCCGGAGGAAACGCCAAGCATGGCCCGACCGGAGCCCAGCTCGCCATTCGGGTGCAGGCCTCCGACTTCGAGGCTGCTCTCGCCCACCTGGGCAGCTTCGGGCGCCTGACGAACGAGTCCGTGAAGAGCCAGGACGTGACCGGCCAGGTCGCTGACCTCGGCGCCGAGATACAGATCCTCCAGGCGGAGAGCCACCTCCTCGGGCGCAAGCTCGTCGAGGCCGGCAGTACCGCATCGTTCCTGCAGATAGAAGGCCAGCTCACTAGCGTGAACCAGCAGCTCCAGGGCCTCCAGGCACAGCAGGGCGTCCTAAGCAACTTCGCGGCGCTCGCGACTATCGACGTGACGCTGTCCGCCACCGGTGTTCCTGCGGCCACGCGCCCGGCCCCGCACCCGGACGGAGCGCTGGTCGCATGGCGCTACGCCAGCCACAACTCACTCGTGGTGCTCGACGCTCTCGCTGCAGGACTCGGCTGGGCGCTGCCGCTACTCGTCCTCGGCGGCCTCGTGTGGCTCGGCGTCGACCGCGTGCGGCGCCGTCGCCGGGTGGCTCGCCCCGAGGGACCGGCACCCGCGCTCTGAAGGCCCGGCGGGCAGGCGCTAAGAGGCCCAGCGGACAGGGAGGTTGGATCAGGGAGCCGTTCATCCAGACAAGCAGGGCAAGGCGGAGGAGGAAGGGCAGGCTGGAGTGCCTGTCCGACGACGACAACGCCGCAATGCGAATTCTGGGGGGCGGCGATCCCGGCATCCCTATCCGCTGAGCCTCTTACGAGGCTCCTTAGCGCGAGCGGCCTTTCAGATGGCCAGCTCCCACATCATGCCCTTGTCCCCCATCGCCTTCTCGAACGCCCCGCTTGGGCCCACCAGCGCCTTGCGGGTCTCCTCCGTCCCGTCCTTGATGTGGGTCTCGAGCTCCTTCAGGTTCGAGAACCACTTGGAATCCTCGCTCGCCGCTGCCGAGAGGTCCACCACAATGCCCCCTGCCTTTCGAGACGTCATCCCGGCCGTCTTCGGGACGCCCACCGCGCTCATCTCCTCGCTGATGGCGCGTGCATCGTGATGGTGGCCGAGCGGGTTCGTCTTGCCAGGGGCGTCGCCCTCGCAGCCGATGAGCAACGCGCCGTCGCGCTGGGTAGTCGGCGCAAGGTAGCCAATGTAAAGGTGCCCATTGCGGCCGTCGGGCAGGATGACGTCGCCGTTTATGTCCTTCTGGCCGTACCCGCCCACAGGGACGTCCATCCCGAGGTGCACGTAGCCCGAGTCGGTGAGCGACTTGAAGAAGGCGCCCTTGCCACGCTCCTCCTTCATCGCACCAGCACTCGTCATCTTCACATGGTGGGTGCCAGCGGTACGGCGATGCAGGCCCGAGGCCTCGGGAACCCTGCTCTTGCCGCTTAGCCAGTTCTTTATCCGCTGGCCACGGGTCGCGAACTTGGTTGCGTCCGATGCGAACAGCCAGTTGAAGAACTGGTGCTCCTCGCCCGGCTTCATGGCCTTGGGTATGCGGATGTTCACCCGGCCGCCGTGGGAGAGGGCGGCTGCTATTGGCCCGCTCCACTGCTCGAATGTGAGCCCGTCCTTGGTGTACTCGAGGCGCGTCTGGAGTACCAGGAACAGCCTCCGCAGGATGTCGATCGCGTTGGACGCCCGCGCTGCCATCTTCTTCTGCTCTTCTGTCTGCGCTCCCGTCTCTTCCGGCTTCTTCAAGGTGTTGGCCCACACCTCGGCATCTCGCTCGTGGACCTCGTCACGCTTGCCACTCGCGCTGAGGGCCTTCTGGAAGGCCGGGGTCTGGCGGTAGTTCGCCACCTCTCCCGCCTTCGACCCCTCGCCCGTTACCCTCCACACACGAGTTGCTATCTGCAGCTTGGGAAGGGTCCCGAGGTTCTCCCAGTTGCTGAAGGTCTTCTTCGTGCGGAAGCTGGCCAGGTAGTCGACGACCCTCAGCCACGGCCAGTAGCCCTGCCTGCCCAGGAACGCTTGCGCTCCGGCGGACTTGGACAGAGACAGCACCGACATCTCCTTGGACGGGGACAGGAGCCCCTTGTCCGACTTGTACATTTCCTTGTCGGCTTTGGGGTCCAGCCCCGACGACTTCCACGCCGCCTTCTCCTGCGCGGAGAGCCCCCGATACTTCACGAAGTCGAAGGCTCCCTGAACGGGCAGGAGCTGCTGGCGCTGGAGCGCGAGGAGGGTACCCGCGCTCGGAGATGCCTTCGCGCGTGATGGCGCGCCGATCGCCCCGGTCAGCGCGCTGTTAACCGCGCGATTGCCCGCGAGCCGCTGGAGCTCGAGGAGCGAGGCGGGCGCGCCGGTGTACGTTGGCTGGCGCCGTGCCGGAGCAGTGTTGTGCGCGCGCACCGGTGGTCCGGCGCTGTGGGTGCGAAGCGCACTGTCTGCACGGCTGCGAAGTGCACTGTCCACGATGCCCCTCCAGGTGATCGTCGCCGGAAGCCTGGGCTGCCAGCATGCGGCCTTCCTATGATGCTACCCCGGCTGCGTAGAAGCGCTGCGGGAACAAGGCGGCGCCAAGAGGGAGACCTCTGTAGCACTTTCGGGCAGCCCTTTAGGGCAGCCCATCTGCCCAGGCCGTGGACCCTCGAGCAAGCTGGCCACCGCTGGGTGCGCTCGCCGATCCAATCAGCCGAAATCCACCGCCACCAGGAACGTACAGGTGGGAGCACTCACCACGACTGCCACAAGGTCGGGCGTTCCTGCCGCCGACGAGCTCGCGCTGCTGGAAGGCGAGCCCGAGCCGGCAGTCGAGTTGGCAGTCGAGCCGGATCTCGAAGCGCGGGGTCCGTACACGAACGCGAGGGCGCTCTTCCCGCGGTAGTCGAGCTGGTAGGCGGCAATGGGGCCGGGGACCTTCCCCGCATGGCGCGTGGCTGCCGCCTCGCAGGCGAAGACTGATCCCGCTGCCGACGCAGCGGAGCTACTGCCGGCAATGCCGTTGCTCGGGGCTGGCGCGCCGGGGGAGGCCTCTGAGCCGGACCCCTGAGGGCTGGCCTCGGCAAACAATGGCAAGAAGGCCGTTTCCCGTGCAGCGAGAGCACTCACAAGGGATCCCGGCGAGGCCACGGAGCCGAGGCTGCCATAAAGCGCGGGGGCTCGGCGCAGGGTGGCGGGAACCGGCCTTGCAGTGGCCGCGCTCGCGGCCTTTGCCGCGGAGTGCCTGCTGCCACTAGCCGCTGCGCCCATCTCGGAGGAGGTGGAAGTCCGTGTGAGAGCGACCGTAACGGGCACTCCCGCCACCACCAACGCTGCGGCAGCAGCTATCGCTACGTACCTGGCACGCTTGGCACGACTCGCTCTCCTCTCACGCAGATCTGCTACGGGGCTCCCCGAACGAAGCTCGTCGAACGAAGCAAGAGCAGCCTGAAGTGCCGCTTCACGCCGCGCTGCCGGCGGGGGCGCAACCGGCACGGCGAGCAGCGTACGCACGCGAACGAGGTCCTGGAACCTCGCGCTGCAGATCTCGCAGCCGGCGAGGTGAGCGCCGGCTGCGGCACTGTCTCGGGCGCCGGTAGCGGCACTGGCACTGGCACTGGCACTGGCACCGGCACTGGCACCGGCACCGGAGCCATCCGCGAGCTGCCCGTCGATCAGGGTGGAGATCGCCTCGTCGCTCAGGTGGCCCTTCATGGCTCTACAGGGGCCTGCGCGCCCGCAGCTCGCCCCGACTGTCCCTGGCCCCTGTCCACAAGTGCTTCGACGTTCGCGCGCCCCGTCGAGTTCCCGCCTTCGGAGCCGGCGGGCTGCCCATGGCTGCCACCTCGAGGCTCGTTGCTCGCGGCTCCTGGTCCCAGCAGGTCGGCGAGCACCGCCCTCCCACGGGCGATGCGCGACCTGACCGTCCCTACTGGAATGCCGAGCGCCGTCGCGATCTCCTCGTAGCTGAGCCCGCTCACGTCGCGAAGCACCACGGCCGCCCTGAAGCTGGCGGGTACCTGCGACAACGCTGCATCGAGGTCGACGCGTGAGGCGGCCTGCTCGGCAGGGTCCTCCCATCCGGAACCTGCAACGCCCGAGGCCGCTACCACGCCCGAGGCCGCTGCCACGCCCTGCTCATCCCCCCCAGCACGGCCCCCTTTCACCGTCGCGCCCTCTCGCTCGCCGGCAGGCCATGCAATACCGAGGAGGGGTCTCCGGCGCCGCCTGCGCAACTCGTCCAGGCAGACGTTGGTCGCCACACGGTAGATCCACGTGGAGAAGCTGCTCCTCCCGTCGAAGCTCTGGAGCGAGCGGATCGCCTGGACCATGACCTGCTGGGCCGCGTCCTCGGCGTCGGGCCCGGCACAGAGCATCCGCCTGCAGATCGCATGTACGCGCTCGTAGCTGGAGCCGAGAAGCTCCCCCATCGCCTCGCGATCCCCCCGCTTGGCCCGCTCTACGAGCCCGTTCTCCTGGTCTATTCCCGTCGCAACAGCATAGAGGCCGAAGCCTCTCGCACGCCGGTGAGGCTCGGCGCCTACACCGAGGCGATGCGGTGCAGGTCGAGTATGCCCCCCGAGGACTTCAGGGCGGCGAACGCCTCGTCGGGGACCTGGCGGTCGGTCGACAGCACCATAAGGGCGGTGTTGCCAGTACGAGACGGCCCGACCGCCATCGACGAGATCGATATGCCGGCATCCCCGAGGATGGTGCCGACCACCCCGATCATCCCGGGGCGGTCGTCGTTTCGCACGACGAGCATGTGCGGAGCCGGGGGCACCTCCACCGAGTGGTCGTCGACGAGCACCAGGCGCGCCTCTCCCCTCGTCCCGGTGAGGGTCCCGGCGATCGAATGCGCCGACGAGCGTAAGGTCACGAGGTTGACGTAGTCGCGCGAGGTCGCTGTGGTGGTCTCACGCACCTCGAGTCCACGCTCGGCCGCGAGCTGGGGGGCGTTCACGTACGAGACCGGCTCCTCCGTGCCCGCGGCAAAGAGCCCCTTCAGCACAGCCAAGGTGAGTATCCCCGTCGACGAGCTGGCAAGCCCTCCCTGGTACTCCACGTCGAGGCGGTCGGGCAGTCCGTCGTTCAGGCACGCGAAGCACCGCCCGAGCTGCTCTGCCAGGGGCATGAAGGGCCGCACCGCCTCGGATACCTCCGTGGCCGCGACGTTCACGGCGAAGGGCACGAAGTCGCCCGCCAGCGCAAGCACTACCTGCTCGGCAATGGTCGTCCCGGCCTTGTCCTGAGCCTCGACCGTGGAAGCGCCCAGGTGCGGCGTCACAACCACCTGCTCCAGGGAGAAGAGCGGCGAGTCGGTGCATGGCTCGGTCGCGAACACGTCGAGGCCGGCGCCTCCCACCTGCCCCGAGCGGATCGCGTCAGCAAGTGCATCCTCGTCCACCAGCCCTCCCCGGGCCGTGTTCACGATGCGGATACCTGGCTTGGCCTTGGCGAGCAGGTCACGCCCGATCATCCCCATCGTCTCCGGCGTCTTCGGGAGGTGAATGGTGACGAAGTCCGCCTCGGCCACCAGCTCGTCGAGCGTCATCAGCTCGACGCCCATGTGGCGCGCGCGGTCGGCAGCGACGTAGGGGTCATATGCCACGAGCCGCATGCCGAAGGCGAGGGCCCGCTGGGCGACGAGCGCTCCCACCCGGCCGAGGCCAACGATGCCGAGAGTCTTGCCATAGAGCTCGACCCCTTCCCACTTGGAGCGCTCCCACTTCCCCGACACGAGGGCAGAGTGGGCTCGAGGGACGTTCCGAGCCTGGGAAAGCAACAGGGCGAAGGCGTGCTCGGCGGCGGAGAGGATGTTGGACTGCGGGGCGTTAACCACCATCACGCCGCGCCGGGTCGCCTCCTCGACATCCACGTTGTCGAGCCCGATGCCTGCGCGCCCGACCACCACCAGATCCCTGCCGGCCTCGAGCGCCTCGGCGGTCACCTGGGTGGCCGATCGGATGACGAGGGCTTGGGCTCCCGGCAGGGCCTCGAGCAGCTCCTCTGGGCTCAGCCCCAGCCTGACGTCTGCCTCGTGACCGGCAGAGACCATGTAGTCGATGCCGCTGTCGGCCAGCTTCTCTGTTACCAGTATTCGTGCCACCTCAACCTCTCTCTCGACAGCTCACTCGGCCGTGGCAAAGAGCTTCGCAAGGCGCCGCACGCCTTCTTCCATCGCCTCGTCGCCGAGCGCGTAGGAAAGCCGCAGGTAACCGGGCGCGCCGAAAGCTTCCCCCGGGACCACCGCCACCCTTGCCTCGGCTATCGCCACGTCCGCGAGCTCCAGCGTGTCGCCAACGATCCGGCCGGCGAGGCGCCTTCCCATGAGCGCCTTCACCGAGGGAAATGCGTAGAAGGCCCCCTCGGGCTCCACGCAGGTCACTCCCTCGCACTCCGAGAGCATCCGGTAGATGGTCCTGCGACGCCGGTCGAAGGCCTCGCGCATCCGGGCAACCGCCTGGAGGTCGCCGGTAAGAGCCGCTATCGCCGCCCTCTGGGACACGTTGGAGACGTTCGAGGTCGAGTGCGACTGCAGGTTGGCAGCGGCATCCACCACATCGGGAGGGCCGATCATCCAACCGACACGCCAGCCAGTCATGGCGTAGGTCTTCGCCACTCCGTTCACCACCACGCAGCGATTGGCGATCTCGGGGCAGGCGACCGGCAGCGATGTGAATGCCCGCCCGCCGTAGACCAGGTGCTCGTATATCTCGTCGGTGACCACCCAGAGGCCTCGCTCCAGGGCGAAGCGCGCGATCTCCTCCACCTCGCGCGGCGTGGCAACCGCTCCCGTCGGGTTGGAAGGCGAGCAGAAGAGCAGCACCTTCGTCTTTGGCGTACAGGCTGCCTCGAGCGCTTCCGCGGTCACGTGGAAGGAGGTCGACTCGTCGCTCGGGACGGCTACCGGCACGCCGCCCGCGAGTGATATGGCCTCGGGGTAGGTGGTCCAGTAGGGGGCCGGCAGCAGCACCTCGTCGCCCGGGTCGAGGAGGGTGGCGAAGGCCTCCTCGACGGCTTGCTTGCCGCCGTTAGTAACGAGGACCTGCGAGGCGGACACCTGGTAGCCAGAGTCGCGAAGTGTCTTGGCTGCTATCGCCTCACGAAGCTCGGGCAGGCCGGCAGTGGGCGTATAGCGGTGGTTCGCGGAGTCGCGACAGGCCGCTGCTGCCGCCTCCACGATGTGCTCGGGAGTCGGGAAGTCCGGCTCCCCCGCGCCGAAACCGATCACGTCCTCGCCGGCAGCCTTCAACGCCTTGGCCTTCGCGTCCACGGCCAGGGTGGCAGAGGGGGTGACTGCCGCGACCCTGAGCGAGATCCGCCGACCCGGCTTCTCGAAAGGCTCCATACGTGCCATGCTTGCACACGTGACACCTCCCTCGGACACAGCCGCCGCCACTACCGCTGCCACGACCACCACCAGGGCCGCCACCACGGCCGCTGCGACGACCGCCACCAGCGTGCCGGACATAGAGGTACCCGCCTCCCTGAAGCCACAGGACGGGCGATTCGGCTCCGGACCCTCGAAGGTACGCCCCGAGCAGGTGGGCTCGCTTGCCGCGGCTGCCCCCGGCTACCTCGGCACCAGCCATCGCCAGAAGACCGTCCGCTCTGTGGTTGCGAGGCTGCGACGGGGACTGGCCGAGCTGTTCTCCCTCCCCGAGGGCTACGAGGTGGTCCTGGGCAACGGCGGCACCACGTGCTTCTGGGACGTGGCCACATTCTGCCTGATCGAGCGGCGTAGCCAGCATCTCTCCTTCGGCGAGTTCTCCTCGAAGTTCGCCGCGGCAGCGCAGGCCGCGCCCCACCTAGCTGATCCCGAGGTGATCGAGTCGCCTCCGGGCACCCATCCCCAGCCTGCTGCAAACCCCGACGTCGACCTCTATGCGCTGACCCAGAACGAGACCTCGACCGGAGTCGCGATGGAGATAAGCCGTCCTGCTCTGCCAGGAGGTGGCATCGTCGCCGTCGACGCCACCTCCGCTGCGGGCGGGCTGCGCGTCGACATCGGCGAGACCGATGCCTACTACTTCGCGCCGCAGAAGTGCTTCGCCTCCGACGGTGGGCTCTGGATCGCCATCCTCTCCCCGGATGCGCTGGAGCGCGCGGGGCGCATAGCGGCAACAGGGCGCTTCGTTCCCGCCTTCCTCGACCTGTCGATCGCGATCGAGAACTCTCTGAAGGACCAGACCTACAACACCCCGGCTCTCGCCACACTGTGGATGCTTGCCGACCAAGTGGAGTGGATGCTCTCCTCGGGGGGCCTCGAGTGGAGCGCCTCCCGCTGCGACCGCTCCGCGGAGGTCCTCTACACCTGGGCCGAGCAGTCCGATTTCGCTCGGCCGTTCGTGGAGAAGCCTTCCGAGCGGAGCCATGTGGTGGGCACGATCGACTTCGTTGACGAGGTCGACGCGTCGGTTGTGGCAGCCGTGCTCAGGAGGAACGGGATCGTGGACACCGAGCCCTACAGGAAGCTCGGGCGAAACCAGCTCAGGATCGCCATGTTCCCCGCCATCGACCCCGAGGACGTCGCGGCTCTCTGCGCGTGCGTGAACCACGTGGTCGGGGCGCTCGCCGGCTGAACCGCCTGCGACCTCCGAGCGGTCTGCGCCTCGGAGGTCAGGCTTCGCGCTCGTGGCGGGCCCGGCCGCGGAGCCGGCCTCGCTCGGTGCGGTCGAGCATCGCCTTGCGCAGGCGGACCGACGCCGGCGTCACCTCCACGCACTCGTCGGGACCGATGAACTCGAGAGCCTGCTCCAGTGGAAGCTGCAGATGGGGGGTAAGGCGCTCGAAGACCTCGGCAGTCGAGGAGCGCATGTTGGTGAGCTTCTTCTCCTTGACCGGGTTCACGTCCATCTCCTCCGCACGGGCGTTCTCCCCGACGATCATCCCCTCGTAGACCTCGGTGCCCGGCCCGACGAGCATCTGGCCGCGCTCTTGAAGTGCCATGAGAGCGAACGCGGTCGTCCGTCCCCGGCGGTCCGCGACCATCGAGCCGTTGCGCCTCGTCTTCAGCTCGCCGCACCAGGGCTCCCACGCGTCGAACACGTGGTGGAGTATCCCCGTCCCCCTCGTCTCGGTGAGGAACTCGGTGCGAAAGCCGATAAGCCCGCGGGTCGGCACCCGGTAGTCCATCCGCACCCAGCCGCTGCCGTGGTTCACCATCTCGATCATCTTCCCCTTGCGAAGCGCGAGTAGCTGGGTGACCACCCCTACATAGTCCTCGGGCACGTCGACGGTGAGGGCCTCGACGGGCTCGTGGAGCTTGCCGTCGATCGTGCGAGTCACCACGCTCGGCTTGCCGACGGTCAGCTCGAAGCCCTCGCGGCGCATCGTCTCTATCAACACGGCGAGCTGCAGCTCGCCCCGGCCCTGCACCTCCCAGGTGTCCGGGCGCTGCGTGGCGAGGACCCGCAGGGAAACGTTGCCGACGAGCTCGTCGTCGAGGCGACCCTTCACCAGTCGCGCCGTGAGCTTGGTGCCCTCGGTGCCGGCGAGCGGGGACGTGTTGATCCCTATGGTCATCGACAGGCTCGGCTCGTCGACCGCGTGGAACGGCGCGGGCCGGGCATCTTCGACGTCGGCCAGCGTCTCCCCCACCGTCACCTCCGCCATGCCTGCCACCGCGACGATCTCCCCGGGACCAGCCTCGTCAATGGGCACCTGGTCGAGCGCCTCGGTGCCGTAGAGCTCGGTCACCTTGGAACGCTCCGTGGTCCCGTCGATCCGGCACCATGCAACCGTGTCGCCCCGGCGCAATGTGCCGTGGCGGACCCGGCAGATCGCGAGCCTCCCGACGTACGGCGAGGCGTCGATGTTGGTGACCAGTGCCTGCATGGGGTGATCCGGGTCGAAAGACGGGGCGGGTATCTCCGCGAGGATCGTGTCGAAGAGCGGCACCAAGTCGCGGCCGACCTCACCCGGCTCCCTCGACGCCCAGCCCGCCCGGGCGCACGCGTAGAGCACCGGGTAGCCGATCTGGTGCTCGTCGGCGTCGAGGTCTAGGAAGAGCTCCTCGACGTCGTGGACAACCTCGGCAATGCGCGCGTCGGGCCGGTCGACCTTGTTGAGCACCACCACGACGGGCAGCCGGGCACGCAGGGCCTTTCGCAGCACGAAACGGGTCTGGGGAAGGGGGCCTTCGGATGCGTCCACGAGCAGCAGCACGCCGTCCACCATGGCGAGTCCCCGCTCGACCTCGCCGCCGAAGTCGGCATGGCCCGGAGTGTCGACGATGGTTATGTTGACGCCGTTGTAGTGGACGACCGTGTGCTTGGCGAGGATGGTGATGCCCTTCTCGCGCTCGAGGTCTCCCGAGTCGAGAGCGCGATCGGCGATCAGCTGGCCCGCGCGCAGTGCCCCTGCCTGGCGCAGCATCGCGTCGACGAGGGTGGTCTTGCCGTGGTCGACGTGGGCGACGATGGCGACGTTGCGAAGGTCGTCACGCGTGGAGCTTTGACGGCTGGTCAACCGCCGGACACGTCCTGCAGGCGCTGGTGGCCCGAGGAGATGAATGGCATCATCGCCCGCAGCTCTGCACCAACGACCTCGACCGGGTGCTCGGCTCCCTCCTTGCGCAACGCCTCGAAGCGGGGACGGCCCGCCTTGTTCTCCGCGATCCACTCCTCTGCGAAGGCACCAGAGCGGATGTCGGCAAGTATCTGGCGCATCGTCTGGCGCACGTGATCGTCGATGACCCGAGGGCCCCTGGTCATGTCGCCGTACTCGGCGGTGTCCGAGATGGAGAACCTCATGCCGCTGATCCCCTGCTCGTACATGAGGTCCACGATCAGCTTCAGCTCGTGCAGGCACTCGAAGTAGGCGGACTCCGGCTGGTAACCGGCCTCCACCAGCGTCTCGAACCCGGCTCGCGCCAGGGCGGTAAGCCCGCCGCAGAGCACCACCTGCTCACCGAAGAGGTCGGTCTCGGTCTCCTCGGCAAAGGTCGTGTCGAGCACGCCGGCCCTCGTGGCCCCGATCGCGTCGGCGTACGACAAGGCGATGTCGCGTGCCCGGCCGCTCGCGTCCTGGGCAACGGCCACGAGCGAGGGCACTCCCCCGCCCTCGGTGTACGTGCGGCGCACCAGATGGCCCGGGCCCTTGGGCGCGACCATCGCCACGTCCACTCCGGCCGGCGGCACGATCTGGCGGAAGTGGATGTTGAAGCCGTGCGCGAACATGAGGACGTCGCCATCGCGCAGGTGAGGGGCGATCTGGCTCTCGTAGACCGACGCCTGCTCGGTGTCTGGCAGCAGGAGCATGATCACGTCCGCCTCGTCGGCTGCTTCTGCTATGCCGAGAACCCGTAGGCCCGCCTCCTCGGCCTTCGTCTTCGAGGAGGATCCTTCGCGCAGGGCGACCCGGACGTCCACGCCGGACTCTGCGAGATTGAGCGCATGAGCGTGGCCCTGGGAGCCGTACCCTATGACGGCCACCTTGCGCCCCCTGATGATTCCCGGATCGGCGTCCTTCTCGTAGTAAAGCTTCGCCATCTCGTCCTCCTAGTGTTCGGTGGGCCGGACAATGCTACCGGCGCCCGCTGGGTCCGCGGGAACGGCACCCGGCGCCCGCTGGGTCCGCGGGAACGGCTACCGGCGCCCGCGGAGCCTTGGGAGCGCGACTCGTCCGGTCCTCTGGAGCTCCACTATGCCCGAAGACCTGAGCAGGTCCTCGAAGTCGTCGACCTTGGACGGAGCGCCTGCGAGCACGACCGTCATCGCCTCTGCCCCGACGTCGACCACCTGGGCTCCGAATATCCCGACGAGCTGCACGATCTGGCCCCGCTCTGCCGGGCCGGCCTCCACGGTCGCGATTAGCAGCTCGCGCTCGGTGGCCTCCTCGGGAGCCAGCTCGCTTATCGAGACCACGTTCACGAGCTTGTCGAGCTGCTTCACGATCTGCTCGAGCGGGGCAGATGCCACGTCCACCACGATGGTTATGCGGGAAAAGCGCTCGTCATCGGTCGGCGCGACCGCGAGCGAGGCGATGTTGAACCCCCTCCTGCTGAAGAGGCCTGCAACGCGGGCAAGCACCCCGGCCTTGTTCTCCACCAGCACCGTGAGGATGTGGTGGCGCTCCGCGCCATCCCTCATCGCCCTCCCTCCCCTGCAGAGGGGCCGACCACGATGTCGTCGTTGGAGTGGCCGGCCGGCACCATGGGGTAGACCTTCTCGAAGGCGTCAGTGCGGAAGTCGACCACTACCGGGCGGTCGTCGATGGAGTTTGCCTTGTCGATTGCCGGGCCGACCTCCTCGGGACTCTCGACCTTGAGGCCGACGCAGCCCATGGCCTCTGCCCACTTCACGTAGTCGGGAAGGTCGGGGGAGAGGTAGACCTCCGAGTAGCGTTCCTCGTAGAACATCTCCTGCCACTGGCGCACCATGCCGAGGTAGGCGTTGTTCAAGATGGCGATCTTCACGGGTATTCGCTCCGCCGAGGCTGTCACCAGCTCCTGGGCGGTCATCTGGAAGCATCCGTCGCCGTCGATTGCCCAGACGGTGCGCTCGGGCCGGCCCACCTTGGCCCCGATGGCCGCTGGCACCGCGTAGCCCATGGTGCCGGCTCCGCCCGAGTTCACCCAGGTGTACGGCTCCTCGAAGTGCCACCACTGAGACGCCCACATCTGGTGCTGCCCGACTCCTGCGACAACGATCGTCCCAGGGGGCGCCGCGTCCCTGAGCGACTCGACCACGAACTGGGGCTTGAGCGCCCCCGAGCCGGGGTCGCGGTCGTAGGCGAGGGGAAAGCGCTCCTGGTACCCGCGAAGCTGCGCGATCCACGGGGAGAGGTCGGGCCGGGAAGCCGCCTGCGATCCAGCCGGCGGCTTGCTGCCGGCAGGACCAATGCCAGCCCGCTCCAGCACCTCGAGCAGCTTCTCCATCACGACCCGCGCATCACCAGCGATAGCCACTTCGGGCACGCGCACCTTGCCGAGCTCTGCAGGGTCTATGTCGACGTGGACGACCTTCGCCCCTGGAGCGAAGGCGCTCACCTTCCCCGTCACCCGGTCGTCGAAGCGACTGCCTATTGCCAGGAGGAGGTCCGACTCCTGCATAGCAGTGACCGCCGTGTAGTTGCCGTGCATTCCTGGCATCCCGAGGCAGAGTGGATGCGAGTCCGGGAGGACTCCCCTTGCCATCAGGGTGGTCACCACCGGGATCCCGGTCCTCTCGGCCAGCTCGCGGAGCGCGTCGGCGCCGCGCGCCTTCAAGATGCCCCCGCCCGCGTATATGACCGGCCGGCACGCGCCGAGGACCAGCTCGGCGGCTTGGCGCACGAGGTCGGGGTCGCCTTCCACCTGGGGCTTGTAGCCCGGAAGGTCGAGATCCTCGATCGAGCCCGGCCAGTACCATTCCATCTCCGCATTGGAGACGTCCTTAGGCACGTCGACCAGCACGGGCCCAGGGCGACCGGTCGTCGCCACGTGGAACGCCGCCGCGATGGTCTGCGGGATCTCCTCTGCGTCGGTCACGAGCCAGTTGTGCTTGGTGATGTCCATGGTCACCCCGGTGATCGGGCATTCCTGGAACGCGTCCGTCCCGATGGCGCCGGTCGCGACCTGTCCCGAGACGACGACGAGTGGGATCGAGTCCATGTAGGCATTAGCGAGCGGGGTGACGATGTTCGTGGCACCCGGACCGCTGGTCACCATCGCGACCCCGGGCCGGCCCGTCACCTGCGCGTATCCTTCGGCAGCGTGGCCGGCGCCCTGCTCGTGGCGGACCAGGATGTGGCGGATCGGCGAGTCGATTATCGGGTCGTACACAGGGAGTATCGCACCGCCAGGCAGTCCGAAGACGACCTCCACCCCTTGCATCTCTAGGCTCTTTATGAGCGCCTGGGCTCCTGTGATCCGCATCTTCGCCGTTCCTCTCTCGTGTGGTCGGTTTCTGCCTGTGCCTAGTGGGAATCTGTGCCTACTGGGAATCTGTGCCGGGAAACAAAACGACCTCCCCTTGGGGAGGTCGTGAGCGCGCGCAGCCTGACTTGGCGACGCGCGCTAGGTCAGGAGTACGAGGATCGCTGTCGAAATGGTGGCCTGGTGAGTCATGGCATCATCAGTTTGACACATGCACACACGCACTTGCAAGGCGTGGGTTCCGGCAATCGGTACCGCAGGTACCGCAGGCACCGCAGGCACCGCAGGTACCGCAGGTACCGCCAGCTCGGACCGCGGGCTATCGCCGCGGGCAGGGCCTACGGCTCGGTCACCGCACCCCGCTCGGCGCCGGTGACGAGGCGCGCGTATTTTGCCAGCACTCCGGTCGTGTATCGCGGCTCCGGCAGCTTCCACTCTGCCCGGCGACGCTCCAGCTCCGCCTCGCTCACCACCAGGTCGAGCCGGCGCTCGGCAGCGTCGAGGACTATGCGGTCTCCGTCCTCTACGAGCGCTATCGGACCGCCGTCCACCGCCTCGGGTGCGACGTGGCCCACGCAAAAGCCGTGGGTACCACCGGAGAAGCGCCCGTCGGTCACCAACGCGCAGTCGCCGCCTCGTCCGGCTCCCTTCATTGCCCCGGTCACCGCAAGCATCTCGCGCATGCCGGGACCGCCCTTGGGACCCTCGTAGCGGATCACCACCACCGTCCCGGGCTCGATGCTCCCGGCGAGAATCGCGTCGAGAGCCCCCTGCTCGCCATCGAAGACCCGGGCCGTTCCCTCGAACCGGGCGCCGTCCAACCCTGCCACCTTCACCACGGCTCCCTTCGGAGCGAGGGAGCCCTCCAGGATCGCAATGCCGCCGGCGGCGTGGATCGGGGCGGACAGCGGGTGGACGACCGAGCCGTCCGGCGCAGGCGGGCGGAGCGCGTCCAGGTTCTCCGCCACACTTCGCCCGGTGACCGTGAGGCAGTCACCGTGGAGGAGGCCCGTGTCGAGGAGCTCGCGCATCACCACGGGGACACCTCCGATGCGGTCGATGTCGCTCATGTGGTAGCGACCGTGTGGCTTGGTGTCGGCAATGTGAGGCACCCGGCTCCCCACGCGGACGAAGTCATCGAGGGTGAGCTCGACGCGAGCCTCGTGGGCTATGGCGAGCAGGTGCAGCACCGCGTTCGTGGAGCCTCCCAGGGCCATCACCACCGCGATGGCGTTCTCGAAGGCCTCCTTGGTCATCACCTGGCGTGGCCGGACGTCATTTTCCAGGAGCGCCATGACCGCCCTGCCCGACTCGTACGCGAAGTCGTCGCGCCTAGGGTCGACGGCGGGCACGGAGGCCGATCCCGGCAGGCACATGCCGAGTGCCTCGGCCGCGGAGGACATGGTGTTCGCCGTGAACATGCCCGCGCACGATCCCTCGGTCGGGCAGGCGCTGCGCTCGATCAGCGCCAGCTCCTCGTCGGTGAGAGAGCCGGCCGAATGGGCGCCCACGGCCTCGAACACGCTTACGATGTCGACTGCCTCGCCGCGGACCTGCCCGGGCATGATGGTGCCCCCGTACAGGAAGACCGAGGGAAGGTCGAGCCGCGCCGCAGCCATGAGCATGCCGGGGAGGGACTTGTCGCAGCCCGCAAACGTCACCATCGCGTCGAAGCGCTCGGCGTGCATCATCGTCTCTATGGAATCCGCTATCACCTCGCGGCTCACAAGCGACGCACGCATGCCTTCGTGGCCCATGGAGATCCCGTCCGACACCGCAATGGTCACGAACTCGATGGGAAACCCTCCCGCCTCCCTCACCCCTTCCTTGGCCCGCGCGGCGAGGCGGGCAAGGGGAAGGTTGCACGGTGTCACCTCGTTCCACGAGGAGGCGACGCCGACCTGGGGCTTCCCCCAGTCGCCGTCGGTCATGCCGATGGCTCTGAGCATGGCGCGCGCGGGTGCCCGGGTGGGGCCCTCGGTCACCTCGTAGCTGCGGATCTTCGTGCCGTGCGGGCCGCCAGCTCCAGCGCTTTCTACAGTGCCGGCAGCGGGCTTCTCTGGTCTAGTCGGGTCGGGCATGGCCCCCACGTTACGCGCCGGCGCGCTAGCGGGCGACCAGCCGGTGCAGAGCACTGGTTCCCACCGGGCCGAACTTCGTTGCACGAATGCGAGAGGAGCGAGCTCAGCTCCGCAGGCGGTCGAGGGCCGCGATCACCGCCTTGCCGTCGGCGCGCCCCCTGGTGGCCTTCATCACCTTGCCGACGAAGAACTGCGCGAGCTTCTCCTCGCCTTCGAGGTAGCGGTGCCACTCGCCGGGGCTCTCGTCTACGACCTGGCGCACGACGGTAGCCAGCTCGCCCTCGTCCATGACCTCGAATCCCTTTGCGCGAGCGATCGTCGCAGGATCCCCGCCATGGAGGAGCATCTCCGCCAGGACGGCCTTCGCCTGGGTGGCAGAGAGCTTGCGGGCGGCCTCCAACTTCAACAGGGCCGTGAATCCCGCCGGATCGAGGCCGCGCGCCGCGTCGCCCCCTGCTGCCGCCTCGTTGGCCGCACGCGCCAGGGCGAGACCCGGGTCGACGCCGGAGGTGACCGCAGCCTCGACCAGCCCGTCCAGGCCGAGCTCCACGACCGTGGCAATCTGGCTGGCGCTCGTGGCGCCGTCACCGGCAGTGCCACCTCTCGCCCCGATCAGCTCGGACACCCGGCTCCGGCGCTCGGCTGGCATGGGACCGAGCGAGGCCGCCACCTCGGACTGCCATGCCGCGTCGGGGGCGAGGGGAACGAGGTCGGGCTCGGGGAAGTAGCGGTAGTCGAAGGCCTCCTCCTTCGAACGCATCGCGACGGTGGCACCCTGCGCCTCGTCGAAGTGGCGGGTCTCCTGGGCCACTGCCCCGCCCTTCTCGATGATCCCCACCTGCCTTCGCACCTCGTAGTCGATGGCCCTCGTCAACGAGCGAAGGGAGTTCAGGTTCTTCACCTCGCACCGGGTGCCGAGCTCCGAGGCGCCTCGCCGGCGGACCGACACGTTCGCGTCGACGCGCATGGAGCCTTCCTCCATGCGGCCGTCCGAGGCCCCCGTGGCGACGAGGATCGCCCTCAGCTCGGCTGCGTAGAGGCGTGCCTGGGCCGCAGACCTGATATCGGGCTCCGAGACGATCTCCACTAGCGGCACCCCGGCACGGTTGTAGTCGACGAGCGAGTACGACGAGCCATGGATGCGCCCGGTGCCGCCTGCGTGGGTCGTCTTGCCAGTGTCCTCCTCGATGTGGGCGCGCACTATGCCTACACGGCTCCCGTCGGGCAACTCGAGCCACCCGCCCACGTTTATCGGCTCGTCGTACTGGCTCACCTGGTAGTCCTTCGGCATGTCGGGATAGAAGTAGTTCTTCCGGTGGAAGCTCGAAGGCCTGATGTCGCAGTGGAGCGCGGTCCCGATCCGCATGGCGAGCTCCACCGCCTTCGCGTTCAGCACGGGGAGCGAGCCCGGCAGGCCGAGGCACACCGGGCAGACGTTGGTGTTGGGCGCGTCACCGAAGGAGTTCGGGCATCCGCAAAAGAGCTTGGTCCGGGTGCGCAGCTCGCAGTGGACCTCGAGCCCGATGACAGGCTCGAAGTCGCCGTAGCTCTCGCCTCCGCTCACCTGGTCCCCGGCTCCGCTCACCTGGCTCTCGCCTCCGCTCACCTGGTCCCCGGCTCCGTCACCGGTCACTTGGGCTCCGGCGCGATGGAAGCGCCGGCAGCCTCGACGGCTGCTGCCACCTTGAGCATGACGGACTCGCCGAGCGCGGGCGCTAGCACCTGAACGCCTGCGGGAAGGCCGTCCTCGGCCCTCCCGAAGGGAACGCTGATCGCGGGATGCCCCGCCAAGCTCGACGGCACGGTGCACACGTCCGAAAGGTACATCGAGAGCGGGTCGTCCACCTTGGCGCCCATGGGGAACGCAGTAGTGGGTGCCGTAGCCCCGAGCAGCACGTCGAAGCGCTGGTACGCGGCTGAGAACGCGTCGATGATGAGCGTGCGAACCCGCTGGGCCTTGCCGTAGTACGCGTCGTAGTAGCCCGCCGAGAGAGCGTATGTGCCGAGCATGATGCGCCGCTTCACTTCGTCGCCGAAGCCGGCAGCCCTCGTAGCGCGGTTCATCGCCTCCACGTCGGGTCCGTCGACCCTCGACCCGTAGCGGACGCCGTCGTAGCGAGCGAGGTTGGACGAAGCCTCGGCGGGGGCTATCAGGTAGTAGGCGGGAAGCCCGTACGCGAGCTCCGGGATGGACACGTCGTCGACCGTAGCGCCGTAGGAAGCGAGCGACTCTGCGGCGGCACGGACGCTGCGAGCAACGAGCGGGTCGGCGCCGGCAACAAGCTCCTCCACGATCCCCACGTGGAGCCCGGCTACGAGCTCTTCGCCCGGCGCGTGCCCTCCTGCGTCGAGCAAGCAGAGCGACTCCGCGTAGCGCGATGGGGGGCGGTCGAGGGAGGTGGAGTCCAGCGCGTCGTGCCCGCCGATGACATCGAGGAGCAGGGCTGCATCCGCGACAGAGCGCGCGATTGGACCGACCTGGTCGAGCGAGCTGGCGAACGCGACCAGCCCGTACCGTGAGACTGCGCCGTAGGTCGGCTTCACACCCACCACGCCGCAGTAGGCGGCAGGCTGGCGCACGGAGCCGCCGGTGTCCGATCCGAGCGCGAGCGGCACCATGCCCGCAGCCACCGCGGCGGCCGACCCGCCGCTCGATCCACCGGGCACCCGGCTCAGATCGAGCGGGTTGCAGGTGGGACCGAACGCGGAGGTCTCCGTGGACGACCCCATCGCGAACTCGTCCATGTTGGTCTTTCCCACTATGACGGCCCCGGCAGCCCTGACGCGCTCGACCACCGTCGCGTCGTACGGCGGGCGCCACGAGCCGAGGATGTGCGACGCGCATGTCGTCGGCACCCCAGATGTGCACAGGTTGTCCTTCAGCGCGACGGGAACTCCCGCGAGAGGCCCGGGATCCTCTCCCGCGGCAACCCGGCGGTCGACCTCTGCGGCATCGGAGCGCGCCTGGTCGTCGAGCAAGGTGATGAACGCGTGGACCTCGCCGTCGATGCTTCCTATTGCCTCCAGGTGCTCCTGGAGCACCGACAGCGCGCTCTCGTCTCCGTTGCGCACGGCCCGGGCGATCTCGTGGGCACTACGTGTCACGCCCGGGGTGGGCGATCCCGTGGTCACCGTTCCTCGGCGAGGATCCTGGGCACCTTGAAGCACCCGTCCTCGCTGGCCGGAGCCTCCGCCAGTACGGCATCACGCTCGAGCGAGGGGCGCGGCTCGTCTTTGCGCAGGACGTTCCTGAGCGGGAGTGGATGCGCCGTCGGCTCCACGTCCCCGGTGTCCAGGGCGTTGACTTGGGAAGCGTGCTCCAGCACCGCTCCGAGCTGCTTCGCGAAGCGGTCGAGCTCGCCGGCGGAGAGCTCTATGCGTGCGAGGCGCGCAACATAGGCGGCGACCTCGCTCGTCAGCGCTGCGCTTCCAGTTAGACCGGCACGCTCTGCTGGCTGGTCGAGGCCGGCGCTCATGCCCCGGATCCGGGGCGAGGCTCGCCGGCATCAGCCAGCACGCGCCCCATGAACGCAACCGTGCGGGCGATCACTTCGCCCGCGTCGAAGTCGAGGGTCGCCACGTGATAGCTGCGCTCCAACCACACCCGCTCTACCCGCTCACCGACCCGCTCCACGAGCAAGTCGCCCGAGGAGCTCGGCACCACGTGGTCCTGGCGGCTCGACAGGAGCAATATCGGGCAGGAGATCTTCCCGAGACCGGCGGCGACCTCGTCGACCCCGCCGAAGAGCGACAGCGCGGCCCTGAGAGGGGTACCGTCGTAAGTGAGCTCGTGCGCGTCCGGCTTGGCTATGTCCGACCCGACGCTGGGCGCCACCTCGGTGCCAGAAGCCAGGAGGCCCGCCAGCATCTCCCGAAAGCTGTCGGCTGGTGGATCGAGAAGCGGGTTGACGAGCACCAGAGCGCGGATCTCGGGATGGCGCTCGGCAAGCCAGCAGGCGAGCGTTCCCCCCATGGACAGGCTCACGACCCCGACTGACGAGCAACGCCCGGCCAGCTCGCTGTACGCATCCTCGGCGGCTCCCGACCAGTCTGCGAAGCGCGTCGGGATCATGTCCTCGATGGCGGTGCCATGACCGGGCAGCAGCGGCAGCTCCACTGTGTGACCAGCCGAGGCCAGGGCCTCCGCCACAGGGCGCATGGACTGTGGGTTGCCGGTGAACCCATGGAGGACGAGCACTCCACTGGGCCCCCCGCTGAAAGAAAGAGGCTCGGCACCCGGCATGACAGGGGACGTCATCCGCCGCATGCTACAGCTGGCGCGACCGCTACCACCAACACCCGTCGCCTCGCCCATCACCGCTCCGATCGCCACGCGCATCACCGCGCCAATCGCCAAACTGACTGATCCGCCAGTCAACAAGTGGCGCCGGGCAGCGTGCCCCGGTATGGTGTGGAGCGCGCGGAAGCCGCCAAGGCGCGCTCCCGAGCCGTCCCCGGCGCGATGCCGACACTTGACACATCCCGGTGCCGGGCGCTCACCCCGGACCTGACGAGAGTGAAGGAGCACCCGTAATGGCCACATACCCCTTCTTGAGCGACGAGTGGATCGCGGCGGCCAAGGAGATCCGCGCCAAGTACGAGGGAGAGGCCCAAGCGGTGCCTCACCAGGTGAAGATGAACCTGGTAGTCACCGACGTACCTTTCGGCAGCGGCTCCATCGACGCGCACATGGACACCAGCAGTGGTGGGCTGGAGCTCGACCTCGGCCACATGGAGGGCTCGGAGCTGAAGGTGACCCTCGACTACCAGACCGCGAAGTCGATCCTGGTGGAGGGAAACCCGCAGGCAGGTATGCAGGCCTTCATGGCCGGGAAGATCAAGGTCGAGGGCGACATGGCGAAGCTGATGATGCTCCAGACGGTCACGCCGGACGCGACCACCCAGAAGGTCGCCCAGGAGCTGAAGGACATTACCGAGTAGCTGCGGCGCAAGCCACCCCCAACAAGGCCACGATGCCGCCGATTCCAAAGGCGTAGTGGAAGGATCCGGCAAGTCCCGGACCCGCCACCTGGCTGCCTGATCTGGCTGCGCCGGCCTGGAGTGTCTGCATCACCTGTATGCCGGCGACGACCCCCACTTGGACCATGAGCTGCTGCGTCGCGCTCACGATGCCGAGGGAAGCAGCGTCTGCGACGTTGCCGACGGCTGCGCTCAGGGCAGGTGTCGCCACTCCCAGACCAATCCCCGACAACACCAGAGCAGCTTCTGCTACGAACACGCCTCCGCCTCCGCCCGCCAACATGAAGACGCCCATCGAGGCGACCACCGCCAAGGTGCCGGCCAGCGCGGCCCCGCGGGTACCGAGGCGCTGAGCGAAGTAGCCCGCGCCGGGGGCGACGAGGGAGAAAACTAGCGGCCTCGGAATAGACAGGAGCCCTGCCGCGGACACCCCGTACCCGAACACCTGCTCGAAGAGCAACGGAGCAAGGAAGAAGCCTCCCATGTACGCGAAGTTCGCGAAGACCTGAGCGCCTATTGGGAACGTGAAGTTCCGCTCGCGCAGGTAGGAAAGCGGTACGAGCGGCTCTGCCGCTCGCCGTTCCACGACGACGAAGCCGATCGCAAAGGCGACCGACCCGGCAAGCATCAAGAGCACTGCCGGCGACCCCCAACCCAGCTCCGGCGCCCGATTCAATGCGAGCAGCAGACCGCCGACTGCCAGGGTGACGAGCACCGCTCCCCCGAGATCGAGGCGGCCGAGCAAGCCCGTACGCGCGCTCGCAGGATCGCTCGCAGGATCGCTCGCAGGATCGCTCGCAGGATCGCTCGCAGAAGCTCCGGGCTCCGCCCTTGCCGCGCCGGGGCCGATGAAGCGCCCCGGACGCCGCGGGACGTCCCTCGCGAAGAGCCGGACCCGCTCACCCGTTCGAACCAGGCTCGCCGGCAACACGAACAGGGCGAGCGCCAGTGCTGCGAGGATCAGCGGGATCTGGAGCACGAACAGTGACCTCCATCCGAGATACTCGATGAGCGGGCCGCCTATCGCTATGCCGAGCACAGGGCCTCCGGCCCCCACGAGCGACCACCAACCCATGGCCTTCACCCTTTCGGAGGGGTCGAACGCGTCGAAGACGACGGCCATGGACGACGCGCCCACGACTGCGCCGGCAACCCCGCTCAGAGCGCGTGCCGCCACCAGCATGCCCGCGTCGGGTGCGAGGGCCGAGCCGAGCGCCACCACCACCGAGAAGACCATGCCAAGGATGTACGTGCGCCTGTGCCCCCGGATGTCGCTCACCTTGCCGGCAAGCGGCGCCGCCACCCCGTAGGTGAGCATGGGACCCGTCACCACCCATGTGATGGTGGCCACGGAGGTGTGCAGACCGGTCGCCACCGTGGGGAGAGCGACCACGAAGACGGTGAACAAGAGGTTGTTGGCAAGGAGCCCGCTGAGAACCGCAACCAGCACCCACCAGCGGTACCTGCCACGCGAGCGAACGCGCGCCTGCACTTGGGCGTGGGCCTCGTGCACCCATGACCCGCCCGGGCGTGGCGACTGCATGCGTCATGCCGGCCGGCGCCGCAGCGTCAGCCGAGCAGCTCCGGAATCCGCTCTGATATCTCGGCGATGCTGAAACGCCCCGAGGTCTCTATCGTCTCCTCCATCGTCCACGGCCTGAACATCCTGATCTTGCTGCCCTGGACGAAGAACACCTTGCCGGTCACCTCACAGGACTCGGTGGCGAGGTAGGCGACGAGGGGAGAGACGTTCGCTGGGTCCCATACGTCGAAGGCCTGAGGATCGCCAGGGGGCTGCACTATGTCGGCAAGGCCGGGCGTGGACTCCGTCATGCGGGTGCGTGCAGCGGGGGCTATCGCGTTCACGCGGACGCCGTAACGCGACAGCTCCTGTGCGACTATGACGGTGAAAGCCGCGATGCCGGCCTTTGCCGCGCCGTAGTTCGCCTGGCCGGGGTTGCCGAGGAGCCCCGAGGTGGAGGAGGTGTTGATCACCGACGCCTTCACCTCCTCACCCGCCTTGGCACGCTCGCGCCAGTGCGCGGCGGCATGCCGGGTGGGCGCGAAATGGCCGCGAAGGTGGACGCGTATCACCGAGTCCCACTCCTCCTCGCTCATGTTCACGAGCACGCGGTCTCGCAGGATGCCGGCGTTGTTCACAAGGACATCGAGCCCGCCGAGCTCACCTACGGCGGTGTCCACCAGCCGCTTGGCTCCCTCCCAGTCCGCCACGTCGTCGAAGTTCGCAACAGCGCAGCCCCCGGCGGCGGTGATCTCTGCTACGACGGAGGCTGCCGGCGACGACCCTGCAGATCCCGAACCGTCCACGCTGCCGCCCATGTCGTTCACCACTACCTTGGCTCCCTCGGAAGCCAGGAGCAACGCGTGCGCGCGCCCGAGGCCCCGCCCCGCGCCTGTCACGATGGCCACCCTGCCCTCTAGCACACCCACAACCGCACCTCCCTCTGCCTCTAGCCGCCCAACGGCTCATTGGGTGTAAAGGTTGACCGCGGTGCCCTCCTGCACCCACTGCCCGCTCTGGGGGGTACTGTAGAACACGCGGCCCCCGGCGGGTCCGTACACGTTGCCGGCAACGAGGTGAACCCCTTGGAGGGCCGCGACGGCCTCTGGAACGCTGTCGTAGGCGAGGCTGGGGACCTGCGCCATCGGCGGTCCAAGTGACACTACGACCTGCACGGTCGATCCCCACGTTGCCGTGGTCGACGGGCTCCACGAGATCACCTGGCCATCCTGAACGCTCGTCGAGTACTCCTTGGTGCAGGATCCGGCGAGGTGAGCCGAGGCGAGGAGGGCCTTTGCCGCGGCGCAGTCCGTTCCACTCAGGTCCGGCACGCTCACCGACGGAAGCCCGGAGGACACGACGACCGCCACAGTGGATCCCCACAGCGCGCTCCGATCGGGGCTTACGGATATGATCCCCCCCTCGGGCACGCTCGTGGAGTGCGCCTTCGTGCAGCTCGCGACGAGGTGCGCCCGGGCAAGCGCTGCTCTCATGGCAGCGCAGCCCGACAAGCCCGTAAGCGACGGCACCTTCACCGGCGGCGGTCCGAGCGAGACGACAACGTGCACGACGCTGCCCTGCTTCAGGGTGGACCTGGGGCCAGGCCGTTGAGACGCGACGTCGCCTGCCTTGACAGAGACGTCGTAGCGACGCGCTGCTACATCGAGCACCAGGTGCTCGGCACGAAGCCTTCGGGCTGCGCTGACCGCGCTCAGGCCCGTGAGCCGAGGCACCTGACGGCTCGGCACGAAAACCTGCAGCCGGATCGCCACATAGGTCCCCCCGGCGCCGAGCAGACCGGCTGCCACCAGGGCCACGGCCAGCACCCACGGCCAGCGCCGGCGTCGCCGCGCAGCTCCATGGCCAACGCGCGCACCGGCATGGCCGGCCACGGCCTGACGGGCATCGGGCACTGCCTGACGGGCATTGGCCTCAGAGGCACGGTGCGCGCCACCACCCGGCCCAGTGCCACCATACGGCCCAGCACTTCCCCCCATCCCGACACCGCCACCTGGCCGCGCACTTTCACCGAGACCGGTGTTTCCGCCCGGCTCGGGGCCCGTGCCTGGCCCTACGCCCGTTCCTGGCGGGCCGCCTAGTGAGGTTTCATTCCCATCCCCGGCTGCCCGGCGCGAGCCGGCACCTCGCCCCAGGGTAGGGATTGGCTCTGGCGGGCTCAGCTGAGCCGCGATCTCTTTCAACGCGTTCCCCATGGTTGCGGCACTGGGGCGCAGCGACGCGTCGGGGTCGGCGGCCCTCACGAGCACGGGCCAGAGCGCGCCGAGCTCGGGGCTCTCCTCGATGAAGGCCCCGACTCTCGCCATGAGGGTAGCGATCGCCGTGTCCGCTGAGAACGGCACGCTCCCGGTCAGCGCTTCGTAGAGCACCAACGCCAGGGAGTACACGTCGGCTTTCGCGTCGAGGCTCCGGCCCTCGACCTGCTCGGGAGAGGCATAGCGAGCAGTGCCGATGAAAGCACCTGCCGGCTCGGTCCACGCAGCCTCTGCCAGCGCCCTGGCCAGCCCGAAGTCGGCAACACGCAGGCGTCCCTCCTCGTCGAAGAGGAGGTTCGCCGGCTTCACGTCACGGTGAACGAACCCCCTGGAATGGGCGTAGGCGAGTGCCTCACAAGCCTCGATCCCCATCTTCGCCGCCTGCGGGACGTCCAGCAGCGTGCCTGCGTCGAGGACGTCGCGCAGCGATCCGCCCCCGAGATGCTCGAGCACGAGGAACGGCTCCCCGCCGTCCTCTCCCCAATCGAAGACCGCGAGCACGTGCGGGTGGTGAAGAGCTGCCGCTGCCTGAGCCTCCGCTCGGAACCTCCGCAGGAACGAGCCATCGGCCGCGAGGGCCGGATGGAGCACCTTGACAGCCACCTGGCGACGAAGCGCCACGTCCCAGGCGGAGAACACCTGGGCAGATGCCCCGCTGCCCAACGCGCTCTCGATCCTGTAGCGATCTGCGAGGACGCGGCCTATGGATCCTGTTGTTATCGACATTTGTCCGCAACCAGGCTACCGCCACCGGTACGTCCCGAGGTGGAGCCGGCTCGCCGGTTCACCAGGCACCGGAACCCAGTAGCCGGGTCCCGGCCACCGGAGATGCCTCCGGCTTGCCCGGCTTGCCCGGCCTGCTCGGCTTACGCGACTTACGCGGCCTACTCGGCCTACCCGGTTTACGCGGCCTACTCGGCCTACCCGGTTTACGCGTCCTACCCGGCCTGCCCGGCCTGCCCGGCCCGACCCGGCAGCAACCCGGTTTCGAGCAGCTCACCGAAGTGCGAACCGTCGACGATCGCTACGCCGAGACGTTCCGCCTTACCGAGCTTCGCCGCGCCGGGAGCTGTGCCGGCGACGACGGCCCAGGTCTTAGACGAGATGCTCGATGTGGTCCTGCCGCCCCGAAGGGCGATGGCGTCCTCTGCCTGCTCGCGCGTGTAGCCCCCTAGGCTCCCGGTCACTACCACGGTGCGCCCTGCCAGCGTCTGCGCGGGCATCTCCGCCGGCACAGCGCCGCCGGCAGTTCCAGAGGCACCCGGGGGAAGAGTCGCGTTCCCGGCAGACGAGAAGCTCACCCCCGCGCGGCGCAGCTTGTCCACCACTGCCAAGTTGGCCGGCGACCCGAAGAAGGCGGAGATGCTGGCGGCTATCACGGGTCCGATCCCGTCGAGCGAGGCCAGCTCCTCCTCTCCGGCTGCTCCGGCAGAGGCGGCTGAAGCAATGGCGTCCAAGCTCCCGAAGGCCCGCGCCAACGCGCGAGCTCCTACCGGGCCCAGGTGGCGGATGCCGAGCGCTACGAGAAGGCGGTCGAGCGGCCTCGACTTGGAGCTCTCGATGGCGGCGATCAGGTTCGCTGCGGACAGGTCTCCCATGCCCTCGAGCGCGGCTAGGGTCCCCTGCGCGAGAGCGTAGATGTCTCCCGGATCGGCCAGGAGCCCTTCTTCCACGAGCTGCGCCGCTCGCTTCTCTCCCATCCCCTCGATGTCCATGGCCGGGCGCGACGCGAAGTGCACCACACGCGCCACGCGCTGGTCGGGACAGTCGAGGTTCGGACAGTTCGTGTCGCTCTCCCCGGGCAGCCGGACCAGCGGCCCGCCGCAGCTCGGGCATTTGGCGGGGAACTTCCAAGGACGGCTTCCCTCGGGCCGCTCGGAAAGGACAGAGCTCACGACTTCGGGGATCACGTCCCCCGCCTTGCGCACCACGACGAGGTCCCCGGGCCTCACGTCCTTGCGGAGCACCTGGTCCTCGTTGTGGAGGGTGGCCATGGACACGGTAGAGCCACCCACCACCACCGGCTCGAGCACGGCGAAGGGAGTCGCTCTCCCGGTGCGGCCGATCGACACCTGGATGTCGACCAACCGCGTGGAGCGCTCCTCGGGCGGGAACTTGAACGCGACCGCCCAGCGCGGCGCGTGCGACGTGGAGCCGAGCTTCTCCCGGAGGCTGAGGTCGTCCACCTTCACCACCACGCCGTCGATCTCGTATCCGAGACTGTGGCGAGCACCTTGCCACTCACGGCATGTCGCCACGACGGCGTCCAACCCCTTCACCACCCGCGTCAGGGGGTTGACGGGCAACCCGCACTCGGACATCAGATCGAGGGCAGCCCGGTGCCCGGCCGGCATCTCCAACCCCTCGATCCCAACCAGCTGGTAGGCCCAGAACGAAAGGGGGCGCGTGGCGGTGACCGCCGGGTCCTTCTGGCGCAACGACCCGGCGGCCGAGTTGCGGGGGTTCGCGAACACCTTCTCCCCGGCAGCCTCCTGTCGCCTGTTCAGCTCCTCGAAATCCTCCACAGCCATGTACACCTCGCCGCGGACCTCCATCCGAGCGATGCGCTTCCCGCTCGCCCCGGGCAGCTCCAGCGACTCGGGAAGCGCGCGTATGGTCGCAACGTTCGCCGTCACGTCCTCCCCCACGACGCCGTTTCCCCGTGTCGCAGCCCTCACGAGCCGTCCGTTCTCGTATGTGATGGACATCGCGACGCCGTCGATCTTCGGCTCGCACACCAAGTCTGCGTGCGCGGCCTCGGGTGCGATCCTCGCCAATCGCTCCATCCACGCAGCGAGGTCTTCTGCGCTGAACACGTTGTCGAGGCTCATCATCGGCGGGTCATGGCGCACCTCGGAGAAGAGCGGGGAGGGCGCCGCGCCGACAGCCATCGACGGGGAACCGTCCAGAGCGAGCTCGGGAAAGCGCTCTTCGAGGCTCCTCAGCTCGGACACCAGGGCGTCGTAGTCCCCGTCGGGTATCTCCGGCGCGTCGAGGCGGTGGTAGAGGTTGGCATGGTGGGCAACCAGCCGGCGCAGCTCGTGCGCTCGGGCAAGGTCTTCGGGCGCAGGGTGTCGAGCGGGCTCGGCGGTCTGGGCGGTCTGGGCGGTCTGGATTGACCGGGCTGACCGGGCGGAGTGGGCGGAGTGGGCACCTACCGCTCCGTCGTGGGGCTCAGCAGGCGGCGGCATCGTTGCATCCGGCGGTCTCGAGAACCGCGGGAAAATCTACGCACGTCGCAGCCCCGATCACGAGATCCGGGCTCGCAGGGTCGTAGAAGGCTACCGTCTGGCCGGGAGCCACCAGGCGCTGGCGGTCGTCGTAGGTGAGAACGGCATCGCATGTAACGTTCGATCCTGGGGCACGCCAACCAGGCGTGCCGAGGACAAGAGCCCCAGGCAGCGCAGGTCCGTGCGCGCTCGCCTGCGCGAGGACTCGGGCAGGCCCCTCCGGCGGGGCAGCGCACCAGCGCAGGTCCGAGAGCGCCACCCGGCTGGCACGCGCCCGGGATACATCGCCAACCAGGACCTTCCGTGCGGATACATCCACCTGCAGCGCATATCGCCGGGTGCCCCCGGGGCCAGCGCCAAGGCCCCTGCGCTGGCCTGGAGTCACCAGCTCCAACGCGTCCACGCTGCCCACCACCTCACCGCTCTCGGCATCGACGAGCTCCCCCTCGTGGAGAGCCATCCGGTCTGCCAGGAACCTCACCCGACCGCCACCTGGGGCTACGAAGCACACGTCCTGGCTGTCAGGCTTGGCTGCCGTGCAGAGATCGAGGCGAGCGGCCTTGTCACGGACCTCCCGCTTCGTCAGCTCGCCCACTGGCAGAAGGATCCTCTCGAGCACGGACTGAGCCAGGGGCGCCAGCACGTAGGACTGGTCCTTTGCCGCGTCCACCCCACGCATCAGGCGAGCCCCCGACGGTCTCGCCTCTATCCGTGCGTGGTGCCCGGTGGCAAGCGCGTCGAACCCGAGGCGCGTCGCTCGCTCCAGCAGCAAGCCGAACTTCAGGTGCAGGTTGCACGCGATACACGGGTTGGGGGTTGCCCCCGCTACATGGCTTTCCACGTAGGGTCGCACGACCATCTCATCGAACACCTCCGTGTCGGAAAAGACGTAGTGGTCGATGCCGAGAGAAGCGGCCACCCGGCGTGCGTCCTGCACGTCCGCAGCAGAGCAGCACCCGGAGCTCGACGGCCCGCCCCAAAGCTTCAGGGTCGCCCCCACGACCTCGTGGCCCTGCTCGGCAAGCAGAGCAGCCGCTACCGAGGAGTCCACTCCACCGGACATAGCCACCAGGACCTGCACGACCACAGGCTAGTGCTCCGTCCCGGAAGTACCACGCACGCTCGCCGGCCAGATGACGCCCCTGGCTCGCCGATCACATTCACGTTACTTCCGGGACGGAGCACTAGACGCGCCCGAGCTCGGACTTGCCCAGGCGCCCGCCCCGACCGGACGCCGTATGCCTTGGCATCTCCTGATAGCAATCTATGTCCTGCTGCACTTCCTATAGTTTTATATCGTTGTCTGTGGCTTGCCCTGATGCCTCCGGCAGCAGCGTGCCGGTTATGAGGCGGAGATGTGTGAGCAAGCCAATATTGGTGCTGGCGCGCGTGCGACATGAGCGCGAAGATGGTTACGTACGGCGCTAAAGTTGCGGAGGGCGACAACAACACGGGAGGAAGAGGCTCATGGAGCCCAACCCGCGGGACGGCTTGCAACCGGGCGGCGGCGGGAACAGCGACGAAAGGGACGACGCCGTCCGCGCTTGGTACGCGCGCTGCGCCGAGCGGGGCGTAACCATCGACCACACTACGCAGGCCGAGGAGCTGGTTGCCGCGGCGAGCCAGGCGGCAACGCTTGGAGCCCCGACGGTCAGGCTCGCGGCTGCCGCCCGAGAGTGGGGAAGCCGCGCCATCTCGCCGGTCGGCGTCCTCATGGCGCTCAACTGCCTGCGCGACACTCTTGGCAAGCGGTACTCCGCGTCCTCGTCGCACCTCGACCTCGTCGCCGAGCAGATGACCTTGGAAGCCGTGCGCGCCGTGTCCGCGTCTCTGAGCGAAGCCGCCCGGACCGACCCACTCACCGGTTGCTCGAACCGCCGAGTGCTCGACGAGGACATGGCACGGGCCGTCGCCGGAGCCCGGCGATCCGGCCTCGACGTGGCGGTGGCCGCCATCGACCTCGACGGCCTGAAGGCACTGAACGACACCGGCGGGCATGCCGCAGGGGATGCCGCTCTCTTAGGGCTTGTGGACGCTCTCAGGAGCTCCCTTCGGGACACCGACAGCATCTACCGGACAGGTGGAGACGAGTTCGTCGTCCTGGCTCCCTTCGCAAGCGCGCAAGGAGCCACCGAGCTCATGCACCGTGCCCAAGCCCACCCGGGAGCACCGTCGTTCAGCTGGGGGGTAGCGAGCCTGTCCACGCTCTCCGGCGACCAGGCCGGTACCGTCGGGGCTGGCGCCCTGCTGCTGGCTGCCGACGAGGACCTCTACAGGCGTAGGCGGGCAGAGCGGCTCGGAAAGGTGGCTGCAAAGAGGCGGCGGCGCTCCGCAATGGCGTCGGCCGCCGCGGCGTCGGCCGTAGGCGCGGCCGCGCTGGCGGTGGCGGTGGCGAGCACCGGCTCCGGACCCGCCGCACCCGGAATCCTCCACGCTCTCGGCGCGAAGCGCTTCGGGAGCAAGCACCTCACGGGCTCTGGCCACTTGCTCCAGCCCGGTGGCTTCTCGAACCCGAGCACCGCTGTCACGCCTCAGGGCACGCTCGAGCCAGCAGCCGGCGGCGCTAACGCCGGGACGGTCAGGACGGTCACCGGCTCTCACGCCAACGCGGCCGGGGCCACCAGCAGTGAGCAGGGCACGCTCGCAGTAGACGAGGTACCAGCCGGCTCCTCCAGGGCCGGGCGCAGCAAAGTGAGCGCGGGGACACCGAGCACGGTTCCGGCAGGCAACGTCCCTCCTGCGCCCCATCCGGCAAGCCCAGCAGGCCCTGGCACTGGCGCTCCTCCTGGCGCTCCCTCGCCGAGCGCGGGTAACGGGTCCTCCGGCGAAGGGCAGCAGCCTGCATCGCACCCAGACAAGGCCAAGCAGCCCGAACACGCCTCTGGCAATCGCAAGCAGGCGCAACCGGTCATGGCCGCCAAACCCAAGGGCGGGTCGAAGGACAGCTTGGGCAAGGGCGGATCGAAGGACGCCTCCGGCAAGGGCGGCACCTCCTCGACGACCACCAACGCACCAGTCGTCACGATCCTCGCCGACAACCAACTACTGCACCTGCTGCCGAGTGAGTCACTCAGGGAAGTCCAGTCGATGGCGAGCCAGGTCGCGTCGAGTGCCGTTGGGTCGGTGGCACACCTCCTCGGGCCTCTCGTGCCAACAGCGCACCGGGGGGATCTCGGGAGCCG
>JAJYXW010000152.1 GCA_021801525.1 Actinomycetes bacterium
GATCGGCCTCTCCGGGCGTCTCATCCGCCCCCGGCGAGAAGGCCTGGCTCGCCGAGCCGCCGGTGCCCGGCCGGCTCACGGGCCAGCTCTCCGGCGAGCACTCGGGCACGCTCTCCGGCGGCTCGCACGGGGACCCGATCAGGCTGGCGTTGAGCGCTGCCGGGGAGGGATTGGCGGCGTTCTCGCTAACGGGGGATGCGTGTGCGGCCGGGGGGTTCCGGCCCGCGTCGGGGGTCGCAGTTGAGCAGGGACCGAGCCCGGAAGCGGGCACGCCGGCGGCGGGACCGCGCACGCGGGCCCGGCGCCCGCCGGCCGGACCGGGCGCCGGGGGCGAAGCCGGCGCGGCCGGGCCGGGCGGCCCAGAGCTCACGGTCCGCATGATCGCCCCGCGCACGCCCACGCTCGCAGTCGCCGGTTGCGACCCGGCGCTACCGCTCCTCTCGGGGCCGCTCGGCGCTCTCGACCCGCCGGTCGGGCTCTTCTGGTGGTCGTGCTCGAGCGCACGGGCTCTGGAGCTGCTCTCGCTCGGGGCAGTCCACGCAGCCGGGCTGCACCTGCGCTCGGGGCGTGACGGCTCGTACAACACCCCCCTCGCGAGGCAGGTCTTCGCCGGGGAGGGCGCCGAGGTAATCGGGTTCGCCTCGTGGCGCGAGGGCCTTGTCCTCGGGCACGCGCTCGGCGGCCGGGTGGAGACCCTGGCGGACGCAGCCCGGGCCGGCGCCCGCATCGTGAACCGGGAGCAGGGCTCCGAGGCGCGCCAGGTGCTCGACCGGGAACGCCGGCGCGCCCGGATCCCGGTCGCCTCGCTCCAGGGCTACGACGTCACCCTCACCGGCCACCTGCCCGTCGCCTCCGCCATCGCCGCGGGCCTAGCTGAGCTGGGCGTCACCAGCGAGCCGGCCGCCCTCGCCTACGGGCTCGACTTCGTCCCCCTCGCCACCGAGCGCTACGACCTCGTGGTGCGGCGCGAGCAACTCGGCACGCCGGAGGTCCGCTCGCTCCTCGCTGTCCTCGGCAGCTCGGCGCTTCACGCTCAGCTCGACGCCATCGCCGGCTACGACGCCTCGATGTGCGGCACCGTGGTCGACGCGTTCTAGGCGGGCTCTAGGCGGACCCGGCTGCCCTGGCCGGCGCAGGTGGGCATCGTGGCGCTCGCTCTAGAGGCCGGGGCCTACGTGGAGCGGGGTTCTTTCATCCGGATCCCGGCAGGAGCAGGCGCCGACCGCTTTGTGCTGCTTCGGTCGAATCGACCAATGCGTTGGTGCGCTCCAAGAGCAGCCTGGTGGTGGGTGGATCCGACCAATGCATCGCAGCAGTCCAACGCCAGGCGAGACCCAGTGTCCGCATGTGGAGCCGGACGTTCCCCTCTCTGGAGAGCTGGCGCATCGAGGTGAGGTACTCGTTTCGCCACACGGTAGGGATCACGATGCGTGTCTCGCCGGCGTGAGAGAGCTCGGCGTTCATAACGACGCGTGCGACACGCCCGTTCCCATCGGTGAACGGATGAACCTCCGAGACGAGAAAGTGCATGTAGAGGGCTCTCGCAATCGGTGCCGAGAGGCGGTCGCGATGCACGAACCCGTGGGCGAGAGTTCCCTCGACGAGCTCGTGGTCGACAAAGGAGTAGGTGCCCGCCTGGTTGTTCTGCCTCTTCCACTCCCCCGGGTGGAGCTCGGGCCTACCCGCCAGGATCGCCGCGTTTCGGGATCGGAGGATCTCGAAGAGCTCCTTGTCGCTGAAGGGCACCCTTGCACGTTCCGACTTGTCGGAGACGATGTGGTAGGTGCCCAAGATGTCATGCCCGTCGGACGGCCGCTCCGGCGGAGGCAGACCGGTATCGACGATGCGCTCTGCCTCTTCCACCGAGAAGATCGTCCCCTCTATGTAGTTCGAGAAGTACGCCTCCCAGAAGGCGAGAGACGATCCCGCTCCGGTGCTGTCCGCCGGGAGAGATGCCGGCACTTCCTCGCTTGCTTCGAAACCAGACAGCGTGTCCGCGATCTCGCCGAACATCCGTACTCGCTCCTCGTCGTAGCCCCGCCCGGCTGCCCGCGCTGCGAGCGCCTTCGAGCCTCGCGGCGCTCGGCGCGTTCCGAGCGCAGCACCGACGAGGAGGTCGATCTCGGGTTCACGCTCTCGGACGCCGAGCTCTGCGGCGATCTGCTTCGCTTCGTCGCGCAGCCGGCCGAGCCGTTCCCTGCCAATGAGCCGAGCCTGGCGCGCCACCCAATCGCCGAGCTCCGAGCGCGTCAGAGTGCGCGGCACCTTCCCCCGCCTGCGTGACACGGCAAGGTTGTCTACGAGCGTCCGCGCCGGCGAGGAGATGTAGAGCCCTTCTGCCCAGAGCTGGTCGGACGAGAGCCTCGGGCCGTCCCGCACGTCGACCAGGAGCCCGGGGAGATCCATGTCGCGGGCGCGCCTTTGCGAAGCCACGAACAGCACCCCCTCTGCCGGGGCGCCGCCGATTGCGGCCGAGCGGTCCACGATCACAGCGTCGGGCACGAGGTGTGCGACTATCTCCCAGCGGTGGCGGGCGACCACCTCCTCGTCGGAGGCCTCGAGCTCGTCGCTGTAGATCCCCCTCGCCACGCGGCGAAGCCGGCCCTCCCGGGCCGCCCGCGACAGCGACGTTCGGTTATGTTTCTCTGCGAAGAGCACGGCCATGGTGATCAGCTGCTCCAGTCACAAACTGTTGCAAGAGATGCAATCTCTGCAACAAATCGTATCATTAGAGCGGCTATCAGCAACAAGACGTCGTGCAAGGGCGCCGGCTGTGCTCGAGCGAGGTGGCTGATTCGAACCGGGCGAAGCTGCTGGGTGGTGCTGCCGGGCGATGCTGCCTGGCGATGTGCGGCACCGTGGTCGACGCGTTCTAGGCGGGGCGCCCGAGGCGGGTTAGGCTGGAGGCGGTGACCTTCACCAAGGCGCGGACCTTCACCTGGGCTGACATCCAGCAACTTCCCGAGGACGGGCTCCGTCGCGAGCTGATCGGAGGGCAGCTGATCGTGACACCGGCACCCGGCAGCCAGCACCAAGACGCCGTTCGTCTCCTCTGCCGCGTGCTCGACGACGCGTGCCCGCCCACCCACAAGGTGATGATCGCCCCCTTCGACCTCTACCTCTCCGAGGACACCTACTTCGAGCCGGACATCATGGTGATCCCCCGGCCTGGTGCTCCGATAGCGCGCTTCGAGGGCGTGCCGTTGCTCGTGGTGGAGGTGCTCTCCCCCTCGACGCGTAGCTCGGATACGGTGACCAAGCGCGATGCCTATGCCCATGCGGGTGTGCCCCACTACTGGATAGTGGACCCCGACGCGCCGGGCATCGTGGCGCTCGCACTGGAGGGCGGGGCTTACGTGGAGCGGGGAAGCGCGAGCGGATCCGAGACGCTCAACGTCACCGAGCCCTTCGAAGTCGAGGTGGTGCCGGCCAGCCTCGTGGACTGAGTGGGACCGAGCGCAGGCGAGCGCAGGCGAGCGCAGGGAACCGTTCCTCTACGAGGTAGCACTTAGGACAGTGCTCCTCGGGCCGGCACGAACGGTCTTCGCCGGCCTCGCTCCCCGCAGTCCCACATTGCCAGTCCGGGTCTTATGTCCCTTCACGGGTACACCCTTGTGCCGCAGTGGCTTACTGGTTGCGTGATGATGACGATTGCCCGGAGACTCCGACGTGCCCACGTGATAGCTCACCACACCAGCAGTGCTACTGGTGTGCTCCGACACCTCTGCTGCTTCGATCCCCGGTTCAACCTTCTGGTCGGGTGCGGTTACATCTGGTGTTGCTCGTGAACGGCGCCGGGCTGGGTGCCCGAGTGCTCGCCTCCCGAGGACGACCGCTGCTGCGGTATGTCCCGAGACCTTGTGCTGCTCAGAAGATAGGGGTCTCTGCCAGTACGCCTTGCCCCAGATGGAGGAGTACGCGGCGGGGACGCCAGCGACAGCGATGCCCCGTCTTGATGCCATGGGTACCAGCCTGTCGCTCACCTGGGCGGTAGGCATGCCACAGACGATCTTGCGGAACCACTTGCGGCTACCGAAGTCCTCGCGCCCTGTGGCCCGCATGTCGGAAAACCCGAGGTGCTCCACCACGACGAGCTTGCACCCGCAGCGCTCGGCCAGATCGAGTGCCTCGGTCAGGGCCCGGCGAAGATGCCCGTCACGGGTGGTTGCGGGCAGGTCCTCGGTGAGAAGGGGAATGTGGGCCAGGCGGTGGATCGGATTGCCGGAGTGGTCCAGGACAGCCGGGGCGAGGAAGCCGTTGTTCAGGTCCAACGACAGCACACGCAGCCCTGGATCTGCGAGCAGGTCCGACAGCGCTGGCACAGCCGGTGATGTTGCCGCCGTGAAGCTCGCATCCAGGTAGACCCGGCCCCTCTCACCAAACATCACGTTGTATGCAACTGCCCGGTTCGCCTCCACCTGGGAGAGCCAGTCGTCCTGGCGGTAGGAGAAGGAGACCTTGGCATCGAATCGGTAGCGGGTGACTCCCCTGGTGGTGACGTTCGCCATGTGTGCCAGTGCAGGTGGCAAATCCATCTCGAGGGTGCCATCGGGTGAGACTCTGATGGTCTCGTTGCCGTATTGCTTACGAGCCTCCCCGTTTGCACCGAAGGACCAGCGCTTCGCACGCCAGCGCTGCTGCCACTCATCCTCGGTGATACCCGCCTCATCCAAGTGCAGCCTGTTTCGAAGGAGCGCCTTCCCGCCACGGGTGACATGGACCCGACCGGATGCAATGTCTGCCTCTAGGGCTCGAGCCTCTGTACGTAGATGCTCTAACCTCCGGCGTTTCATCGCGTGCTCGGAGGTGCTGCGGTACCCGAAGGAGAGGTGCTGTCCTCGGCGGCACTCGGCCTTCGCAGCCTCCCGTTCCTTCTCCAGGAGGTCTTTGCGTTCGGCTGCGCTGCGCACAGGTAGAGCCAGCTTCGCGCTGAGCACGGCGATGGCCTTGTTCTTGTCGGCAAGTGTCCGAGCTTGGTTGCGCTGGGCCAGTACGTATGCGTTATTCGAGGATTTCGTGATCCACCCTGCCCACCTGGACGAGCACTCGGGGGTGAGATCCTGCTTCCGTATCCCCCAGAGCACCGTCTCGGCCGAGGGGGGACGGGGCTTCACATGCCTGGCCTGGCCCGTCTTCGTGCCTTCGGGCACCTTCTCACCTGGGGCCCGGTACTTGCCCACAAGCACCCCGATGTAGCCGGCCAGTGCACAGATGGCATTGGCCTCGTCAGGGATGCCCTTGCACCTGACGGCGAGGTCTCTGCCCTGGAGCCGGTCGAAGTGCTCCGCCAGGGCTACTAGCACCACCATGTCTGCCATCGAGTACCGGAGCCGGGTCCGTATCCGCATGGTCGATGCTGCCGGTGCCTGTTCCACACCGCTAACCGGGTAGCGCACCTTGTGCGCTGGCTTACGGGCTGGCCTACCCGTCCTACCCGGCTTACCTGCCTTGCTCACGGAGCCATCTTCTCATCAGGGTGTATCAGTGCCATCGGGCCCACGTCGTGTGCTGCGCAGCGCAGGGCCTTCTCTGCGCGGTTCCGGGCAGACCTGCGCCCGTAGAGACGGGCGCAGAACGAGGTGAGCACCTCGGTCATGTCACGGACCAGGTCGTCTGTCACCTCACCGTCGTCGACGACGACCAGCCTCCGGCCATGCGCAGAGAGTGCGGCCTCTACGAGCTCGGTGTTCATCCAACCGAGCCGGTCCCTGTGCTCTACCACCACTACCTGCACCTTCGGGTCAGCGAGCAACCGTCGCACCTTGGAGCGAGACCCGTTCATCCCAGATCCGACCTCTGCCTCTATCCGCTCCACCCGCACTCCCTCTCTGGCTGCCCACTCCGAGAGTCGGGCCACCTGGCGATCAAGGTCAGCCTTTTGATCATGAGAGGACACCCGTGCGTATAGCCCGACGCTGCCCTCTCCCGCCACCCGCGCAGCCATACCGGGATCGTCTACAAGGATCACCCTGGCGTTGATCTGGCGTGCTGGCACCGGCAAGGTGCCCTCCCGCCACCAGCGGTACGCAGTCTTCGGATGCACCCCGTTCGCCCTCGCCCAGTCGGATAGCTTCACATCACCATGCTACCACAAACACTTGTCCGTTACTACTCGCCACCATCTAGGTGAGTAGTTCGATACCCTTGCACCGGAGCCGGTCAGGCCAGCGCGAGGCGTTCCGTTGGTTGCCCGGTCACCTCTGCAATGAGCTCGAAGTCCTTGTCGACATGCAGGACTGTGAGGCCGGCCAGCTCAGCGATGGCGGCAACGACGAGGTCTGGCACCGAAGGCGCTCGATGGTGCCCGCTGTCGGCGAGCAGCGCTTGCACTTCGACGGCGCGATCCTCGCTGGCCGGTGTCTGGTACTCGATCGGCAGGGCGGCGAGCGGCGGGCGACGCGCAGCAGTGCGCAGGTCTGGGCCCGATCTGGCTGAAAAGCCGACCTCCAGACGTGTCACGGTACTGATACGGACGAGTCCCCGGTCTATCCGATCGGCCCAAGCTCGGGCCTCGGGACTGGTGGCCAGGCGAACGAGGGCAGAGGTGTCGATCAGCCAGTCGGTCACTCCCAGGCGCCCTTCATGACCCGAGCGTCACCGAGGTCGGCGAACGCCTCGGCGAACGCGGCCAAGTGCTCGACTGTGACTGGCTCCGGACTGGCTATGGCCTCCTGGGCGAACCTGCGCCGCAGGTACTCGCTGCGGGACAGCCCGAGGCGCGCTGCGCGGGCGTCGAGGGCGGCAACCACATCGTCGGGGACGTCGCGGACAAGGATGTCGGTCACTTCGTCACCTCCCTTCGCTATCACATGATATCCTCTCTGGAGAAGTGGCAGCGGCGGCTCTCGCACGGCGGGGCGTGGAGCGCAACAGGGGCAACTAACTGCTCCCGTGATGCTGCGGACTTCTGGGTAAAGCGGGGTATAATCCTCATATGTCGTCACTCGTCTCCATCGGAGTCGCCGCCAATGAAATGGGCGTCCACCCAGACACCTTGCG
>JAJYXW010000164.1 GCA_021801525.1 Actinomycetes bacterium
GCGTCGATCAGGTTCTCGATCATCTCGACCAAGGACGCCGTGAGCTCGAGGACGCCGCCGGTCTCGCAAGAGGCAGCGTCGCGGTCGCCTCCGAGACCCTGCGGACGGTCACCGAGTTGAGCGCCCACTTCATCGCGAAGCACCCCGAGGTCAGCTTTCAGCTCCACCAGGGGCCGGCGCCCGTCATGTGCGACCTGCTGCGGACCGGTACCGTCGACTTCTGCCTCGCATCAGCACCCCTGGGAGGCGTCGAGCTCGAGTCAGTGGTTCTATCCAACGAGGAGGTCCTCGTTGCTGTACCGCCCACCCACGGCCTTGCGCGGCGCGAACGAGTCGACCTTCAGATGCTCGTTGACGAGCCGTTCATCACCACGCGTCCCGGGTACTGGCAACGCACCTTGGCCGATCAGCTGTTCAGCCGCATCGGCGTCCAGCCGAGGATCGTCTGCGAGGGTGACGATCCCGGTGCGATCCGCGGCCTGATCAGCGCTGGAGTCGGCGTGGGGCTCCTACCAGCAGTCTCGCGCCGGGCTACGGCGAGCCCCAAGGTCGCTTGGCTCCACCTCGGCGACCCGGTGCCCCGCCGTACCTTGGAGCTCGTCTGGCGGAAGTCCGCCTATCTCTCCATTGCGGCACGCTCCTTCAGAGACGTCGCCGTCGACGTCGCCCGCCAGTGGTCAAGCGATGGATGAGCACTGCCGCCGACAGGTGGTTTGCTTGCAGGACAAGAGCGCCGCCACTCCCACCAACCGCACCGAACCCCGCGGTCCGTGAGGCCGACATAGGCAGCGAACAGGTACGTGTCGGGGGCGGTGGCGATGAGGGCTTCTTGGTCATCGAGGGTGGCTTTGAGGGCCGCGATGGTGCCGACGATGCGCCGCGCAGCGAACGCTGCCGTTCAACCGGGCCTTGCCGTCATGGAGTCATGCCGGCAACACCAGGTCTCGCGTTCTTCGACCGCTCGGAGCGAGAGGGCGGAGGAGTAGAGGTCGTCCGGTTCCATGCGGCGACCGGCGGTCATCGTTCGGCGGCGCTCATGGCGTCAGGGGCCGTTTGGTGCCGTGGGCCAGGACGGCTCGGGCATGGAGGACAAGGGCTCGGGCTGCTGGGCTGGCTCCTCCGTCGGCTCGCCAGGCCAGCTCGATGCGGGATCGCAGGGCGGGTCGGGTCACGGTGAGGGTGTGCAGGTCGGAGCTGTGGGCGGCGACGGACTCGGGGAGGATCGCGATGCCGAGGTCCTGCTGTGCGAGCTGTGCCACGAGGCCGAGCACGCTCGCCTCCAACGCTACACGGGGTGCGAACCCGAGGCTGGTACAGGCGTCGTCGAGGCAGGTACGAAGTCCGGTGCCCCGGGGGAGACTGATGAGGGGCCAGCCGGCCAACTCGGCGAGGCAGACACTCGACTTGCCGGCGAGCGGGTGGAAGCGACTGACAGCAGCGACGAGAGCCTCGTCGGCGATGACGTGAGAGGCGACCCCGTCCGGGCGCGGTCCGGCGAGGCCGACCCAGGCCAGGTCGAGCGTCCCGCTGACGATCTCGTCGAGGAGATGGTCGGAGGTGGCCTCCGACAGCGAGATCTCGACACCGGGATGGTCCCGGTGAAAACCAGCCAGCAGCCCGGCGAGCTCGACCGAGGCGCAGGAGGTGATCATGCCGACCGCGACGCGCCCGCGGACGAGTCCGACGAGCTCGTCGAGTGCGAGTCGGCCGCTGTCGACGGCGCCGAGCGCGGTGCGGGCGTGGGGAAGCAGGGCCGCGCCGGCCGCAGTGAGGCGGACGGTGCGCTCCGAGCGATCGAAGAGGATCTCTCCGAGCTCACGCTCGAGGCGGCGGACCTGCGCGCTCACTCCGGGCTGGGCGACGTGAACCTTGGCTGCCGCCTTGGTGAAGCTCGCCTCCTCGGCGACGGCGACAAAGTACTCGAGCTGCCTCAACTCCATAACTAATGATTCTAGCAACCAGCACAAGCTGATCTTTGACTTCTGGATCGAGGAGAGCGAGAGTGGCCCCACAGGAGCCCACCGACCCTGAAGGGAGCACCGCCATGTCCGAGACCCAAAGAGCGCTGAAACCCGAGGATCTCACCCGGCTGTTCGTCGAGCGGGCCAACGCAGGCGACGCCGCCGGCATCGCCGGGCTCTACGAGGATCACGCGGTCATGGCCTACCCGCCGGGCGGCCAGACCGTCGGGCGCGACGCCATCCGTCAACTGTGGGAGAAGGTCCTGTCGGCCAAGCCCCACTTCGAGCACGAGGCACCGCTGCAGGCACTGGTCAGCGGGGACATCGCTCTTTGCGCCACGGTAGCCAAGGACGGGGCCGGCGGCCGAGCCCAGGTCGCACGCCGGCAGGGCGACGGCACCTGGCTGCGCCTGCTCGACCTGCCCGAGCTCGTCTCCCCCGCCAAGTGAGCACGCTGCCCCGTACCCGGAGAGCCACGTGGGGGTATTGGGCGCGCCAGGCGCGTCTCGGGCGCCAGATGCTCCGGCATCACGTGGTTCGCTCCGCACACCAGCGTGGCTGCGTCCCCACGCCGACGGCCGACTGGCGCCGCGTCGAGCACGACCGGGCCTTGCGGTGACCGCGTTCGTGCTGGTGCCCGGCGCCTGTCACGGCGGATGGTGGTACGACCCGCTGGTGGACGCACTGGAAGCAGACGGCCACATCGCCATCGCTATCACCCTTGCCGGGTTGGAGGACAAGCCTCAACTCGACCGGATGATCACGCTCGGCACCCATATCGACCAGGTCGCGGCGGCTGTGCCGGACGCAGACCGGGTCGTCTTGGTGGGCCACAGCTATGCCGGCGCGGTCATTACCGGCGTGGCGGATCGACTACCGCAGCAAATCGGAGCGTCGGTCTATCTCGACGCGTTCTGGCCCGAGGACGGCGACTCGTGCTGGGATATGGCCAACGACGAGATGCGCGAGTGGTACATCCGCGGCTGCGCCCGCACCGGGTACGGCGTCGACCCACTACCCTTCTTCGACGACCGGGCCCGGCCACACCCAGTGGCGACCTTCTTGCAGGCCCTGCCGCTGACCGGAGCCTGGCACGACATCCCGGTCAAGCACTATGTCGCCGCGCGCTGGCCTGGCGAATCCCCGATGGCTACCTCAACGGACCGTGCCCGATCGGACCCGAGCACCGTCGTGCACGACTGGGACACCGGGCACAATGTGCTTGCCAACGGGCCGGAACTGGTGCTCCAGCTACTCCAGACGCTCCCCACCTACGGACAACCCGGCGCCACCTCGACGAAATCTCAGTAGGGGCGCATACCCGGTACGCGTAATGCTGGCCACCACGAGCACCAAGAGATGGCAGAGGTAAGCGCCTGGCACCGGGATGAAGATTTGGTGAGAGGGGAGCGCTCCCGGCTGTCTCGACCTGCCGGGAGGTCCAAGACAGACTTCGTCGACGTGCTCGTGATCACCGACTTTGCGCTCGCGCTCGTCAGCACGCGTTGGTGGCGGAGACGTCGTTCTGGCGCGTTCCCCGCGCCGTGACCCAGCGTGGCCCGTGCGGTTCGTCACGCACCGCCATCCACTTGCGTATATAACGTACAGAACGTACAGTCTAGACATGACGACAGATGTCACGATCCCGGTCACCGAGGCTCGGGGTCAGCTGGCCGAGCTGGTCAACCGTGTCGCCTACAGGGGCGACCACGTCACTTTCACGCGCCACGGCCGGCCGATGGCCGTCTTGGTCTCGGTCTCCGACGCGCAGCGGCTGCAAGAGACGCCGGACGAGACCGGACCACTGGAAGTGCGATCGTTGCCGGCCCGGCTCCCCCACACCCCGAAGGAGGTCGAACACCGCTACGACATCGCGGCGCAAACGACTACTCCCACCCCTGGTGCAGGTCCGCGGCCCGGGCCGGGGACCTGTTGAGCCCGGCCACCGTTCCCGTCGCGCAGCCCGGCCGGGAAGAGCCGAGAGTTCGGAACTTCGCTCCGCTGCACTACCGCGACTTCGCCTTGCTTTGGTCGGGGCGGACGGTTTCGATGCTCGGCGACGGGGTGTTCACGGTCACGCTAGCGATCGAGGCGCTACGGGTCGATCACAACGCTTCGGGCCTGGCCTACGTGCTGGCTGCTCGCATCGTGCCGACCGTCATGTTCGTCCTGTTCAGCGGGGCGGTGGTCGACCGGGTGCCGAGACGGCTCGCCATGCTTGCCTCCGATGCGGTGAGGGGTGCGGCCGTCGCAGCGATCGCGGTGCTGGTGGCGTCGGGCACTGGCAGCCTTGGCGCGCTCGTGGTCATGGCGGTGGTCTTCGGGGTCGCCGACGCCTTCTACCTCCCGGCATCGACGGCAATCACCCCCGAGCTGGTCCCCGGCGAGCTACTCACCAGAGCGAGCGCCCTCAATGCCACGAGCACCCACCTGGCCCTGATCCTCGTCGGCCCGGCTCTCGGCGGGGTCGCCGTCGCAGCGCTCGGCACCGCCTGGGGTTTCGGGATCGACGCCGTCTCCTTCGCCCTGAGCGCCGCCTGCCTCATCGCCATGTCGGCAAGGCCAAGACCGACCCCGACCAAGCGCTCGGCACGAAGCGACATCATCGCCGGGCTCCGCTACGTAGGCTCGCAGCGCTGGCTCTGGGTCACCATCACCGGCGCCGGGCTCGCCAACTTCGTGGCCATGTCCCCGTTGGCGGCGCTGGTCCCCTTGCTCGTCGAGCGCAGCCTGCACCACGGCAGCCTCGCCCTCGGGCTGGTGCTCGCCACCGGCGGCGCTGGCGGGCTCACTGCATCCCTGGTCCTCGGGCGGCTCGGGGCACCCCGCTGGCGTATCACCTTCTTGTGGCTCGGGTGGGGGCTCGCCGGTCTGTGCGTGCTCGGCCTCGGCCTCTCCCCCGACGTGTGGGCCGCTGGTGCCATGGCGTTCGTGGCCTACGGACTGGCTGCCTGCGGGAGCATCGTGTTCAACCCGCTCGTCCAGGAGCAGGTCCCCTCCCACATGCTCGGGCGCGTCGCATCGGTCAACTACCTCGTCTCGCTCGCCTTGAGCCCCCTCGGCCTCGTGGTAGCCGGCATCGTCGCAGGCGCATTCGGCGTCAGAACCACCCTCATGATCGGCGGCGCCATCAGCGCCCTCACGATCTTCATACCGCTGGTGCCCGGCGTCCGCGACCCCGACTGCCAGTTGACCCCGACCGCCCGATGAACGGTCCTCGACACGCTCGACAGCACCGAACGAGGCGCCCGAACACCGGCGCCTGTACGCTGATCGCCACAACCGAACGACGGCTCTGGATCGCAACGTCCAGGGCCGTGAGCGGCACCAGCAGCACAGAGCGGGCGCCCAGATCGCCCGACGCGACGCCACCGCAGCAACCCCGAGGACCACGTCGGGCGCGGTCCCGTCGAGATCTCGTTGATCAGTGCAGTGCTTAGGCATGCCCTATGCGTGCATACGCAAGACCGCCTCGGAGGACGACATCGACGTGCCGGTCGCCGCGGAACCGCAGCTCACCGGCGACATCTCGCCGCGCACGCCCTGCATACGCATGCGTACGCAGGATTGATAGGGCCCCGAGAAAAACACCCGAGAAACTCGGATCTTCGACACGAGTCTCAGCTCGAACCCGCTGGTCACAGGGTTGTGCATACGCAGAAGGGCGCGAAGAACCAGAGAAACTAGTGGCGGGGGCGACGTGTGAACTGTCGACCACTGAGTTATGAGCCGGACGCCGACGCCCTACAACACCTCGTGCCCTCAGAACAGTGAGTCTGGGGCTCTCTCCACAATGAACTGTTCGTAGGCCCGAGCACGTCGGCACGTCACCTTTCCATCGGCCTCCAAGCGGTCCACGGCGGTCTTCGCATGGACTTTCTTGAAGACGGTCTCAAGAAGGGCAAACTGCTGTAGCTCAACGAGGGTCTTCGGACCCTGGTCCAGCAGTTCGCGGATCTGCTGAAGAAGCAAGGTAAGATTCGGGTCACCGTCCGAGAGGTCGAATGCCAGCTGGTTCGGATCACGCGGGTCTCTGAACTTCGATCCAGACACGCTGTCTACCCGCCACATGGCGTCCTTCATCTTCTCCACGCCAATCTCCTGGGTCGTTCCGAACACGAGGAAGAGCGGATGGCCGCCTTCGTCGAGCAGCTCGAACGTCAAGTGATACGGGAAACCTGCGCCGGTAAGGCGTCGACGGTACTCATCGACAAGGTACCGCCTCTTCTCGATCGGACTCGCGAGATCGGCTACCGCCCGCCATTCGCGGTCGCCGAAGACCCGGTCACCCGCACCGACTTCCTCCTGGCCCGCAAAGCGCGTGAACCACTGCGAGTGAAACGTGACGAGAACTTCAGGTCGCTTCCCCTGACCAACCCACTTGATGAGCTCGAAGGGCGTGTCCACGCCCCAGCCGTCAAAGTTCGCAAACACCGGCCCGCGCGACGCCTTGATCTCATCGAGGTCGGGCAGGAGCACTTCCTCGCAGGCGCCAAATTTCATCGTCACATGACATCGCTTGGCCAGGGTGCGATCCGCGATCATCGATTCAAGGTGCTCGAACCGGTCACGTTCTTTCTCGACGAACACCAGTCGCAGCTCAGTGGGGTACTGGCTGACCTCAGATCGGCAGGCAGCATCCAAGGCGATGATTGGGGACCCGACGCTGCCATCGCGATATTCACCTGGTCCAGCGAACGCATCGACATAGCAGATCCCGGTCGACGACCATCTCGATGCCATGATCGGGAACCAGCCATCCAGGTAGACCTTGAGCAAGTCATGCTTTGCCTCGGTGTGCGGATCACGGTCCCACACGACCTCCCTGGGGACTGCCACTCAACTCACCAGACTCCCCGGCATCTCATCCCAGTGCCGACCGTCGAGTTCCCTCCCGCCGGATTTTGGCGTTCTGCCCCCCCACTGTTTGAAGAAGAAGGGCACGCCGTCCGCGACGCACTGGTCTCGTACCTCAACAATCCACTCGTACTCGACCGGACGTGCGCCGTGTCCCGACTCGCCCCCGACGATGACCCATTGGATACCGTCAAGATCGAGCTCGCCAACAGGGCCGATGAGCGGCTCAATCGACAAGAACTTCGTCGCGGCGGGAGTCTGTCGAAGATCGCCAATGCGGAACGTGTATCGAGCGCTTTCCACGCTCACGCCCATCCATAGGTTCTCCGGCCAACCGAGCGTTTCACCAAGTGCTGCGAGTCGCTTCGACCGCTTCGTGAGGACCTGATACGTATGACGAGGCGTGTCGCTTATGACGGCGAAGACATCCGCGATGAACGAGTCGGGCACAGCCGGATGGAAGAGGTCGCTCATCGAGTTGACGAAGATCGTCCGTGGAGTGACCCATCGTCTGGGCAGGTCCAGCTGGTCCTTGTGGAGCGTGATCCCGAACCCGGGGCCTGAAGTGCGAGGGTCACCGTCGACTTGGTATTTGGGGTTGCCCATTGCTTTGAGCCTCCGCGCGAGCGTGAGCGCATAACAGTGGTCGCATCCCGGCGAGGTTCGATCACAACCAGTCGTCGGGTTCCAAGTCGCCTCGGTCCACTCGATCGTGCTGTGGTCAGCCACGGGCCCACCTCCTCGACGACGAGCCTACGCGAGGGGTGCGACAGCGCCTCGATGCCGTGTATGGGCCAACCACGCTCGAACGAGCGCGCCTCGCCGAGCCCTGAACCGCTCAGGCGCTCTGCCACCGGAGGTCTGCACCGGGCCGCCATGGGCCCCGTCACCGCGATCGCACCCGCCATCCTCGACGGCGACCTCACAAGCCTGCTGGCTGTCGACCGTCAAACCACAAGTTGCCGCTCGACCTCCACGGCCGAGACGATGCGCATCACTCGCGGTCGACCGGCCCGCGCCTCGCCGTCGTATTCTCCACTCGCCTCGAGTAGGGCACTGCCCTACGCTGCGGTAGGGCTGCGTAGGGCACGGAGACGCCTTCGAGACCGGCAAGCGCGAAACCCCAGCGTGCGGCCGATGCAGCGGCCAGACCTCGTGCGTAGGGCTGCGTAGGGCAGGGTGATCAGGGGTCGATAATCAGGTCGATAAACCCTGTGGACAACCCCGTGGAAATGCCACGAAACAGCACGAAAGCCCAGGACAGTCAGCCCGAAAGGCGCGAAGATTCAAAGCACAGGGTGGAGGTGAGCGGACTCGAACCGCCGACTTCTACGTTGCGAACGTAGCGCTCTACCGACTGAGCTACACCCCCTTGCAACCTCTACAAGATAGCGCTGGACGCTGACCTCCCGAGGCGCTCTTCGAAAGACGCCAGCAACGACCGCTGCACCACCGTGGCCGTGACGTCGGAGCGACTTCGCTCGAGGACCGCCCGCAGCGCATCGGTGCTTCGTCGCAGCCCGCCAGTCAGGGCGTCGGGGTACTCGACCGTGACGAGCAAGTCGTACACCTCCTCCATCGCCTCCAAGAGCCCCTCGGCACGAGTGACCTCCCCGGCGCGGAGCCGGTCCAGCAGGTGACGCCTCAGCTCAGATGCGGCTTCCGCCAGACCGTTCAGCCAGGCAGCGACGGATACGCCGAGATCCTGCGAAGCCGGAACGCGGCCACCACCTATCAGTGCAGATGTCAAGTGCGCCTCCGCGTACTCCTTCTCCGCATCGTGGAGGAACCCCGCGGCTGCCAAAGCACTATGCGGCGAGAGAACTTGCTGGGCCCGCCGGATGGCACGCTCCGCGTCGGCGAGCCGCTCTGCGGTGCTCTCGGGGTCGAGACGGTGCACCGACCTGATCGCGAGGCCGCAGGCGCGGATTGCTTCACGGCAACACACAAGGGCCTCCTCGCGAGCTGCGTGTGCCTGCCGGAGCTCCTCGCGCGCGATCTCGCCCAGAACACCAAGCTCCGCACCGCGATCCGGCCGAGCTTCGCCTTCTTCGCTCGCGCTCAGCGCGCAGCCACCCGCCTGAACCGCTCCTCGGCCTCGTAACCGGGTGCGGCGGGGAAATAATGCAGCTTCGACCGGCGCTCATCAGCAAGAACGCGAAGGTACACGAGCAACGCGATATACCCCGCGAGCGCGAGCGCCGAGACGACAGTGACCACCAGGAGTAGATGGAGCGCCGGTACAAGCCCGAGCAAACCGCTCCCCGCCAGCACCGCAACTATGGTCAGCAGCACGTTACGCCTGCGCCGGCACGCCTCTGCGAGGAAATACGGGTCCCGCCTCCTGCCATCCGGAGCAGCTCGCGTGCCTCCGAGCGACCTCCCGAGCTCACCGGCTCGTGCCAGAGTCGCGCCCGGTGTGCGATCCGCTCCCTCGTGCGATCCCAACATCCGCAAGCCGGCGGGCTGGCCTGGGCTCACATAAGAGGGGCCCTCCTCGGGTGCCGGGACCGCCAACCCTTCCCCGTCGACGGTCCCTCCGGAACCGAAAGTCACGTACCCTCCCCCGAAGGGTAGGGAGGTCGGGCGGGGCGAACGTAAGCGGTGAGCAGGCGCCACGATCGAAGGACCTGTCCGTTGGAGGACGCGCAACTGCCGATGAAAAGCCCCTATGGAGTCGCCGTTGTGCCGCTCTGCCCTGCGGCGCAGGATCCCTGGTCCCAGTACCGCTGCCCACACCAGTGCGAGAATAAGGAGAACCACGATCGTCAATACCCCTCGACCTGCCTTCCAGTGTCATGGACCCTACCGGAGAGCCCGTCACGAATGGTGGATGGTCGGGAACCGTCCGCGCTCCCGCTGTTCCCTGGGTAACCTGCGTTGTCTAGCGAACATGCAAGTTCCGCGCAAACGCTTCAGATATCCCAGGTGAGAGAGGGCGAACGAACAGAGATTCGTGGAGGCCTTCTCGCTCCGATCGGACTAGCGATCGGACTAGCGTGCCCGGGCGGTCGCTTGCCAGCGCGAACTCGAGCGCGTGATCGCGATATCCATATGGAAGCACTGCGACACCGTCTCGCTGCTCAGCGCCTCCTCGATGGGACCAGCCGAGACGATAACCCCACCGGAGAGCAACGCAGCATGGGTAGTCCCTGGCGGTATCTCCTCGACGTGGTGGGTAACAAGCACCAGAGCAGGCACAGCGGGGTCCTCTGCCAAAGCTGCCAAGCGCTCGACGACCCTCTCTCGCGCGCCCAGATCGAGGCCTGCAGCGGGCTCGTCCAGGAGGATCAGCTCTGGGTCGCCCATCAGGGCTCGAGCCAGCAGCACCTGCTGGCGCTCCCCCTCGGAGAGCACCCCCACCTCTCGGTACGCCCGCTCCGCCATTCCAGCTTGGGCAAGCAATCTCTCCGCCTTTGCATGATCGCCCACAGGGTATTCATGCCACCAGACCTCGAGAGCGGCATCCAGGCCGCTCAGCACCGCGTCGTGTGCGCTTATCGCAGGGCGCAGCTCGCGCAGCGTCGATTGGCTCACGAAGGCAACCCGCCTACGGAGAAGCCTCGCGTCGGTTGCTCCAAAGCGCTCTCCGAGCACCTCCACCGAGCCGCTAGTCGGCAGTAGGCGCATGCCCGCCACCTTTAGCAACGTCGTCTTGCCCGACCCGTTGGGACCTACGAGCACCCAGCGCTCACCGGCCCGGACGACCCAGTCGATCCCCCGGCTGCCTCCGAGGATGCTCACCCCGTCGCGCACGACTCTCAGGGCGCTCATCCGCACCACCTGCGCGACAGGCTGGCAGCGCGACGAGCTCGAGCGCTCGGCAGGTTCCACACGGCCATTCTCGCGAGCCTGGGCGAATTGCCGCCATAGCCGAGCGCTAGTCCGAGGACTACGAGCTCCTCGGGCGTACAGTACTCAGGCGTGCTGGAATCAGGTGTGCAGGCCGCACTCGGTCTTGGCGCTACCGGCCCAGCGCCCCGACCGAGGATCCCCGCCCGCTGCGACCGGAAGGGTAACTGGCGCGCACCCGACGGATGGATACCCCTTCGCGACAAGGGGGTGCTCGGGGAGATCGTGATCCCTCGCGTAGGCCTCCAAGTCCGCATCGGTCCAGGTGGCAAGCGGGTTCACCTTTACCAGAGAGCGCTGGGAGTCCCACGACACGATTGGGGCGTTCTTCCGAGTTGGCGCGTCGCAACGCTTCAAGCCGGTCATCCAGGCCCGCTTGCCGGCCAGGGCCGCTCCGAGAGGCGCAACCTTGCGCAACTCACAGCAGCGATCCGTCCCGCATGGCCAGGGAATCGCCTCCGGCCCCGGGGCCACCACGCGCAGGTTCAGGTCGTACCTACGGCAAACCTCGTCCACGAACACGAGCGTCTCCGGAAAGTGGAACCCGGTGTCGAGAAACACCACCTCTATCGCTGGAGCCACCTGGGTTGCCAGGTCGATGATCACGCAGTCCTGGAACGAGCATGCAAGCGACATCGACGCGCCGAATCGCTCGACTGCCCATGCGATCACCTTGCCTGCAGGGGCAGTCTCCAGCTCGGCCGAGATAGCCGGCAGGTCATCGGTCATGTCTTCGACGGTCATCTCTCGCTCTCTTTCGGGCTAGGCGCTGGCTAGGTGCCGGCTCCGTACAGCTGGGTGTCGGCTCCGTACGGCTGGGTGTCGGCTCCGTACGGCTGGGTGCCGGCTCCGTACGGCTGGGTGTCGGCTCGCTCCGGCTCGCTCCGGCTTGCGCTGCCAGGTTGGAGCGATATATTACTAAGTCGATCAACTTTTACAAGTTTTAGCGGGAACCGGGTTGCGCATCCGGACCCTGGCGACCTGACACGACCCGCTCGGATCGCCAGGGTCCAGAGCGCACCAGTGAGGAGGAGCAGTGGCCGCCTACACGGTCGAAGACAAGACGAGGCTCGACAACGAACGCACTCACGCACCCGGCCATCTCGACCTGCTGGAGGCCCATGCAGTGTTCGTGCTTCGCGAGGTCGCCGCAGAGTGCGAGAGGCCTGTCTTGCTCTTCAGCGGCGGCAAGGACTCCGCAGTGCTGCTGCGGCTGGCCGAGAAGGCTTTCCGCCCGGGCAGGCTGCCCTTCCCGATCCTCCATGTCGACACGGGCCACAACTTCCCCGAGGTGCTCGATTTCCGCGACAGGAGGGTCGCTGAGCTCGGTGAGGACCTGGTCGTCGCCCATGTGCAGAGCTCCATCGACCAAGGCCGCGTCACGGACCCCGGACCTGGCGCGTCGCGCAACCGGATCCAGAGCGTCACCCTCCTCGATGCCATCGAGGCCCACGGCTTCGATGCGTGCATTGGTGGCGCACGGCGCGACGAGGACAAGGCCAGAGCCAAGGAACGCGTGCTCTCGTTCCGCAACGCCTTCGGCCAATGGGATCCCCGCAACCAGCGCCCGGAGCTGTGGTACCTCTACCAGGGGCGCGTGAGAGCGGGCGAGCATCTCCGCGCCTTCCCCCTCTCGGACTGGACCGAGCTCGACGTGTGGGGCTACGTCAAGCGCGAGCAGATAGACCTTCCGTCGATCTACTTCTCGCATCGTCGACCGATCATCGAGCGCTCCGGGATGCTCCTGGCAGCAAGCGAATGGACCAGCCCGCTCGAGGGCGAGCGGGTAGAGGAGGCCGACGTTCGCTTCAGAACCGTCGGGGATGCAACCTGCACGGGGGCCGTACGATCTTTAGCGCGCGACGTCGACGAGGTCATTGCTGAGGTTGCCGCCTCACGCGTGAGCGAGCGGGGCGCCACCCGGGCCGACGATCGGTTCTCCGAGAGCTCGATGGAAGACCGCAAGCGCGAAGGCTACTTCTGATGGCCCAGCACATAGCTGCCCAGCACATAGCTGCCCAGCACATAGCTGTCCAGCACATTGCGGACTACAGGGCCGAGCCGTGACGGCGTACGCGATCCCGGTAGTCGAGCCGAGCGCGACCGAGGGCGGCATCCTGCGGATTGCCACGATCGGGTCGGTCGACGATGGCAAGTCGACTCTCATCGGCCGGTTGCTGCACGACAGCCGCCAGCTCCTCGACGACCAGGTGAGCGCTTTGGCGACGGCAAGCCGCAGGCGAGGTGCCGCGGCGCTCGACCTGTCGTTCGCGACCGACGGCCTGAGAGACGAGCGCGACCAGGGCATCACCATTGACGTGGCGTACCGTTACGCTTCCACGCCGAGGCGCAAGCTGGTGATCGCGGATTGCCCGGGACATGTGCAGTACACCCGGAACATGGCCACAGGCGCGTCCAGCGCCGATCTTGCGGTTTCGGTCGTGGACGTGACGGCCGGGCTGCGAGACCAGACGCGAAGGCACTGCTGCGTCGCGGCCCTCCTCGGAGTGCGCTCGATGATCGTCGCCGCGAACAAGATGGACCTGGTCGGCTGGGACCGTGATGCCTACGAGGCAGTCGCTGCCGAAATGCGGGCCCTGGCCGCGAGGACGGGCATGGACGCGGTGATGGTCATACCGGTCTCCGCTCTGAACGGGGACAACGTGGTCGAGCGCTCGGAGTCTTCGCCGTGGTACGAGGGCCCGACCTTGTTCGAAGCCATTGACGCTGCGCCGGCTGTCGCTTGGGCCAATGGCGGAAGCGAGGGGTCTCGCCTCCCGGTCCAGTGGGTACTGCGCGGGCCTGGCAAGGGGCGCGCGTATGCCGGCATGGTCTCGGGCGGAACAATCGGCTCTGGCGACGAGGTAGTGATCCTGCCATCGGGCCTGCGCTCTACCGTCTCTTCCGTCAGTACCCACGACGGCCCCCTTGGCCGCGCCCACCCGCCCCTGTCGGTGAGTGTCACCCTTGCCGACGACGTCGATGCCGGGCGGGGAGACATGATCGCGTCGTCTGCGAGCCCCCCGGAGGTACTCGGCACCCTGGACGCGACCATATGCTGGTTCTCCGCTGAACCGATCAGGCCGGGAAACCGCTACCGGGTCAAGCACACGACGAGGGTGCTCCCTGCCCGCGTGGAAGGGCTGGAGGGAAGGATGGACCTCGAGAGCCTGCAGCTCTCGGCTGCTGCCGAGCTCCGCGAGAACGACATCGGAAGGGCACGCCTTGTCCTGGGCGGCCAGATCGCTGCCGACGCCTACCGCTCCAACCGGCTGACGGGAAGCTTCGTTCTGGTGGACGAGGTGACGAACGCGACGCTGGGAGCCGGCCTCGTGGAGCTCGACGGGCGGACAGTGGATCGCTCCGGACTGTGAGGGATCGGGTGAACGCTCCCGCGACCGACGTCTCCGCCCCCCTCTTCCCCGTAGGACTCGTCCTGAGAGGGAGGAAGTGCCTCGTCGTGGGCGGTGGAGAGGTGGCAGCCCGGAAGGCAGCGGCGCTCGCTGTGTGCGAAGCCACCATCACCGTTGTAGCGCCAGAGCACTGCTCCCAGGTGCTAGAGCTCGCCCGCAGGGTGCCACTCGAGCTCCAGCTCCGACCCTACCGCCGAGGCGAGGCAGCGCGTTACCGGCTCGTAGTGGCCGCTACCGGGGACGCTGGCGTGGACCAGGCTGTCTTCGACGACGCCGAAGCAGCCGGCGTATGGGTGAACTGCGCAGACAACCCGGCTCGCTGCAGCGTGATGCTGCCGGCCGTGCACCGGGACGGACCGATCACCGTCGCCGTCGCAACCGGCGGAGCAAGCCCTGCCATGTCCAGATGGCTCCGCGACAAGATCGCCGCCTGCGTGCCGCGGGGAGCGGGCCAGCTCGCCTCGATGCTCTCCGACGCGCGTGCGAAGTTGATCGAGCAGGGAGGAAGCACCGAGACCGTGGACTGGAGGGCACTCCTCGACGGCTCCTTGCCGGACATGGTCGCCAGCGGCCAGATCGAGGAAGCGCATCGAACAATCAGCGAGGTCTTGCAGGCAGCGCAGGCTGCGCAGGCAGCGCAGGCTGCGCAGGCAGCGCAGGCAGCCGGGCTCGAGGTTCCTCCCGCGGCCCTATGACCGCTCCACGGCAACGATCACGCGCGTAAAGTGGCGCCACCGTGATTGGTGGGGCATAATCGTAGGGTGGGGCAGGTTACGATCGAGCTTGGTGCGCAGCCGGTCGCGTTAGGTGCAGACGGCGACAAGGTGCGCGCGCTCTCTGCAGCGGCTCTGACGCCCGCGATGCCTGCAACAACGGACGGCGACCTGGTCGCCGCCATCGAGGCTGTGAGCATGGCTATAGATGCCGTAACCGCCCGTAGCCTTGCCACGATTTCCAGGACGGTTACCACGGCACAACTGCGCGCACTCAGCGCTCTCATGTCGCCCTCTCCGCATCGCCTGGCCGACATGGCCGAGGCGCTCGGCGTTACTCCCTCCACCGCGACTCGCATGTGCGACAGGCTGGTCGCCCGCGGCTTGGTGAGGCGCGCCAGGGCAGGCATCGACCGGCGCGAGCTGGACCTGTCGCTCACCCCCGCAGGCCGGGAGCTCGTCGATGCGGCCTACGCGCAGCGGAGCAAGGAGCTGAGCAAGCTTCTCGATGGGGTGCCCGAGGCAGACCGCCGGACGATAACTCTCACCCTGCAGCACATATCTCTCCACGCCTTGGCTACGAGGAAGACGACCGCAGCTCTCAGGCAACCCAGACGGTCTTGAGGGCGCATAGCTCTCGTATACCGGCAGATCCGAGCTCCCGGCCAATACCAGAGCGCTTGATCCCCCCGAAGGGGATCTCGGGCGTCGAGCTCAACATCTCGTTGACGAACACCATGCCGGCCCTGATCTGCCCCACGAGGAGATCACGCTCGGCTTCGTCGCGGGTCCAGACGCTTGCGCCGAGCCCGAACGGAGTGTCGTTCGCGACCCGGATCGCCTCCTCGACGCCTCCCACGCGGCAGAGGACGGCAACGGGTCCGAACACCTCCTCCTGCCACACCCGCATGTCACGGGTGACCCCCGACAGCACGCCCGGGCGATAGAAGAAGCCGGGCCGTGCAAGCGGACCCGGGGGGCACTCGGCCGTTGCCCCCTTGGAGAGGGCGTCATCGACTTGGGCGCTGAGGCGGTCGCGACCAGCAGCCGTGGCCAGCGGACCGATGTAGGTGGCGGGATCCATGGGATCGCCCACGACCAGTGCCGAGACGGCTTCGGTGAAGCCCTCGCGGAATGCTTCGTACACGTCAGAGTGAACGATGAAGCGCTTGGCGGCGATGCAGCTCTGCCCGTTGTTCTGCATACGGCCCTCCACGGCTGCCGCCACGGCGCGCTGCAAATCGGCTGAGGGCATAACGACGAAGGGGTCGCTCCCTCCGAGCTCGAGCACCGCCTTCTTCAGACAGCGTCCCGCCGTAGATGCCACCGATGAACCGGCGGCATCGGACCCGGTGAGTGTCACCGCAGCCACCCGAGGATCCTCGATGATGGCCGGCACGCTCTCGACGGCCACCAGCAACGTCTGGAGCACTCCATCCGGGTACCCTGCACGCCTGAACAGGCTCTCGATCTCGAGCGCTGTCTCGGTCACGTTGGGCGCGTGCTTGAGCAGCACCACGTTGCCCGCCATGATCGACGGAGCGGCGAAGCGCACCACCTGCCACAGGGGAAAGTTCCAGGGCATGACGGCGAGCACGACACCCAGGGGCTCCCAGACCACCCGGCTCTGCGATGCCGACCTCGGCACCGGCTCGTCAGCCAACATGGCCTCGGCGTGCTCCGCGAAGAACCTCATGGCCCTGACGCACTTCGCGACCTCGCCTTTCGCAGAGGCAAAGGTCTTGCCCATCTCAGCGGTCATCGTCTCCGCCCAGGCCGGTAGCTCGGACTCGAGGAGCGCAGCCGCACCGAGCATGAGGCGAGATCGCTCGCCAAAACTGGTGCGCCCGTAGGTGCCCGAAGCGACTGCAGCGCGCTGCAGGCGTGACTCGACCTCCGATCCGTCGTGCAAGGCGAAGCGATGGCGCTCCTCCCCGGTCGCGGGATCTACCGTGATGAAAGTCACTGCTAGGCCGCCATACACCCGGTCTCGCGCAACCCGGTCTCGCGCAACCCGGTCTCGCGCAACCCGGTCACGGGCAACTCGACCGGGCGGGCCAGCACTACCCCCGGCCCCGCCTTCATGGCCGTTAAGACGCTCCCCGAGAAGAGCCGTGACGGCGTGGCTTCAGTGCGAACCACCAGATTCCGGCGATCGTGCCGGCAAGCCCGGCAAGCCCGGCAGCAGCCACAAGTGGCTTCCTGGCGAGTCGAAGGCGATTGCTCACTCTCCCGACATTAGGGGCCAGGCGGTTGCTGTGCCAGAGCGCGCACCATCACCTGGATGTGGTGACGGCCCCCCGTGCGGGCCCGCCATCCCGGAACCACCACCGGATCTCCTGTGGGCTCGAAGCCCATTGCCTCGAAGAACACGACAGCTCTCTCGTTCTCGGACATGGTCTCCAGATGGCACCCTGGAACGCCCTTGCCAGCCAAATGATCTAGCCACCTCCGCATGAGCGCAGCTCCCACCCCGCTCCCGCGAGCGGAGGGGAGCAGGTCGATGTGCAAATGGGCGGGGAACCGGTCGTCGAGGAACGGCGCTGGCATGGGCTTGCCGGATGCGACGCTCAGCACTCCGTCGGCTACCGCGCGCCAGATGACCCGGCCGGTCCCGGGCCGGAAAGCCAACCCCCGCAAGAACGCGTGGCGCACCGCGACGCGGGCCGGGTTCCACGCCCGCCTGGTGTCCACGCAACCGAGTAGGTAGCCGCTGACGGCGCCACCCACCTCCGCCACGAACGCGGACTCCGGCTCGACATCTGTGTAGTACCCGCTGAACATGTCGGAGAAGCTCTCCGCATCCGGCCAGAGCCAGTCGACCGGATCCCCCATGTAGCCGGTCAGGTAGCAGATCCGCCTCACAGCTTCACGATCGGACGGGCGGTACGGCCGGACCACCACGTCACCAGCTCCGTCGGGCACGAAAGGCAGGATAGAACCTCGGGGGCGCTATGGCAGCCCCGTGCCTGCACCCAGGACACCAGGCCACGCTCTAGCATGGCTGCCGTGGCGACTCGCCGGCTGAAGCTTCGAGGCCGCAAGCGAGCTGAGCTTGCGTCTCCTTCTCGTCCGAGCGACAACTCCATGAGCTCGGCGCCAGCACCGGCCACCGACCGTGCGCGCCCCGAGTCTCTCGACCTGGCGTCGGTTCCCCTCCGAAGCAGGGCCGGATCCAGCGTTCGCGCAGCGAGCGCGCTGGTAGGAGGAAGGCGAGTGATCATGGCCCGCTCGGTTCCGGGACCACGCCGCTCGGCGATGAGCTATGCCGACGGCGTCAATATCGCCGAGGCTGCTCGACACGCTCTAGAGGCAAGACTGCCGCTGATGCTTGTCGTCGCATCGTCCGGTGCCGACGTGACCGAAGGGATCGCCGCTCTGCACGGGTGGGGAAGGGCCGCGTTGGCGCTCTCGGGTTGCTCGGGCATAGTCCCCGTGCTGGCGGCAGTAACCGGGCCGGCTATATCGGGGCCGGCACTACTCCTCGGATTGGCCGATGTCGTCGCCATGACCCCCACGTCGTTCGCATTCGTCTCGGGCCCCGACATGGTGGTCGAGTTCACGGGCATACGCCTCGGGCTCGAGGAGCTCGGGGGGGCGACCGCGCATGCAACTCGCAGCGGCCTGGCCGCGCTCCTGGCTCCGGACGAGGCTGACGCGATGGAGCTTCTCGGCGAGGTGCTCGGGTTCCTCCCCGACAGCACGGACTCCCTACCGCCCACGCTCGATACCGACGACCCACCCTACCGCCAGACTCCTGAGCTGGCCGCGCTGGTGCCCTCCTCCCCGACGGCATCCTACGACGTGCGAGAAGTAGCTCGGGCCTTTGTGGACGACGGCGACATCTTCGAGCTTCGGGCAGGATGGGCACCTCAACTCGTTACGGCTCTCGCCAGGCTGGCGGGTAACCCCGTCGGGATCGTCGCCAACCAGCCGAGATCGCTGGCCGGCACCCTCGACATCGCTGCTTCGCAGAAAGGGGCGCGCTTCGTCCGCTTCTGCGATGCCTTCAACCTGCCGATACTTACGCTGGTGGACACACCCGGCTTCCTGCCTGGCAAGACCTTGGAATGGCGCGGGATGATCCGCCATGGCGCGGAGCTCGCCTTCGCCTACGCGGAAGCAACCGTACCGAGGATATGCCTGGTCATGCGAAAGGCATACGGCGGCGCGTACATAGTCATGGACTCCAAGGGCCTGGGCAACGACCTCTGCGTGGCATGGCCGACTGCCGAGGTGGCCGTAATGGGAGCCGAGGGAGCTGTCCAGATCCTGGCACGCGAATCCGGCCCCGAGGAGCGGGCACGCCTCCAGGCCGAGTACGAGCGCGCCTTCCTGGGCCCATGGAAGGCGGCAGAACGCGGCTTTGTCGACGCGGTCATCGACCCGGCCGAGACGCGCTCCGTGCTGGCGGCCTACCTGAGCATGCTCTCCACCAGGCGTGAGGCGCTGCGGCTGCGAAAGCACGATTCAGGTCCCATGTGAGCCCCCGGATCTGTCCGGCTCCGGTCATTCCTGGCAGGACTTACGTGAGCGCGGTCAGCTGCTTACAGCTCGGAAAGCAGCTCTGCTCTCTTCGCTGCGTACTCCTCCTCGCTGACTAGGCCGCGAGCGTGTAGATCCTGAAGCGTTGCGAGGCGTTGGGCGATCCCGCCTCCTGGGGCGCCTCCTGGGGCGCCTCCTGAAAGGCGGGGCGTTCCACCAGGTGGAGTAGCGCCATCGTGCTCTCCTGATGGTCCGGGTCCTGCCCCCGCGTTGGAGTAGGAGGCACCGCCAAGAGCAGAGCCGCCAAGCCTGGAGGTGCCACCCGCCTGGCCGTATCCCCACTGCTGCATGCCCTCGCGACGGCGTAGCGCTCCCAGCTGCTCCGTGATGAGGCTTTGCAGCACGGCAGGCTTCGGCACATGCTCCAAATGGTGGACTCCGGTCTCGCCCCCGACCTCCACCACGAGCTCGCCCTCCCTCAGAACGCGCCCGAGCAGGCTCTGTGTGTAGGAGAGCTGGTTCACACGCTCCAAGCGAACCTCTTCGCCGCGGCGCACAACAACGCCTGAGGTACGCAGTAGCCGTTCGCTGGTGAGCACTATCGAAGTCGAGCGCCACTTCAGGCCCGCGACCGCTAGCCAAATCGCCGGCAGCGCGGGTATCGCAGCGAGCCTGTAGACCATCCCGACCGGAGCGCTCGAGAAAACCACGCCCAGCCCCACCGAAAGAGCGACAGCCGCAGCAGTGGCAAGCACTGGCCGCGTGAGAACCACCCAGTGCGGCCGCAGCTCGACTACGATCTCCTCTCCCTCGGTGAGCAGCCGGCGAGGATAAGGCATGATCGCAAGAGTAGTTCCCGCCGGGCTCCTGCCCCTGTGGCTCCTGCCCCTGTGGCTCCTGCCCCTGTGGCTCCTGCCCCTGTGGCTCCTGCCCCTGTGGCTCCTGCCCCTGTGGCTCCTGCCCCTGTGGCTCCTGCCCCTGTGGCTTCAGGCCGGTAGCCTGTGCGGCCGTGCAGGATGGCTCGCTCGGATGGCTGGCTCTCGCAGCATGTGTCGGCGCGTTCGCCCTCGCGTCACTACGGTGGCTCCGAGTAGCCCAGCGTGAGCACTACATTGCCGACAGCGCTTCGCGCTTCGCTCTTCGCTGGTGGTCCTCCACCCCCCTCAACGCGGCAATCGCAGCACTGGCGGCAGCGGGGCTGGTGCTCGGCGACCGGTGGGCATTCGCAACGTTCGCCACGGCGCTTTGCACCGCTGTCGGACCCGTCGGCCTGGGCTTGCGAGGCAGGAGCGCTCCTCTGGCGTGGACTAGGCGCCTCGAGACCCTTGCCGCCACCTCGACGATCGTCGGGGCACTCGGCATCGGGATCGGAGCTTGGCTGGGCGACGCGCCTCTCGCATCGGCGGCTGTCGCGCTCGGAGCTCCCGCGATCGTGGACATCGCCTGCCGGCTCACCGGCCCACTCGAGCGCCGCCTGGCCGGGCATTACGTCCGCCAGGCATCGCAACGCCTTCGCGCTGTCTCGCCGCGTGTCGTCGCTATAACCGGCTCGTACGGCAAGACCAGCACCAAGGCAGCAGTGGCGCACTTGGCGTCGGGTGCTATGGCGGTGGTAGCGACCCCGGCTAGCTTCAACAACGAAGCCGGCTTGGCCCGATCCATCAACGAGCACCTGGCAGACGGTACCGAGGTGTTCGTCGCCGAAATGGGCACCTACGGGCCAGGCGAGATAGCGGCATTGTGCTCGTGGGTGCGGCCCGACATCTCGGCCATAACAGCCATAGGTCCCGTGCACCTGGAGCGGTTCAGGACAGAGGAGAGGATCGTCTCTGCCAAGTCCGAGATATTGGAGCGGGCCGCCAAGGTCGTCCTTCCCGTGGACGACCCACGCCTGGGTGAGCTGGCCGAGCGATGCCGCTCGCAAGGCAAGGAGGTGTTCACCTGCGCCACCCTCACTGGGCCAGCTGATGACGGCGGGCCACCTGATGACGCCGGGCCACCTGAGCCGGCCGTGAGCATGCCTTCTGCGGACGTGGTCGTCGTGAGAACCGGAGCCACATGCAGTGTCATAGCCGGTGATGTCACGCTCGGCGAGTGCCTGGAGGTCCCCATCCGCGCCGGCAACCTTGCCTGCGCGGTTGCCACGGCGCTCGCCCTGGGCGTGCCGACGGACCACCTGCGCTCCCGGATAGCGTCGATCCCGCCGGTAGCTCACCGGCTTGTCAAGTCGGTGAGCGCCTCCGGGGTGCTCGTCTTGGACGACACCTACAATTCCAACCCTGCGGGGTGCTCGGCCGCTCTCGATGAGCTCGCTCGCTCCGGCGGGTCAGCCAAGCGCGTCGTGGTGACGCCTGGCATGGTGGAGCTCGGTCCCCGCCAGGCATCCGAGAACGCGGCATTCGCCGCGGCCGCTGGCACCAAGGCGACCCACCTGATCGTCGTGGGACGCACCAACCGCCGGGCGCTTCTCGCCGGGGCCAGAGCCGCTGGCATCGAGACACTTTCCATGCGCACCCGCGAAGAAGCAGTCGCCTGGGTGCGCGAGAACCTGGTCACCGGTGACGCCGTCCTCTACGAGAACGACCTACCAGACCACTACCCTTGAGAGCAGGGAGGCAACCGCACCGGCAACCGCAACCGCCGCAACCGCAACCGCCGCAACCGCCGCACCGGCAACCGCCGCACCGGCAACCGCCGCAACCGCCGCACCGGCAACCAGGCCGAGGCTCGAGCGCCAGAAGCAGCTCGGGCCCATCACCCACCGTCCGTCCCCCATGTCGACAACCAAGGAAGATCCCGCTTGAGCCCGAACCAGGACCACCCCTATGCCTCCGCCAAGACCCTCGCCGTCGTGTTCGGAGGGCCGTCTCCCGAGCACGACGTGAGCATCCTGACCGGCCTGCAGGCTGCACACGAGCTCGAGCGCGCGGGTCGTGAAGTAGCCGCTGTGTACTGGACCAAGGCCGGTCAGTGGTATCTCGTAGACCATGGGCTGGAAGCGGCGGCGTTCGCAGAGGGCCTTCCCCGCGGCTCACGCGAGCTCGAGCTCGTAGCCGGTACCGGGGCCGGTACCGGGGCCGGCAGCGGGTTTGTTCGTTCCGGCGGCCGAATGGGGCGTTCGAAGGCACTCGGCCCTCTCGTAGTGGTCAACTGTTGCCACGGCGGACCCGGCGAGGACGGAAGTCTCCAGGGCGCGCTCGACATGGCCGGCGTTCCCTATACCGGACCGAGCGCGTCAGGGGCCGCGCTCGGCATGGACAAGCTGGCCTTCGGCGCGCTCGTCGCGTCGGCAGGCCTGCCCACCCTGGCGCGCTCCAGTCTTGTGGAGGACGCGATCTCTCTCGGTTTCGACGGTCCCTTCATCGTGAAGCCCAGGTATGGAGGCTCCTCCATAGGGATCGACGTCGTTGCGGACCTCCAGACGGCCAAGGCACGCCTCGCCACCAACCCACACCTCCGGCAGGGCGCCGTGATCGAGCCCTATCGCGAAGACCTGTTCGACTTGAACATCGGCATACGTACGTGGCCCACCGTCGAGCTGAGCGCGATCGAGAGGCCGCTGCGCCGGAGGGAGGGAGCCGAGATACTCGGCTACCAGGACAAGTACGTCGGCGGCGAGGGGATGGCAGGTGCCCCCAGACAGCTCCCGGCCGAAATCTCCCCGTCGCTCGCCGCTTCCCTCCGCGACATCTCGCTCGAGCTGGCCAAGCTCGCAGTGCTACGTGGGGCTGCGCGCGTCGACTTCCTGTCCGACGGGACGGACCTGTTCGTGAACGAGGTGAACACGATCCCTGGCTCGCTCGGTCGCTACCTATGGGTGGACCCACCGCTGTCGTTCATCGGGCTCCTCGACGCGATGATCGAAGAGGCGCTGGACAGCCCTGCTGCCCACCACTTCGCAGTGGGGGCCGACGGGAGTCTCCTCCGGAACGCAGATTCGATCGCGTCGAAGCTCGCCTGAGCGCTCGGCGAGTAGGCGGCTACAGCAAGCAGGCGGCTACGGCAAGCAGGCTGCGACTGCCCTCTCCACTGCCTGCCGCAACTCACTTGGCGCCTCGGTGGGCACCAAGTGACCGATGCCGGTGAGCACGCGGAGGGTCGCTGCCGGCATCAGCTCGACCAGCTTCTCCGCCACCGGGAGGGGCGCCTCGACGTCCTCGCTCCCCCACACGAGCTCCACCGGGCAGGAGATAGAAGCCGCCCATTCGCCGTAGCGCTCGGCCAGGAGCTTGACCAGTACCTGGCGCATGATGCCTTGTGCGGCACGGTAGTCAGCGGAGCCGAAGCGTTGACGTGCTCGCTCCATCCGCTCTTCTCCTAGCAGTCCTGCCTTGTGGAGCGCTCTCAGCATCCGGAACGAGCGTGCCGGGCGCGGCGAGCCACCTGGGCGGGGAAGCAATGGGGCGCCCGTCAACACGAGAGCCCCCACGAGATCCGGCCGGGCGGCCGCGAGAGCCACAGCCACCCGACCACCCAGCGAGTGACCCACGACCGCCACCTTGGCATCCTTTCCCGCACCTGTCTCCTCCGCTGCCGCTGCAACAGCACTGGCGTAGTCCGCCGACCCCCAGGGAAGCGGGGGAGCTGGCGAGGCGCCGAACCCCGGCAAGTCGAGTGCAAGAGCTCGCATGGGCCCGCCCGCGCTCGCCGGTCCGAGCGCCGGCTCGAAGTCGAGATGGCTTCTCCGCCAGCCATGGACCGCCACTGCCTGGGGAGGGGCCTCTCCCCAGGTAGCGCCGAACAGCGAGCCGCCCGCAAACGACCTGATCACTCGGGAAACGCTACTGCCTGCATGCGCGCCGCAGAGCTGCCTGCGCGCCGCAGAGCTGCCCACCTGCCTGCGCAACTAGCGTCGCCGGTGTGAGCACTCTCGACGCGCTCCTGGCCGGGCTCGATGATTCTCAGCGCGAGGCTGTGACCTCCGACGCCCAGCCTCTCTGCGTGATAGCACCGGCCGGCTCGGGCAAGACGAGAGTGCTCACTCGCCGGGTGGCAAGGAGAGTCGCCGACGGTAGCGCCCTTGCGGAGCACGTACTCGCCGTGACCTTTACTCGGAAGGCGGCGGCGGAGCTGGCTGCGCGGCTCGCGCGACTTGGCTGCGGATCCTCCGTGCGGGCCGGTACCTTCCATGCAATCGCCCTCGCGGAGCTCGCGAGGTGGCACGCCGACCGCGCCTTGCGCATGCCCAAGATCATCGACTCTCCTGCTCATCTCCTGCGGGACCGCCCTGGCCGGGATGCCTGGGCCCCACCCGAAGCAGTCGACACGCTTGCAGCGGAGATCAATTGGGCGCAGGCGCGCTTGGTGTCCCCAGCCGAGTACCCGCGAGCCGCGGCAGAGCATGGCCGGCGTACCCGGTTCGCTCCCGAGCGTGTCGCAGAGCTCTACGCCGGTTACGTGTCGGCCAAGGAACGCCGGGGGGTGTTGGACCTCGACGACGTCCTCGCGAGGTGCGGCGATCTGCTCGAGTCCGACGACACGTTTGCGGGATCGCTGAGGTGGCGCGCCCGCCACCTGTTCGTCGACGAGCTCCAGGACATCAACCAAGCACAGTGGCGTCTGCTTCGATCCTGGCTAGGGGATCGCCAGGACCTGTTCGTGGTTGGCGACCCGGACCAGGCCGTCTACGGATGGAACGGCTCGGACCCCACCCTTCTCCCCAGGCTGCCAGACCTGCTGCGTGGAACTTCCGTGCTCAGGCTGCGCTTCAATCACCGCTCGAGCCCTCAGGTCCTCGCGGTCGCTACTGCCGTGCTCGAGGCTGCTCATGGCACAGACCCGGCCCAGCCCACAGACCCGGCCCAGCCCACAGACCCGGCCCAGCCCACAGACCCGGCCCAGCCCACAGACCCGGCCCAGCCCACAGACTCGGCCCCCGCGGTGAAACACCCGCTTGCCACGATGCCCGAGGGACCGCTGCCGGCGGCAAGAGGCTTCCCCGACCAGAGGAGCGAGGCCGCGGCAGTTGCCCGCTGGCTTCGTCTTGCCCACGCCAGCGGCATCGGGTGGTCCCAGATGGCTGTGCTCGCCCGCACGAACGCTCGCCTCGGGACTCTCGCCCGTGTGATCGGCGGGGCTGGGATCCCCCTTCGCCAGCCGGAGGGGGGGGATGGCGTAGAGCTTGCCACCTTCCACCGGGCGAAGGGGCTCGAGTGGCGAGCTGTCGCACTCGGCGGTCTCGACGAGGCGTCGCTCGAAGGTGAGGAGGGTCGGCTCGTCTACGTCGCTCTTACGCGCTGTGAGAGGGACTTGTGGTGCTCGTGGGCCGGAGCACCATCAGATGCCGCCCTGGCCGTCGCGCATGCCGTAACCGACCTGGAGGCGTCCGCCGGTCTGGAGCGCGATTCTGCCAAGGACCATGCCAAGATCGGGCTCGCCCGCCTCCGTGCGAGCCTCGGGGAACCCTGAAAGCTCCGGCCACGGGGGGAGCACTTCGCAGCTTCGCAGCTCCGCAGCTCTGCAGCCGCACAGGCGCGCAGCTGCACAGACGCGCAGCCACAGCCGCTCAATCACACGTCCACGTCCACGAACACAGGCGCGTGGTCTGAGGGCTTCGCCTCGCCCAGAGCCTTGCGAGCGTTGCGGTCGACGAGCGAGAACCTCGCACGCCCGGCAAGAGCCCGGCTCATCAGTACCAGGTCGATCCGCATACCCCTGTGGCGATGAAAGGCCCCGTCGCGGTAGTCCCACCACGAGTAGAGCCCGGGCTCGGGATGCTGCTGCCTGAAGACGTCTTCAAGTCCCCATGCCTCGAGCTCGGCCAGCGCGAGTCGCTCCGCGTCGCTCACATGGGTCGAGCCCGACAGTGCTCCGGGGTCCCAGACGTCGATGTCTGCGGGTGCCACGTTCAGGTCGCCGCAGAGCGCCACCATCCCGCCGGGGTCGTACCTGCTCGCGAGGTGGTCCCGGAGCTCGGCGAACCATTCGAGCTTGGCGTGGTAGTGCTCGCTGCCCACCTCGCGCCCGTTCGGGGCGTACGCGCTGATCACCCTCACGCCCCCGCAGGTCGCAGCCACCAGCCGGCAGCCCAGGGAGTCGGACTTGGAGCCGAGCCCACGCTCCACGTCTGCCAGCCCGACCCGGCTCAGCACTGCCACGCCATTCCATCGCCCATCCCCGTGGTGGGCAGACTCGTAGCCAAGAGACGAGAATGCGAAAGCAGGGAACGCCGCGTCGGAGAGCTTCGTTTCCTGAAGGCAGAGCACGTCGGGGCTCGCGTAGCCGATCCACTCCTCCACCCAGGCAATGCGCGCCTTCAGGGAGTTCACGTTCCAAGTCGCGATCCGCATTTGCCGGCCCCCGCGGCCTCAGGCGTCCACGATGACGAAGAGCAGGTCCGCCTCGCAGGCGAGCTCGCCGCCAACGCTTGCGACTCCATGCCCGCGCCCGGCACGAGCCGAGAGCTTCGACAGGCTCACCTCTAGATCCAGCACCTCCCCCGGGACCACCTGGCGCCGGAAGCGCGCCCTGTCTATCCCCCCGAACAGCGGCAGCCGCCCCGTGAAGCGAGGGTCGGCAAGCACCGCGATGCCGCCGAGCTGCGCGAGGGACTCGACCATGAGCACTCCCGGCAGGGTGGGACGACCGGGGAAGTGCCCGGAGAAGAACGCCTCGTCGCCCGACAGCCTCCAGCATCCCCGGGCCGAGACACCAGGCGCCAGCGCGCTCACCTCGTCGACGAGGAGGAACGGCGGGCGGTGCGGGAGCACCTCGTCGGGCCGCAGTGGCAAGTCCATCTGGCCAACGATAGTGACCCGCTCAGGAGAGCGAGAGCGGGAACTGCGAGGGCGGCACCCACGCGAAGTTGCTAACCACCCAGGTCGACGGCACGAGCTTGCTCATGCGCGCGTCGTACTTCACGGTGAGGTTGGGGTTGCCATTCACCGTGAGCTCGTTCAGCACGAAGGCCCCCACCCAGGTGAGCTGGCCACCGTTGGCCTTCACCGAGCATCCCGGAGCGTAGAGGTACCCGTCGAAGATCGTCCCGTGGCTGAGCTGCACGGGGCCCTGGCACGATCCGGCGACGTAGACCTGCAGGTCTGCGGGGTTGCCTACCACTGCGGGGCTCGCCGGGGGAGGCGTCTCCCACTGGTTCACGATGGAGCCCTGCATCTGCAAGTTCACCTTGGTGCCCGACGGCGGGAAGTCAAAGATCTGGACCTCGCCGTTGTTCACCTTCTGCGCCGCCGGGGAGTAGTCGACGTTCACGGTGCCGCCGAAGGTTATATTGCCGGTGCACTCGTAGACACCGGGCTCGAGCACGAACGCCGTCGACGTGCCGGTCGAGAAGTTGCCTCCGTTCGGGCACGGCTGCGGATTGGCGGGCATGCAGGGCGTAGGCGGAGTGGTCACCGCTGCGGGAGGGCAGGAGGCCACGGGCTGGGGCGGATCGTAAGTGGAGGTGTTCGCCACCCAGGAAGGGCAGTTGGACGAGCCCCCGTCGAAGGTGACCTGGTTGGTGCCGTATTGTCCGCTGCCGTTGCACGTGATGGTCCCGTCGCTCCCGACGTCGGCAGGAGCGCCGGTGGCGTTCCCGTACTGGTCAGTCGCCTCGACCGTGACCGAGCTGCCCGAACCGTTGAACGTCACGGCCGAGCCGGCGAATATCGCGAAGGGGAAGTCCGGCACCCTCTTGGTGTCGGCCGAGGCTGCCACCGACACTCCGTGCACGGTCGCCTCGATGCTCACGGCGTAGGTGTCGGGTCCGGTCGTCTTCGCTACATAGCCGATAGTGGCACCGTCGATGACCGACGACTTGGTGCAATCCGAGGCGCTCGACGCCGGGGGAACCACGCAGAAGCTCGAGAGCGACCCCTGCTCCTGGCTCATCTGGAACACGGCGTTCTCCAGCGCGGCCTGGGCCTCGCTGCGGGCCTCGGCCATGTTCTGGACCTGGCGGGAGCTCTCGAGCTCGCCGACCGCTCGCGTGACGAGAGCGAGACCCGTGAGCCCTATGACCATCACGAGTATGACGACCACGATGAGGGAGCCCTGCTCCCTTGCCGCCCGAGCCTCCGGGCAAGCCCGGCGTCTCGGGCGGGCCGGCCGAGCCCCTGGCCTCGGCCACGGTCTCGTCCGGCGAAAGGCATCCGCCAGGTAAGTCATCCGCATGACATGCTCCCAGGGTCGGTGTTGGCGAGAGCCACGTCGGCTCTCTCGCTGAACGGGGTGGCCCTCGGTCCCGGGTCGACGCTGAGCGAGACGTCCACTCGGACCGAGCAGCTTCCCACCTGGCCGGCTTGTGCGCCGTTCTTCACCAGGTTCTCTCCTCCCTGCCCGTAGTAGGTGAACACCGGCGTGCCGGTAAGGAAGTCGGTCACATCGCTCACCTCGGGATAGGACGACACCACGGTCGCACCCGATCCGGTCCCGGACATCACCTGGCGGAAGAGCGTGCCCTCGCTCCGCGATCCGGGGGTGGTGTCCAGGAGCCAGCGCACGACCTTCTGGCTCCCTCCGGACGGCCCGAGCGTCATCTCCACGCTGTATGAGTAGCTCTGTATGGTCGACAGGTTGGAGAGGGGGTTCGCCTCTTGGAGGTCCTGCGTGAGCTGCGCGAGGGCGAGGCGCACTCCGGCCGTCGCGTTCTGGCTCGCCACCGACTGCGTCGTGGCGTCCGAGAGGTACGAGAAGGTGAGGGCGAACGCGGTGGTCATGAGGAGGCTCACGGCCATCACGACCATCATCTCGATGATCGTGAAGCCGTGCTCGCCGCCGGGCTCACCGCCCGGCTCGTCCCGCTGCAGAGACTCGAAGACGGAGCGGAGGGTCATGGTCTCAGCACTGGTTCTGGGAGCTGGAGCGCTCCGACGCTGGGAGGTATGAGCACACGAGGAAGGTCTGCGCGACCGGCGGTGACACAGGCAGGCCTGAGAGGTCCACGGTGAAGCTGTGCTCGCCCAAGGCCCAGCCCGCCTGGCCGGCGGAGTCGACCGCTCCGCTCCACTGGCCCGAGTTCGCGATCGGGAGCGCGTAAGGGGAGCCCGGGTCCGGCGTCGTGGACCCCTGCGGCGAGGCCGCCACCGAGAACGGACCCGAGCAGCTCCCCGAGGTGTCGAGCACGAGGCTGAGGTTTTCGGACATCGTCCCGTCGCTGTTCAGGTAGGTCTTGCCAGTGTTGCCGGAGGTCTGCCCCATTACCGTGAACGCGCCGAGCGTGCAGGTGCTGGACGAGGACGAGTCGGTGGTGGCATTTACCTGGTTGGACGCGAGCGACTGGCCCGTTCCTCCCTGGTAGGCGACCACCTCGAAGAAGTAGGTCGTGCCAGCGGAGAGCCCGGCCACGTCGTAGCTGGTCACGCTCGAGGCCTCGTGAGGGCTCGCCTGCAGGCTCCCGGACGCCATGGCGGCGTTGGTGGACCACTCCACGACGAAATAGCCGGCAGCTGTGCCCGGGGGCATGGACCACGAGAGGTACACCTCGCTCTCCCCGGCCGGCGCCGCTGGCACCGAAGCCGCCGCGAGCTCCGGTGAGCCGAGCGTCCCCGAGGTCCCGGTCGTGCTCCCCGAGCCCCCCTCAGGGCCGCTGTAGGGTCCGAGCGCCCCGGAGTAGACGAGGGTCTTCTCGGTGACCGACTGCGTGCTCCCGCTCTCGGTCCAAGACGCCGTCACGAACGCCTCCTTGTAGGCGTCGGCATACGAGACGGACGAGTCGGACGTCGCCGACGAGGCGCCCGCCCAGACAATGGCCGTGGTCACGGTGTAAGTGATCGGTCCCACGGTCTCACTCCTCACCGGAACGATGGGCGGCGTGTAGCCGGCTGGGGTGCTCGACGCGATGGTCACCGTCGGCGCTCCGTCGTAGGACGCCTGATAGCCGGGCTGGTCGGCATAGAAGCCGGCCTTCGAGTACGGGAGGGACTCCACGAGAGAGATCCCCGAGGTGGCTATGCCGACCGCGTCGGTCCTCTGCGCCGCGCCCGCCGCCGCTTGGAACCCGCTCGTGAACACGCCCGCGAGCGGGGTGGTCACGATGCCGAAGAGCAACACCGTGACGAGGGTCTCCGCCATCGTGAAGCCGCCCTCGGAGTGCTCGCCGGGGCGCTCGCCGGGGCGCTCGCCGGGGCGCAGCACCCTCGCCAGCCGGCCCCGGAGCCACGCCACGGGGCTGACGCGCGCACCGATGCAGGAGCCCGATACCTCGCAGCCGGGGGGAGCTGCCCGGATCGAGTTTTCCTGCTCCGGCACGTGCGTCAGCCCCGACTCGGCCAAGGATCGCGATACCCGCCCGGCTGCCGGCGAGCCAACCCCTGGTCCCCTGTCTGACCTGTGAGACCTGTGCCACCTGTGTGACCTGCGTGACCTGTCCAGCCTCGGGACACGGCGGCGGCGGCGCGCCCTGCGGGCACTTGGGAGGCGCCGAGGATCACGACCTGGCGGCGTCCCGACCTGCGGACCCGAGCCGGGCTCTGAGCCTTCACCAATGTCCGGTCCTGGTGCCTGTCCAAGCTGCCGGTCTCCTTCCGGTTCCCCCTCTTCAGCAGAGCCCCTAGTATCCCCACGACAACTACCTCCACCAATCTGGCCACGTCCTGGCAGTGCCCGGTCCATCGAGATGGCGCAAAGGCCGAGGGCTGGCGACTACTCACCGAGGCTGATTCCACTACGTATTGTATTCGTATTACTACGCTCTGTGTCAACTAAGTTTGCGTGATGTTTCTGTTATGCAACTGCTAGGGGCTTGTCCTGCTGTTGTACACGCTGCATCGGCGAAAGTTTTCCGCTCTCCGCCCGAACGGAGGGCAGGGCTTGGCAATCTCTGCCACGTAGAGTGGCGGCCGTTGAGGGGTAGGGTTACCGGCATGGGACTGGAGGCTGTCCTCTTCGACTTCGGCGGCGTCTTGATCGACAGCCCCTTCGACGCCTTCGCCGCCTACGAGCGACGCCACGGTCTTCGCCCTGGGTTTCTCCGCTCGCTCAACGCCACGGACCCCGACGCCAACTCGTGGGCCCGCCTCGAGCGCGCGGAGATCGGCTTCGACGAGTTCTGCGAGGCCTTCGAGGCCGAAGCCGAGGCCGCAGGTGGTGTGCTCGACGCCCGCGAGCTCTTCGCGACGCTCGTCGGCAATCCCCGCCCATCAATGGTCGAAGCGCTCAGGCGCTGCCGGACCGCTTATCGCACGGGGCTGCTCACCAACAACTTCCTCACCCCCCTCGGCGGAACACGCTTCGACGACATAGTCGATCTCTTCGACGTGGTGGTCGAGTCCGCCCGCGCGGGTATCCGGAAGCCCGACCCCGACTTCTACCGCCTCGCCTGCGACGAGCTCGGGATCGAGCCGAACCAGGCGGTCTTCCTCGACGACCTCGGCGTGAACCTGAAGCCGGCCCGCGAGCTCGGTATGCACACGATCAAGGTCGTGGACCCCGAGGCTGCGATAGCAGAGCTCGAGTCGCTGCTCGGGATCGCGCTCCGAGCAGACGCGCCCTGAGACAGCCGCGCCCTCCGCCAATCCTCAGGCGAAGGCGCGCCTCAGGAGGTCCTCGTGCTCGAGCTGGTGCATGGCCGCGCTCCCGGTAGCCGGGCTCGGAGACTCCGCCCGGCTCACGTGGCTCAGCTCGTGGCGCTCCCTGAGCAACTTATGGAGCCGCCCGTGGGCAAATCCCCACGCCCCCATGTTCTCGGGCTCCTCTTGCACCCAGACCACCTCGGTGGCAGCTCGGTACCGGTTCAGGGTCTCCTCTATCTGCTCTGCAGGCCACGGGTAGAGCTGCTCTACCCGCACCACCGCGACCTGCAGCGGGTCGACGCCGGGGACAGGCAGGCCCGCGGCGCCTTCGGCCAGCCGAGATCTCCGTTCCGCGAGCTCGTAGGCCACCTTTCCTGAGCACATCAACACCCGCGAGACCCGCCCGGGATCGACGGCGCCGGGACCCGGCACGTTGCCGGAAGCGGGATCCGGCACGTTGCCGGAAGCGGGATCGTCGAGCACCTCGCGGAACGACCCGTGCGCCAGCTCGCTCAGCGCCGAGCGCGCCTGGCGAGCGCGCAGGAGCGACTTCGGGGTGAGCACCACCAGTGGCACCCGGTCGGGACGACGCACCTGGGAGCGCAGGAGGTGGAAGTACTGCGCCGCCGAAGTCGGCTGCGCCACTCGGATGTTGTCGCGGGCCGACAGCGTGAGGAAGCGCTCCAGCCGGGCCGAAGAGTGCTCCGGTCCCTGTCCCTCGTAGCCGTGAGGCAGCAGGAGGACGAGCCCGGAGCGCTGGCCCCACTTGTCCTCGGCCGCCACCAGGAAGTTGTCCACGATGACCTGCGCTCCGTTGGAGAAATCCCCGAACTGGGCTTCCCAGGCGACGAGCGCGTCCGGCGCCTCGACGGAGTACCCGTACTCGAAGCCGAGGGCCGCGAGCTCCGAGAGGAGGGAGTCGTGGACGCCGAAGCAGCCGATCCTCTCTCCGGGTGCTCCGGGTGCTGCGAGTGCGTCGAGGTGCGCTAGCGGCACCCACTCGTCGCCCGTCGAGTAGTCAACCAGCACAGCGTGGCGCTGGCTGAAGGTTCCCCTGCGCGTGTCCTGTCCCGCCAGACGCACATCGGTGCCTTCGAGCACTAGGGAGCCGAGCGCGATCGCCTCGGCCATCGCCCAGTCTGCTTCGCCGCCTGCCGCCATGGATGCTCGGTGCTCGAACTGGCGCGCGAGCTTGGGGTGGAGCGTGAAGCCCTCGGGCACCGCCACCGCCGCCTGGGCAAGGCGGTCGACCAGGGCGCGCTCCACCCCGGTGTCCGGCGCCGGGAGCGCTGGCTCGCGTTCGGCCAATGGCGCCAGGGTGCTGGGGCGGGGAGCCGACGCCTGCCTGGTCTCGTCGAGGGCCATCTCCAAGCGCGCCTGGAAGTCCTCGAGGGCCTTCTCGGCCTCCTCCATTGTTATGTCCCCCCGGCGCACCAGCGCCTCCGTGTAGAGCTTGCGGACCGACCTGTGCACGTCGATGATCGAGTACATCTTCGGCTGGGTGTAGCTCGGGTCGTCGCCCTCGTTGTGGCCATGACGCCTGTAGCAGACCATGTCGATCACGACGTCCTTGTGAAATGCCTGCCGGAAGCCGAATGCGAGCCGCGCCGCCCTGAGGCAGGCCTCCGGATCGTCGCCGTTCACATGGAAGATCGGTGCCTGGATAGTCTTCGCGACGTCTGTCGGGTAGACCGACGAGCGGGCCGACTCGGGCGCTGTGGTGAAACCGAGCTGGTTGTTCACGACCAGGTGGACGGTCCCGCCCGTGCGGTACCCGGCCAGCTGGGACATCTCCAGCGTCTCCGCTACCACGCCCTGGCCGGCGAAGGCGGCATCGCCGTGGACGAGGACGGACAGCACGTTGAACGGCCGGCCCGACGAGTCGCGGTCCTGCCTGGCCCGCGTCATGCCTTCGACCACCGGGTCGACGGCTTCGAGGTGCGAAGGGTTGGAGGCGAGGGCGACCGTGAGCTCACGGCCCGAGCGCCCGACGAACTTCCCCGTCGCTCCCTTGTGGTACTTCACGTCACCGGACCCCTGGACCGAATCAGGGTCGATGTCCCCCTCGAACTCCCGGAAGATCTCGCCGTAGGACTTGCCCACGATGTTGGCCAGCACGTTGAGGCGGCCGCGATGCGACATCCCCATCACGACCCCCGAGAAGCCGGCCGAGCAGGCTTCATCGAGCACGGCGTCGAGAACGACGATCGCCGATTCGCCCCCCTCGAGGCCGAAGCGCTTCTGGCCGACGTAACGGGTGTGGAGGAAGCGCTCGAAGGCCTCCGCCGCGTTCAGCCGGTCGAGCACATGACGCTGCTCGCCGGTGCCGAGCGTCGCAGGAACGCCTTCCACGTGCTCCTGGATCCAGCGCTTCTGCTCGGGGTGCTGGATGTGCATGTACTCGACCGTCAGCGTCCGGCAGTACGCATCACGCAGGATGTCGAGCGCCTCGCCCAGCGTCATCACTTCGCGGCCTGCCAGCCCGTCGACGAAGAACTCGCGGTCTAGGTCCCAAAGCGTCAGTCCGTAGGTGAGGGGATCGAGCTCGGGGTGCAAAGGCGGCGCCTCGGCGGCGAGCGGGTCGAGATCGGCGATCAGGTGCCCGCGTACGCGGTACATGTTCACGAGGTTCTGCACGTGCACCTGCTTCGCAAGGTGGTGGCGCACGTCGCCGGGGGGGTTCACGTCCGGTCGCCAGTGGACCGGCTCGTAGGGCACATCCATGGACGAGAACACGTCCTCGTAGAAGCCATGTCCTCCGGTCAGGCATTCGGCGACGTAGGCGAGGAACAGGCCCGACTCCGCTCCCTGGATGATCCGGTGGTCGTAGGTAGAGGTCAGTACCACCGCCTTGCCGACACCGATGGAGGCGAGCGCCCTCGGGTCGGCCGCCTGCAGCTCGGCGGGGAACCCGATGGACCCCACGCCTACGATCACGCCCTGTCCGGGCATGAGCCGCGGGACCGACTGAACCGTCCCCAGGGTTCCCGGGTTGGTTAGCGTCGCGGTCGCACCGGTGAAGTCGTCGGGCGTCGCCTTGCCCGTATGAACCTTGCGTACCAGCTCCTCGTAGGCGACGAGGAAGGAGCGGAAGCCGAGCGAACCAGCGTCCTTCACCACCGGCACGAGGAGGCTCCGTGAGCCGTCGGAGCGCTCCACGTCGACCGCCAGTCCAAGTCCTATTGCCTCGTGGTGGACGACCCCGGGAGCGCCTTTGCCGTTGGCGTCCTCCACGTAGGAGGAGCTCACGGCCGGCACCCTTTGCAGGCCCTTCACCACTGCGTAGGCGATCAGATGAGTGAAGCTGACCTTCGTCCCGGACGTACGCGCCAGGTGGCCGTTCAACACGGAGCGGTTCACCTCGAGGAGCTTTGCCGGGACGCTGCGCACGCTCGTCGCAGTGGGTACGGACAGGGAGGCCTGCATGTTCGAGGCAAGCCGCGCCGGCGCGCCCCGGAGCAGCTCGGCCTGCTGCGCAGCTCGTGCCGGAGCCGGGGCAGTGGCCGGGGCCGGGGCCGGGGCAGTGGCCTGGGCCGGGGCCGGGGCAGTGGCCGGGGCAGTGACCGGGACCGGGGCCGGGGCCGGGCCCGCGAAGAAATCGCGCCAGCTCTCGCTCACGGACATGGGGTCCATGCGGTACTGCTCCGCCATGTCGTCGACCAGCCAGGCGTTCGGACCGAACGCTCCCGCGTGAGAGCCGTCCCATCTAGTGTCTTTTCCTGCCTGCTCGGTGAGAGGATCGTCCATTGGGTTGGAGCCTATCGGGAAGCCTGTAGGGTCGCGCCGTGCCAGGCAGCCGGATTCACGCCACACGAGAAACCCTGTTCTCGATCGAGCACCACGCCACAGCAGGCGGATCCGATCCCGCACTGCTCGTCGTGCTCGTGCATGGATCCCTCGACCGCGCTACCAGCTTCACCAGAGTGCTTCGCCGGCTCGGCGACATGCACGTGATCGCCTACGACCGCAGGGGATACCACCGCTCGCGCTCGACAGTGGCCCCGGCAGGACCCCCGGCTGAGCTTTCCGGGCACGTCGACGACCTTCTGGGGATCGTCGACGGGAGACCATCTGTGGTCGTCGGCCACTCCTACGGCGGGGACGTGGCCATCGGAGCGGCCATTCTCGATCCTGCAGCGGTAAGGGCCGTCGTGGCCTACGAACCACCCCTTCCCTGGTGCGAGTGGTGGCCACAGCGCTCCCGGGCTCCCCTCGACGGCGAGGACCCGACGACGTTCGCCGAAGGCTTCTTCAAGCGCATGGTAGGAGAAGCGGCCTGGGATCGTTTGACCGAGCGCGACCGCGACGAGCGGCGCGCGGATGGGCCGGCGCTCCTGGCCGAGCTTGCGGGTATCCGCCGGGGAGGCGTTCCTTTCGACCCTGCCTGGATTACCGTGCCCGCCGTGTTCGGCCGAGGAGGCAAGTCCGTGCCCCACCACAGGCGCGCGGCCGCCACACTTGCCGCCGGCGCTCCCTATGGAGAGCTCTTCGAGATACCCGGCGCAGGCCATGGCGCTCACCTGAGCCATCCCGAAGCCTTCGCCCAGATGGTGCGCCTTGCCCTCAGGCGTGCCGGCGAGCGCGCCACGAACCCGCTGCCACCATGAACCGCCCGGGCAAGAACCGCCCGCGCAAGAACCGCGCTCGCGCGACGTTTCCCTGTTGCTGGCTTGCACCCGACCGGTCCAGCGCCCTCCGCCAGCCGGCTCGGTCGGGTGACAGGCCGCTTTCTCCACGCGGCCATCAGGCGCTGCCCTGTGGTGGTGGGTCTGGGCGCGGTGGGTCTGGTCTGGGCTGGTCTGGGCTGGGCGGGTCGGGGCCGAAGATGCGGGTGGCCAAGTCGGGGCGAAGCGGCACGGGGCGACTCGGGAAAGACCGCCCTCCAGGGGATGTGAAGCTCAGCTCCGAGGCAGGATCCCCCGATATCACCCAGCCCTCCTCGTGGACGAAGCGGTGGTGACGGGAGCACAAGAACACCAAGTTCGAGGCCTCGGTCGGTCCGCCCGAAGCCCAGTGCCGGATGTGGTGGGCGTGTAGAAGGCGGGTGCGCTCGCATCCGGGGAACCTGCAGGTGGCGTCGCGCCGGCGGAGCTGCCGGCGAAGCCACCCCGGAGCGCTGCGGCGGGCCTT
>JAJYXW010000163.1 GCA_021801525.1 Actinomycetes bacterium
CCGCCGTCGGTTACCCGCTCGATGGGGCAGAGGAGGAAGCGAAGCGCATAGTCGACTCGGTCGAGCAAATGGCTCGCCTGGTAGGGCAGCGGGAGCCGGGCGCCTCGAGCGGGGAGTCCGGGGGTGCTGCCAACGAGCCGGACGAGCGCGCGGCGGGGGAGAGCGCGGCGGGGGAGAGCGCGGCGGGGGCGCGCGCGGCGGGGGCGCGCGCGGCGGGGGATGCACTGCTGTCGCTTGCGAGGTTGGCGAGCGCTCTCGGGGTCGATCCCGAGGCCGCACTGCGTGCCAGCGCCCTGAGGTTCCGCGGTGAGCTGGCCGCGAAGGAGTAGCGTTTGTAAGCACTATGAGCGCTATCGAGCAAGTGCATGCCAGGGAAGTACTCGACTCGCGGGGCAACCCCACCGTAGAGGTGGAGGTTCTCCTCGAATCCGGTGCTACCGGCCGCTCGATCGTGCCGTCGGGTGCCTCGACCGGCAGTCACGAGGCCGTGGAGTGGCGCGACGGGGATGCGCGTTATGGGGGAAAAGGCGTCCTCGGAGCGCTCTCGCATGTGACCGGTGAGATAGCTGCCGCCCTCGAGGGCATGGACGCTCTCGACCAGCGCGCCGTGGACAATGCGATGATCGATCTCGATGGCACTCCCGGCAAGAGCCGCCTGGGAGCCAACGCGATCCTTGGCGTGTCGCTTGCCGTGGCGCGCGCTGGCGCCGAGGAGGCCGGGCTGCCGCTCTTCAGGTGGATAGGCGGCCTGAACGCCCACGTGCTTCCGCTCCCCCAGATGAACGTGCTGAACGGCGGCGTGCATGCCGACAACTCCGTCGACCTGCAGGAGTTCATGATCACGCCGGTGGGTGCGGCGTCGTGGTCGGAGGCGCTGCGCTGGGGAGCGGAGACGTACCACTCGCTCCGCAAGGTGCTGGCCGCAAGGGGCCTCTCCACGACGGTCGGCGACGAGGGGGGTTTCGCTCCGAACCTGGCTTCGAGCGAGGAGGCGGTTGTGGTGCTCGTCGAGGCGATAGAGGCCGCCGGGCGATCTCCGGGCGAGGAGGTCGCCATCGCCCTCGACCCGGCGGCGAGCGAGCTGTGGAAGGACGGGCGCTACGTGCTCGCCGGTGAGGATCGCGTTCTCGCGATCGAGGAGATGGTCGCCTACTTCGTCGACCTGTGCGATCGCTACCCGATCGTCTCCTTGGAGGACCCGATGGCCGAGGACGACTGGGAGGGGTGGGAGATGATCACTGCGGCCCTCGGGGACCGGGTCCAGATCGTCGGCGACGACGTCTTCGTCACCAACCGCGAGCGGCTCGCAGCGGGAGTGGAGAGAGGTGTCGCGAACGCGATCCTGGTGAAGCTGAACCAGATCGGCACCCTCACCGAGACGCTCGACACCATGCAAGACGCTTCGCGCGCCGGGTACGCAGCAGTGGTCTCGCACCGCTCGGGCGAGACGGAGGACACCACAATTGCCGATTTCGCGGTGGCCACCAACTGTGGTCAGATAAAGGCCGGCGCGCCTGCCAGGTCCGATCGTGTGGCCAAGTACAACCAGTTGCTCCGCATCGAGGAGCAGCTCGGAGAGTCCGCTGCGTACCTGGGCGGAGCATCGATTACCGGCGCGAAGCGGCGCGCGAAGCGCGGGACGTGAGCTCCTCTGACCGGCGGAGCAGGACAGCGGCCGCCCGGCCGGTCAGGCCGGGGCGGGGCACCGGTTCGCCACGATCTCACCGCTCGGCTCGATCGCACCGCTCGGCTCGCTCTACCAGGCCCGGTAGGCCGGTCAGGCCGGGTGCCGCTCTGGCTGGCGGGCAGCGCTCCGCCGGTCGGATGGGGTCGTCCGGGAAGGGGTTGTCGTCCGGGAAGGCAGGGTCTGCCAGGAAGGCGGCGTCCTCCGGGAATGGGTCCTCGCCCGGGAAGGGATCGTCCGGGAAGGCGAGCTCCGCTAAGCGATCCCGATTGGTGCTCCTGGCGTGCCTGCTCCTCGCGGCGCTGGTGGTGAGCACCAGCTTTCCTGTGTCAGAGCTCCTGTCCCAGCGCCGGGCTCTCGCGTCGACTGCAGCCCAGCTGAGGCGGGTGAACGCCTCCGACAGCCTGCTCTCGGCCGAGGCGAGGCGCCTGTCCGACCCTGCCACGGTCGGCGAGATCGCCCACCAGGAGTTCGGATTGGTGCACTCGGGAGTGAAGGCGTACGACGTGCTCCCGCCGTCTGGGAGCGCACCGGGGTCGGGGACCGGAGCAGCACCTCTAACGGGGCCGCCGGTGGCCCCCGGCGGCCTTCCCTCCGGCTCGGCCGGCCTGCCTGCACCAAGCGGTGGAGGTCCGTCTGCCGGCTCGAGCAACGGACGTCCGAAGACGCGATCACCGGCCAGTGGCTTCTGGCAGAGGGTACTCCACAGCCTGGAGTTCTGGCGCTGATCGCTGCATATACCGCAGGCGAGGATGCGGCCGCGGTGGAAGCGGCGCTCGGGCGGCGTCCCGCGGGTGGCTACAGGGTTGCAGTACGCGCACCTGATGGCGCTCCCGTCGTGATCGCGAACGACCCGCTCCTCTATGACGGCACCCCCATGCCGACCCTCTACTGGCTGGTCGCCCCGGATCTGAGGAGCAGGGTGAGCCGCCTGGAGTCCGAGGGAGGGGTTAGACGCGCTGAGGCGGGCGTGGACCCCGGCGAGCTGATCGCCTCTCATGAACGCTACGCCGCCGAGCGCGACAGGATTCTCGCTGCAGGCCATGCCGGCCATAGCGGCCCGCGTCCCTCGGGCGGCGTGGGCGGCACGCGACGGGGTGTCAAGTGCCTGCACGCGCATCTGGCCTGGCACCTGGCCGGTGGTGAGGACCCGGTTGGGCTGCTCGTCGCCGGATGGCTCGGTATCGATACCGCTCTGTATGTGGTAGATGAGGAGCATGCCGAGCAACGGATGGAGCCGGGCAGCAGGCCTGGATGAGGACCCTCCTCGTCGTGTGCCGGAGGACGGCTCGGGGCCTGTGGCTGCCATCGACTGCGGCACCAACTCCACCCGGCTGCTCGTCGTCGACCCCGCAGGGGAGGTGCTGGAACGGCTCATGCGGATAACCCGCCTGGGCCAGGGAGTCGATTCGAGCGGCAGGCTGGCGCCCGATGCCGTCGCTCGGACTCTCGCAGTGCTCCGAGAGTACGGGGAGCGCATGCGTTCGCTCGGAGTGCGCCGCGGTCGCCTGGTCGCGACCTCCGCTGTGCGCGACGCAACCAACGCCGGCGAACTTCTCGCGGCGGCCGAGGATGCGACAGGGCTCCTCCCCGAGGTCCTGGACGGCGTCGAGGAGGGGAGGCTTTCCTTCGCGGGTGCGACCGCGCACCTACCGGCACTCACGCCCCGAGGAAATGCCGGCGCCGCCGCCCCAGGCCAAGGCGCGGGCCAAGGCACGGGCCATGCCGCAAGCCAAGGCGCGGGCTACGGCGCGGGCTACGGCGCGGGCCGAGCTGACGGGCCCACGGTGGAGCTGGTCGTCGACATAGGGGGAGGATCTACCGAGCTGGTGGCGGGAGTGCCCGCCGGCAGCACGAAGCCCGGCGGGGTCGATGGATGGGAAGAACCGAGGGTGGTGTCCATGGACGTAGGATGCGTGCGCCTTACCGAGAGATGCTTCCACCACGACCCTCCACTTGCCGGAGAGCTCGACGATGCCGTTCGCGTGGTTGGCGCGGCGCTCGCCCCCGCTGTGGAGAAGATCTGCAGCCCGGCAAGCTGTGCGCCTGGCGCCGGGCTGCCGGTTAGCGGGACGCATGGGGGCCTGAGCAGGTTGATCGGGCTTGCGGGCACGGTGTCGACGCTTGCGTGTCTCGCTCGGGGGATCGAGCGCTACGACCGTGCGAAGGTGCACCACGCTGTCCTCTCGATCGACGAGGTGCGGGAGTGGCTCTCGCGCCTGTCCTCGGAGAGCTCTGCCCGCCGCCTCAGGCACCCAGGGATGGTGCCAGGCAGGGAGGACGTGATAGTTGGCGGGCTCGTGGTTCTCGTGTCGGTGATGGAGGCGTTCGGGCGTGGCGAATGCCTCGTGTCGGAGGACGACATCCTCGACGGGCTGGTTGCGAGCGTCCTGGCCAGCTGACCAAGCCTCGGCGAGTCGCGCCAGGAGCGCTCTTTCCGGAGGATCGCGCACTTGGCCGGGCGTGTCTTCTATCCTTGGGCGTCGTGGCCCGGTCCCCGAGCGAGGAAGATCGTCATTCAGGAGATGCTCCAGCGTCCGAGCGAAGCGGCGCCCCGTCCCTGCGGGTGCAGTTCGTGCTCTACGGCAACGACCAGGAGTCCTTCGGCCGCTGCCTCCAGGCAGTCGCAACGGCGTCCGAGCTCGCGCGCAAGCGATCCTGCATAGGCAGGGCGGTGGTGGCCATCGGGGACTCCTCGCCTCGCCCGGTGCTGACGGAGCCCGACTTGCTCGCGAGCTGGCTCGTCGGCAGCGCCTTCGACGCAGTGTCCTACGAGCACTTTGGCGACAACCTCGGATCTGCGGGAGGGCACAACCGGCTCTTCGAGGGCATGGTCGAGGACTTGGTGCTCGTATTGAACCCTGACACTTACGCGGGCCCCAGGCTGATCTGCGAGCTCGTGGCTCCTCTTGGTGATACCTCGATAGGAGTCATCGAAGGGCGCCAGATCCCCGTCGAGCATCCCAAGGTCCATCACCCGGTGTCAGGGGACACCGGGTGGGCCTGCGGCGCGTGCTTCCTCGCTCGTGCGGCGGTAGTCAAGGATACCGGGGGGTTCGACCCGAGCCTCTTCTTCCTCTACGGGGACGACGTGGACTTCTCGTGGAGGGCACGCCTGGCAGGTTGGCGGATAGTCCATCGCCCCGCAGCGCGCTTCTTCCACGACAAGCGGTTGACCCCCGACGGCGTTCTCCACGTCACAGAGGCGGAACGGCGCTACGCGGCCGAGGCTGCGGTGCTCCTGCCGTGGCGCTATTCCCGGCCCGATGTGGCCGAACGCAACCTGAAGGATCTCGAGTCCTCCGGCGACGAGCTCCTCCAAGCCGTAGCGGCGGAGATGCGCGAGCGCCAGAGGCGCCACCGGATGCCGGACGCCCTCGACCCCGAGGGGAAGGTCGCAGAGTTCGTGGAGGACCAGTTCGCCGAGCACAGGTTCAGCTACCGTGATTGATAGCCTCCTCGAGGAGCAAGGCCGTGCCTGAGCACAGACGCCAAGAGCACAGACGCCAAGAGCACAGACGCCAGGAGCGCTACCACTTCGCCTTCGGCGATCGCACCCCCTATGCCGAGGTCGTGGCCCTCGTAGGCTCGCACTGCCGCGGCTCGGGCGAAGTGGTAGTGGACCTCGGGTGCGGCTTTGGTGCGGTAGCCGAGCCCATTCGCGAGCTGGGCCTCGACTATCTGGGGGTGGACTCGGAGCCCGCCGGTGTGAAGGACCTAGCCGCACGCTCGATGGCGGCAATCGTCGGGGATCTCGGGCACCTCGATCAAGTGATTGCAGAGGTCGAGGATTCGCTGGCCGGTCGCGAGGTGGCCGGGATCCTCATGCTCGACTCCCTCGAGCACCTGCCCAATGCCGACGAGGTGCTCCGAGCGCTGCATCGCTTCTCTCTCGACCATGGCTCTGTGCCGCTCGTGGTGAGCATCCCCAACGTCACTCATGTCGACGTCGCCGTGAAGCTGCTGCTGGGCCGCTTCGAGATGACCCCGACAGGGCTGCTCGATCGGACCCACGTGCGGTTCTTCTCGGGAGCTTCTCTCGACGAGACGATGCGAGCCGCCGGCTGGCGCGAGGTGGCCAGGCGCGATTTCGAGCTCAGCCAGAGCGACCAGCACTTCCCGCCCGGTCTCGTCGCTCTGGTGCCTCACACACCGATTGGCCGGTTGCTCCGTGAAGTGCGCGCTGCTGCGTCGCCGGGGGCGTTCGTGAACCAGTTCGTGCGCGCCTACCTCCCTGGTCCCGCACAGGCTGCGGACGTGAGCGATGGGCCGCTGGCCTCCGAGTCGGCCTCCGAGTCGGCTGTCGAGCGGGCTGTCGAGCCTGCGCCGGACGCTTCACCCGAGACGGAGCTCGAGCCGGCGCCGTTCTTGTCGGTTCTCGTGCGCACCCAGGGCAAGAGGTGGCACACCTTCGCGGAGACCATGTTGTCGCTTGCTGCACAGGATTGCACCGACTTCGAGGTGCTGGTGCTCTGCCACGACGTCGGGGAGCACGAGCGGGCCCTGATCGAGCTGCTCGTGCGCGAGCACCACGAGTCGTTCTCCAAGAGGGTCCGGTTAGTCGAGGTGTGCGGCGGCGGGCGCTCCCGGCCACTCAACGCCGGGGCGTTGGTGGCCAGGGGCAGCTACCTGGCGGTGCTCGACGACGACGACGTGGCACTCGGCAGCTGGGTCGGGGAGCTGAAGCGCCTGGCCTCGCGCCATCCGGGCAAGGTGCTGCGGCTGGGCGTCGCGGAGCAATGGGTAGAGGAGAGGCACGGAGCCTGGGACGGCGAGGACGGGTACGAGCCTGTCGACCGGCCGCGTTGCCCATATCCGATGCGCTTCGACCTTCTCGAGCACCTATGGGAGAACCGCACCCCGCCGAGCGGGTTTGCCCTTCCGCGTTCGTTCGTCGTAGACATGGGCCAGGGATGGGACGAGTCCCTTCCGGTGCTCGAGGACTGGGACCTCCTGCTGCGAGCCGCCTCGATGTGTGGCGTTGCCGACGCACCGGTCGTCGGTGCCCTGTACCGCCGCTGGCGTGTCGGGGAGAGCTCCTCCACGGTCCATGCGGACCACGAGTGGCATGCTGCGCACGCGTCGGTCGTGTCGAAGCTCGACTCGGCCCCTTTCCTGCTCGGACGAGGCCAGCTCGCCATGGTGCGCGATGCCGTCCACGACCGAGCCGAGGCAGGCAAGCGGCTGGCCGAAGCCGAGGAGCGCCTCGGTCAGATCGCCCGCCACAACGAGGCGCTCGACACCGCCCTCCAAGATGCTCGTGCTCAGCTCGAAGATCTTCGTGGATCGACCAGCTGGCGCGTGACTGCTCCGATCCGCAGCCTGGGGCGCCTGGCCCGCTTCTTCAAGCGTCCAGGCTGAACCCCCACTTCGGCCAAGCGCCAAGGGGGGAGTGCTGCCGGGCCAGCGCCCGCCACGTCATCGCCACGGCGGAGCCGGTGGAAAGTACCGACGTCGCCACCCGGGTCTGCCGGCGCACCTGGACAGGCGAGGACGAGCGGGGCCGAGGACTCGAGATCGTCGCCATCGAGCGGCCCGACTGCTGGCTCGTGATTCACGTCATGCCAACCCGCTACCGGAAGGAGCAGCCATGAGCCCGCGACACCGAGACGTCCAGCTGCCGCCCATCGGCCCCGACATCGACCTCGACACCAAGGAGATCTACCTGCCCAACGGGCAGCGCCTGACCAACGAGCTAGCCGAGGAGATGGCCGAAGAGGCCATGGCTTACCACTACCGGGTACGGGGCCGGGGCCGCCCCTCCATCACCGGCGAGAAGGACCACACCCCGAACCTGACCGTTCGGGTAAAGCCGGCCACCCGGGCCGCTCTCGAGAAGATCGCCGCCGGTCAGGGCCGCCGGCTGGCCGACGTTGGACGGGAAGCCTTCGACGAGTACATCAGCCGCCACTGCGACAGGGCCAGTTGAGCCGTGAGGACCAACGGCCGTAGCCGCGACGGAGTCGAGCTCACCGAGTGACCTGGGTTTCACGTAGTGACAGCAGTGGCACCCTGGATGGATAGGGCCGTCGGAAGCGCGGCTTACGGTGCGGGCATGTACTGCGCGAGGTCGGTGTAGGAGATGAGATCCCCGAGGGTGTTCGCGGTGAAGAGCTTGCCGCGGGTGGCTTTGAGGAGGTCCTTGCAGTCCTGCTGTCGTACGCCAAAGCCTCGTCCGTCAATGCAGGCAACCACCTGGTAGGCAGGCTTACCGTTGGCCTCACGTTCATCGCGCATGTGCGCAAGGCGGAGGATACGGGCGACCTTGTCGCGGGCGGTGCCGTCGTCTCCGGTGATCTTCGCCTCGACGATGACGCCAGGTGCGATCTCGTCGGGGATGAAGAAGTCTGGCGCCTGATCGAAGCCGGGGACACGCTCGGCCCGGCCTGTTTTCCGGAAGGGGATGCGAGCCTGCTGAAGCTGCGCCTCGATCGCGCTCTCCATCACGTCGCCGACGAGCTCGGAGACTGCATCCCTGTGGCTCGCGTACGGACGGCCGAGGAAGCGCTCGTAGAGCAGAACGGCATAGGGAACATGCGTCTGTGCTGCATGGCTGATGCCTGCCGCGCCCTGTGCAGTGTCGAACTTGTCGAGCCGGTGCACAAGACCGTCGGGTGCAAGTTCGGGTCCGGTGGCGAGGAGCTTGCACGCAGTCCTGAGCATGTCTGTCACACGCTGTACGACGAGCGCAGTCGGCTTGGCGAAGAAGGAAGGGTCGCGCTTGGCCCGTCCGTCGAGCATCCTGGCAGTGTTCGGGGGAAGTGGCGAGCCGGTCTCTTCGTTCGTGAGGTCCTGCCACTCCGGAGGGGATACTCCGAGAATCGTCCGGAGTACGGTGAAGGCCAGTGCGTTCTTGCGAAGCGCCTTCCAGCACTTCTCGGGCGTCAGGGATTCGAAGCCACTCGTCTCGATCCGAAGCACTTCATAGCCGTCGCGGAACTCCTCGTAGGTGAGAAACGATGGCCCACGAGGCAAGAGCATGAACTGGCTCGTGAGGTCGTCGAAGGTGACGGCAACCATCTCGTCGAGCCGGGTGACGAGCTCGCTTGCCGTGAGCTGGTACGGACGGATGGGGGCTGGCATGCGTCAGGCAGTGCCTCGCGTCACTGCGGCCATGCACTCGTGGACGCGGGCGATCCGTCCGGCGAGCGGCGTGGCGGACGCCCACTCCTTGCTGAGCTTGCGGACAGCGTCCGAAGCGATATGGCCTGCACGGAGGCACTGCCGATCACCCTCGGTGCACCGATAACCCGCCTCGGCCATCCGGGTGACGTCATCGGTGATGCGCTCGCCGATGGGCCGCTTCCAGAGGTGATCGAGCACATGGCGGCGGCTCGTCCATTTGCGATCGCGACAGACGAAAACGGAGTCGAGGATCGAAGACTTCGTCCCCGCGATGTGGAGGGAGGCGGTCATTTCTGCCGGAGCAGGAAGGACCCACGTGCACGTAAGCCCGGCATCGAGGAGGGCAACGACGAGTGGGGCGTAGGCAGTCGGCTCGTTGTGGTGGTAGGTGAAGACCAGGGGGGCACCGTCTTTTAGGGCTGCGGCCATCTTCGAGAAGACGTTGCTGAGGCCCGCCGTGAAGTTCTCCAGGTCGCGCCCGAGGGTGTCGTTTCCGGTGAGCTCATGTTCGGTCCGGGTCGTAGCTCGGACGAACTCGGGGACGTCGCCGCCGATGAGCTTGCGAAGCCACACGAAGCAGAAGTCCATCAACTCGGCGTATTGCACATTGTCGAAGTACGGAGGGTCGGTGAACACACCGTCCAAGCTCTTCGGTGCAAGGTCGAGCGTCTGCGACGGCTCGCAGATAAGCCATGCGGTCCGCTCGCCGGAGGCGGGCTCGCGGCTGATGAGTGGGGCTTCGATGCGTTCACTCATCATGTGGACGAGCGACTTCTTGGATGCCGAAATCCGCGTTTCGTACGGTCTCTTGGCATAGGTCTTGGCAAGAGCGAACTTCTCGACGAAGTGGACGAAGGAGCCTGAGCCCACTCCCGGGATGCCAAGGAGGCTGTCCTCGCAGACGATCAGGCCGACTGGGTACCCGTGGACGCTGAAGATGTCCTGACACTTGAGGGCGTAGGTGTCATAGCGGCCGAGGAGGTTCTGGTACCGGAGGAAGTCGCTGAACACGGTGGCAAGGGCATGCCGGACGGCCATGTCCTGCACGCTCGCGATGTTCTGGAGAAGGTGCCCGAGGCCGAGGAGCTGCCGGTCATTGAACATGTCGCGGTAGCGGTGGTATCCCCAGCGATGGAGCCGGTTCGTCTCGTCCCCGGCTGGAATCGTGTCGTCGGGGATCGTCAGGGTGCGGCCAACTTCACGGAAGGTCGTTGCAGCCGACTCGTAGCGTTCGCGGTCTGCTGCATCCGGCGTCTTGAACTGTCGTCCCGGAGCCATGGGGTAGCACGTCGGGCACTGGTACTCCAGTCCGAAGAGTCGGTGCTCGGGAGGCATTGCCAGCTCACCTGCGAACGGAAAGACGGTCGAGCAGCTTCGACACTCGGCCTTGCCCCGCCGGACGTTGCCGTGTTCCAGGAGCAGGTGGCACCGGGGGCACTCGGGCTTCGTGTTCGGCTCCACCTCGCAGAGCGCATCGCAGGCGGGACAGTGGTACACCTCCCGGGGGTGTCGAATAGCCTCGGCGAGGCGGTATCCCGGGAACAGGGTGACGTCATCGCCGCAGCTTGGGCATGCACAGGTCTTGGCCCAGAAGAAGTACTTGACCGGAGCGTCTTCCCCACACCCGGAACACGCCGTCCGGTAGTAGCGGCCGACGACTTCCTCGGTCTGGCACACTACGTGCTCGGCTGCCGTCCGGAACCCATCGAGGTCGAGTGGCTGGACGCCCTGTCTGACCAGCCAGTACGCCATCGGGTTGATATCGCAGCCGACGACCCCGCAGCCCAGCCGTAGCGCCTCGAAGATCGAGGTTCCCCCTCCCATGAAGGGGTCCGCGATAGTGGCCGCGACATCGTTGCTCTGCCAGTACGACTCGGAGAGCGGTTCGTCAACGTACTCAGAAAGCATGAGACTCCTGAAGACGCTTCCTGGCCGCCTAGCGAACCACTTGTGGATGCCGATGATCGGCCGGTATTTCTGCTGAATCTGCTTCTCACGGAGCGCGAGCGCCGCGACGAAGGCTGCGTCGTACCTGGTCTCTAGTCCGAACGGCTCGTGCGAAGGCCCACGGCGGACGACGTCGGGCTCGTCATCGAAGAGTCGGGGTGCCAGGGACATCGGCTCAGCCTGCCACACGGAACACTCCGAGAGGTGGAAGGTGCAAGGAGTGTATATGTGTACATGTGCCCTGGGCTGGAGCTATGCCCGGTCGAGGTGCGGAAGGCGGCGCCAGGACACGCTTGGGAGACTCCCGGGAGGCTGGCGCGTGACTGCGCCGATCCGCAACCTGGGGCGCCTGGCCCGCTTCTTCAAGCGTCCAGGCTGAACCCGGGGTAGGTGTTCGTGAGCCCGTAGAGATAGGCCATTGCCCTCGTGTTAAGGCGGACGATGCCCGAGAGGAAGCGGTGCATGCCTTCGGGATACGCGCCCGTGAAGAGCACGGCCCACTGGCCTATCCAGGCTACGAAAGCGAGGACGATGCTCAGCACGTAGAGCACTATCAGCACCGGGACGAGCAGTACGAATCGCCCGATGAAGAACGGGATGCTGAACAGTGCGAGCACCCTCGACATCTGCGCCGATCTCTGTATGCTCACCTGGACCGGATGCTGCTCGGTGGCTGCCGGGTAGGAGCCTGGTGCCGTCATGGTTCCTCCTTGTGGTGCTCGATGCGGGCTTGTGCCTCGCGTGACCCTGCTCACACGCTTGCATCGGGGCACCTGCCGCCGTATCGCCAGGCCAGCCGTCCATGTTTGGAACACGTGCAGTACCGCCGCTTCGCCTACGTGCTCGCGCGATTATCTCACGGAGAGAGCGCTACCGCTCGGGAAAGCTCCCCCCGGAGGAGATGCACCGTGCGCGGCGCCCGGAAGATCGGCACCTACGACTCCGGGAAGATCGGTGCCTGCGGTGGCGGCGCCCGGAAGGCCAGGTCAGAGGGCATCCGCGAGGAGCGTCACACCGCTGCGCCATGATACGTCGATGGGAACGAGGAACCGCGAGCGGCGCCGGACGAAGAAAGCCAGGCGCCAGGATCAGCAACGCAGGATCATGCCGACTGGCAGTGGTCGCGCAGGCGGAGGCCGGGCGGGCGATCCTGGCCATAGCCATAGCCATTCTCGATGGAGCGGCACCGGCGGACCTTTCGGCAGGGCGAATTCCAGGGAGGCTGTCGACGAGCTCATATTGACGGCTGCTCACGCGGACTGCGAGGGGATGGAGGACAGCGAGCTCGCCGCGATGACCGGGTTGCTGGCGGCGGGCGCGGGCTTCGAAGGGGGCAGGGAGATCGTCGCCGGTCGCTTGGGGGAGCTGCTGCGCTCTTACGTCGTGCTCGCGCTGCGCCACGGGTGGGAGCCGGTCGATCTTCACCAGGTGCTGCGCCGCAAGGTGAGCTCCGACGCCTCCGCCTGTGCGCTCGGCGCCATCCGCGACGTGTGGTCCAGCGCCGCGGCGCCAAGCGTGCGGGACCGCTGGGAGGAGCAAGTCGAGGGCCCCCTGGCGGAGGCACGCCTGCTCGCCCTCGACCCGGCAGAGGCTTCGTGGCCTGACGCACTCGCAGCGGCACTGCGCGCCCTCGGGTTCCTCGTGCACTTGCCCGGCATACCCGACCTGGCCTCCTTCGGCGCACGCTCAGGCGACGGCTCGGGAGGGGGCCCGGGAGGAATGGGCGACCCCGCCATTCTCTCCAAGGTCCGCTCCATGCTCGCCAAGGCCGAGTCGAGTGAGTTCCCCGAGGAGGCGGACACGTTCATGGCCAAGGCTCAGGAGCTGATCGCGCGCCACAATCTCGAGCGCGCAATCCAGGGGGCAGGTGAGGAGTCGGGCCGGGGTCGGGTGGCGGCCAGGCGGGTATGGGTGGACGATCCCTACCTCCCGGCGAAGTGCCTCCTGTTATCCGTGGTGGCAGAGGCAAACAGGTGCAAGGCGGTTGCTTCGACGCGCCTGGGCTTCGTCACCGTCGTCGGCCACCCTGACGACCTCGAGGGGAGCGAGGTGCTCTTCACGTCATTGCTGGTCCAGGCCACCCGTAGGATGTCGGCTCTGTCGCGTGGAGCTCCTGGGGGCGCGTCGTCTCCTCACCGGGTGCGCCGGCCGTCGTATCGGCGGTCCTTCCTGGTTGCTTTCGCCACCCGCATCGGCGAGCGCCTGGCTGCCGCCAACGAAGTTGCGACCGGGGAAGCCGAGGCGGCCTCTGGCGGTGCGCTGCTGCCCGTTCTCGCTAGGCGCCGAGGCGACGTGGAGGATGCGGTGGGCGACCTATTCCCCGGAATCGTGCACAGCAACATCGGCGTGAGCGACCTGTCCGGCTGGGCCGCTGGCACCGCCGCGGCGGACCTTGCCGACCTGGTGGTCCAGGGCCAGCTCCCATCCGAGGAGTGCGCCTGAGGGCGTGTTGGCTCACGACCCGGAAGGAGATGCGCCGACGGCTCGCGCCACCCGCTCGACGAAGGAACCCGCATCGCCGTAGCGGCTCGTGGCGTAGCTTCGCCCCTGTTCGGAGAGCGCCAGGCGGGTGTCCGGGTCGTCCAGCGCTTCGATGCAGCCGAAGAGCTCTGGCAGGCTCGAGTACCAAAGCCCGCCTCCTCGTGCAGCGTGCCCCGCTGCGGTGCTGCCGGCAGGCACGACGATAGGCGTGCCGTAGAGGAGGGACTCGACGCACTCGCGAGCCACCACCTCGCCGGGCGAGAGGTCCACCGTCACGCTCGCACGCGCCATCAGGCGCCACAGGTCCGTACGGGTGCCCACCGGTAGGGTGCCGAGCGGGGATCGCCCCTGCCATTCGGTTGCGAAGCCTGCGTAGACGGTGATCATGTGGCGCCGAGCCAGGCCCGCAGCCAGCCAGCGCGCGTTGGCGCCATCGTTGTCGCCGCAGAGGACGAGGACGTAGCTATCCGGACCGAACCCGAGGAACGGCCTCTGTGCTGCCAGCGGGTTGGTGGGGAGGAACAGCCCGACGTCGTCGACTCGGGCCTCCGTGTCGCCAGGCATGCCGCCAGGCACGTCGCCAGGCATGCCGCCAGGCATGTCGCCCCCGCTTCCGTGCTGCCAGCCTGTTGACGCGCCGACCTGCGTGGCCGCCACGAGCCCGTTGAACACCTGTGCAGCAACCGGCTGTGCAGCAACCGGCTGCGCGGCAGCCGGGTGTTCCGCAAGCTCCGGTAGTGGCGATGACGTGCTGCCTGCCTGCACTATGCCAAGAACGGGAGCAGGGCCATCTGCGCTCCTCTGGGGTAAAGCGCCGGCTATTGCGAGCGCGTGGGAGTCCGAAGCGTCGTCGACGACCCAGAGCGCCGGCGGTTCGCCAGGCCAGACAGCCTCCCCGGGTTCCGGCCACCGCATACCCGACCGGGCACGGCCGATGCCGAAGAGGTCGAAGGCACCGTCAGGGCGAGCTGGGGCGTCGGGGTCGCCTGCCACACCCACGGCCAGGTCTCCGACGAGCGCGAGCGCTCCTGCTATGGAACGCGCGACCAATGCCTGCTCCGATGGCGCTACGAACGCGGCGGCATCCGCTCCTGCCTGCTCGCCCGCGGGTCGAGGCCAGTGCCGTGAAAGCATCCCGATGGTAAAGCTCCCAGCCCTCGGGGAGGGTGAGTGCCGGCGCGTCACGCTCGAGTCGCCGGACCTTCCAGGCCCATGTCGGGGCCCATGTCGCTGCCCATGTCAATCGGATCACCTGGAGGGCCGGGGGGAACCGGCGAGGCGACCTTTGCGGCTAAACGGGCCATGTCCTCGCTCGTCACGGCAAACGCATCGCAGAGCGCTCCGCTCAGCTCGCCGACGGCCTTCGCCAGGTCGTCGCAGCGCTCTGCGAGAGCATTCGTGAGCCGGATCAGGTGACCGATCATCTCGCGCTCACAGTTCTGCTCCTCGGCGATCCTCGCGAGCCTGCGCGATCGACGTCCGAGCCTCCGCCGGCTACTGCGGCCCGCCGCGATACCCCCGCCGCTCTGGGTGGCCAGCTGGTCGTGCAGATCCTGCCAGGCCAGGTGCAGCGCGGCGAGGTCGGGGTTGGCGAGTGCCGGCTGCTCGGGAAGAGAAGCCCCGAGGGGGTGCTCCAGCAGCCGGGGTGGCATCTGCAGAGGGCCGCGGGCAGCGAGCGGGTCCGCTGCGATGCGGCGGCTCAGCTCCGTAGGGTCGACAGCCAGTGGTTCCACCATCTCTCCTCACCGGGCATTGCGAGCGAGCAGCCGCAGTCTATCCGGCTGAGATGCGGGTTGAAGAAGCGATCCCCTGCGCGCACGGTGCCCTCCCAGCGGGCAAGGAAGGCAAGGATGTCTGGCACGCTCCCCGATATCCCTCGGCTCGGCCCCTCGTGATGGACGAGCTCGGCTTCCGGTGCGTAGATCACCCTGTAGCCCTTCTGGCCGAGGCGCAGGCAGAAGTCGATGTCGTTCAGGTCGAGCGCCAGGCGCTCGTCGAAGCCGCTCAGCTCGTCGAACACTGCTCGCCTGGTCACCATGCAGGCGCCTGTCACGGCAGAGCAGTCGCGTCCGAGAACCGCCATGCCCAGGTACCCCGGTTCTCCGGGGGACAGTCCACGCAGGACGTGGCCTGCCGCACCGCCCATGCCGAGGACCAGCCCCGCGTGCTGGAGCGCTCCCCCCGGGTACAACAGGCGAGCCCCTACAGCTCCGATGTCGGGGCGCATCGCGTGCTCCACAAGGCGCTCGAGCCACCCGTCGTGCAGCGCTTCGACATCGTCGTTCATGAAGGCGAGAACGTCCCCCTTGGCCGAAGCGACGGCGGCATTGTTGACCGTCGCCCAGTTGAACTCGCCCGGATGCTCGAGCACCCTGACCTCCGGCCATGTTGCGAGGCGTTCGATCAGCGCGCTCGTCTCCGGTTCGTGACTGTCGTTGTCCACCAGCAGCATCTCGACGTCCACGCTGCCTTTTGTGGCGCGGATCGACTCGACACATTTGCGAAGCAGCGGGGCCCCGTCGCGGAAGGGAACGATGATGCTCACGAGCGGGGCGGAGCCGAGAGGCCTGCGCACCCGCCAGGTACCGGGCAGCGGCCCCCGCTCCACGAGTGGGAGAGGCCCGTCAGGCTGGACGCTGGCACTTGTCGGGGAGCCGGAAGTCGCACGGGCAGCAGCTCGCGCGACATGAAGGCCGGCGCCCGGCTCCTCGGCCACCTCGGCCACCTCGGCCACGCCGGGAGAGCCGGAAGTGCCCGCCGTGGCGGCAGCGACGAAAGCGGCGGGCGCTGTTGCGCGGTGGTAGAGCACCTCGGGCACGTGGAGCACCGAAGTGGCTGCAGCGGTGGTGCGCAGCATGAGGTCGTGCTCCCAATGTGCACCGGCAGCGGAGCTCATCCACCCGGCCTGGGCGAGAAGGTCGCGTCGTACGAGCAGCAGCCTCCCGACATACGGTGAAGCGAGCAGGAGCTCCGGTGACCAGCCCGGCTTCAGGCGCGGGCGCAGGAACGATCCTGCCTCGTCGATCTCGTCCTCGTCGCTGTAGACCACGCCGGGCGGATCAGGTGCCTGGCGCAGCGCCTCGGCGACGGTGTCCAGGGCGCTTGGCGACAGCGAGTCGTGCTGCCCGACAACGCCGACGAGACCCCCTGGGTTCGCGCCTTGCAGGACCGCCTGCGGGGTCACGGACATGGCCGCCTGCGGGGTCACGGACATGGCCGCCTGCGGGGTCACGGACATGGCCGCCTGCGGGGTCACCGAACGGGCGGCCGACAGGGCGGCCGACAGCGCGGCGGGCTCCGAGGCTTCCCTGGCGCACTCTGTTGTCCCGACGCGCGGATCGCCGCGGCGCCCCAGGGCCCTGCGGCAGGCTTCGTCTATCGCACGATGCGCCTCGGGTCCGATGGCGGCGAGGCGCAGCTCCCAGCGAGGGAAGGCCTGGCTCATCACCGATGCCAGGAGCCTCTCCAGGAGTGGAGGATCGGGTTCACAGACCGCCACCAGGAGGCAGAAGGAAGGAGAGGACCTACTGGCGGAGCGCATGGCCCATCTCCGCCGGCCGCGGGCGCTCCCGCTCCCGCTCCCCGCAGCGCTCCCGCTCCCCGCAGCGCTCCTGCCCAGGGCGCCAGCACCGTAGCGCTCGATCAGCCACTGATGGTAGCGATCCGTGTCGCTGGCGGCGTCCGGGCCACACGGAGGCGCCTGTGGAAGCTTGTGCAGCATTCGCAACGTGTGGGCTGCGGGGCTGTGGCCCGCTGGGGGCTCGGTGTCTTTGGCGACTGGGGGGATGGCCGGGCCAAGCTCGGGCATCCGACGAGACTACGCCGCAGGGAAGTGCGCCACCTGCCGCCTGACACCCGCCGCCTGACACCCGCCGCCCGGCACCGGAGTGGTGCAGCTTCGTGTGCGGACGGGCGCCGGGGGCGTGGCTGGCCGTAGCATTCGACCATGCTGCTAGCCGACCGCCAGCTCATGGGACCGGGACCGTCCAACCCCTACCCAGAGGTGACCCAGGCGCTCTCTGCTCCGATTACCGGGCACCTCGACCCGGTCTTCCTCGCAATGCTCGACGACACCTGTGAGCTCCTGCGCCGGGCCTTCCGGACCTCCAACCCGCTTACGCTTCCGTTGTCTGGCACGGGGTCTGCAGGCATGGAGGCTGCGCTTGTGAACTTCGTCAGGCCAGGTGACCCGGTTGTCGTCGGGGTGAACGGCCTCTTCGGAGAGCGCATGTGCGAGGTGGCGTCGCGCATCGGAGCGGAGGTTCTCCGTGTCGAGGCCCCCTGGGGCGAGCCACTCGACCCCGCGGCGCTCTTGGGTGCCCATCCATCTCCCGCGATGATCGCGCTGGTACATGCCGAGACCTCGACGGGGGTTCGCAACGACGTCGCCGAGATCGGTGCAGGCAAGGGGGACGCGCTCTTGATGCTGGACGCGGTCACCTCGCTCGGAGGGATGGAGCTGGAGGTGGATGCCTGGGGCGTCGATGTGGCGTACGCAGGGACGCAGAAATGCCTGGGCGTGCCGCCGGGGCTGGCTCCCATCACCGTCTCCGAGCGGGCACGACGCCGCATGGTTGAGCGCCCGCAGTCGTGGTACCTGGATCTGGGGCTCATCTCGCGTTATGTGGAGGCAGCGGGCGGACGCATGTACCACCACACCGCACCGGTCCCCATGGTGGCTGCCCTGCATGCCGGCCTGGGCGTCCTTCTCGCAGAAGGGCTCGAAGGCTCCTGGGCGCGGCACGCGGCATGCGGCGCGATGCTCCAGGGCGGGCTCGAGGACATGGGCATGAGGCTCGTTGCACCCGAGAGCCACCGGCTGGCCCAGCTCACCACCGTCTGGGTGCCCGACGAGGTGGTCGCGTCATCGGGCGGAGAGGCGCGGGTGCGCAGCGAGCTGCTGGAGCGCTTCGGCATCGAGATCGGCTCAGGGGTTGGCCCCATGGCTGGGCGGGTGTGGCGCATCGGGTGCATGGGTCACACTGCGAGGGAGCGCAACGTGTGGTCCCTCCTCGGAGCGATGGACAGCGTCATCGGGAGCTTCGCGTCGAAGGACGCGGCTGCGTCGGTAGGCGCCGGAGGCGACCGATGGTGAGGATGGCTCGCAGCGACGCCCTGGAGCTCGTGGGGCGGAGGGTGCGACTGCGAACCCTGGCCGAGCCGGACTACGACGCGTGGTACGAGGTGCGAACCCGGTGCCGCCAATGGCTGGTGCCCTGGGAGCCGCGCCCTGCGGGATCACCTCCGGCCGGCGAGGACCGCCTGAGCTTTGCGTCGAGGTGCGCCGCCAGGGAGCGCGAGCGCCAGCTCGGGGGAGGGTACGGCTTCGGGATATTCGTGAGTGGTCGGCTCGCCGGCGAGATCACCCTCTCGTCGATCCAGCGAGGGCCGTTCCAGAGCGCGTTCCTCGGGTACTGGATCGATCAGGAGCTGGCCGGCCTGGGACTAGTCCCCGAAGCCACGGTCGTCGTGCTCCGCTTCGCTTTCGAGGAGCTGGGACTGCATCGCGTGGAGGTAGCGATCGTCCCGCGCAACCGGGCGAGCCGGCGTGTGGTGGAGAAGCTGGGGTTGCGCGACGAGGGCGTGGCTTGCCGCTTCCTCGAGATAGACGGCATCTGGGAGGACCACGTCCGCTACGCGATCACGTCCGAGGAGTGGAGCGATCGCAGAGGCGAGCTCCTGGCCACCTGGGTGACGAACCGCTGACGAACGAGTCGAGCGTGGCTGACGAACGAGTCGAGAGCGCCGTCGTGCACTGAGGCCTGCGGGACACGAGGCCGCCAGGGACCTCGGGCAATGCTTCGGGCATGTTCCTCACAGAGCGGGGTTTGCGGCGCACCGGATGCTGCATTGGATCCATACCCATTCAGTGGCGTCCCAGGTCGCTCGGCACGGGGGGTTGACAGGGAGACGAGTGCAGCCCATAGTTGGCGAAGTGCCGCCCGGCATGGCGGTGCATCCGGGGGCGGCAGTTGTTTCGCCGGTCCTTGCAGGTGTGGCGTTGCGTGCAAGTGGGCGCGGTAGGAGGAGGCAAGGGGTCAATCGGGGGCTGTCCGGTCGCGGGGTGACTGGAGGCAGGAGTGAGCGGGGCTACCGCACGGCAGGAGGCGGGCGCACGGCAGGAGGCGGGCGCACGGCAGGAGGCGGGCGCACGGCAGGGGGTAGACGAGTACACGGCACCGCGAAGGGGGCGACGCGTAGGATACGGCGCGGCAGGCGGTGGGGGTGGGTTCCAGCAGGCTTCGTGGCCGCAGCCAGGAGACCGGGCGCAACGTTTAGGCACTTCGGGTGGCGGGCAGGGTGATAGCGACCTCTCCTCTATCGTCGATGGCGCCAGGCGGGGCGACACCGAGGCATGGTCGGAGATCGTGGGGCGCTTCGCGGGATTGGCCTGGGCTATCGCACGCAGCCAAGGCTGCGACGTCCCTGACGCCGCGGACGCCTGCCAGACGACCTGGCTCCGCCTCGTCGAGCACATAGATCGGATCGAGGATCCCGAGCGACTTGCAGGCTGGATCGCCACGGTCACCCGGCGCGAGTCCAGGCGGCTCGCCGCGCGACGGAAGATGGCCGTCTCCGTCGCCGACGAGCAAGGAGTGTTCGCACGTCGGTACGAGTTTCCGGCGGACGCGCCGGTGCTCGGCAGGGAGCGTGACGAGATCTTGTGGGGTGCCGTCCAGCGGTTGTCGCCCAAGCATCGCCTCCTCCTGCGCTTGACGCTTCTCGACCCCCCTCTCAGCTACGCGGAGGTGGCGGACGCCCTGGACGTTCCGGTTGGGAGCATCGGGCCGACGAGGGCTCGTGCCATCGAGTCCCTCCGGCGTGACGCGGATATCATCGCCTTGGGCTGCGCCTGACGCGGTCGGCTCGCACGTGCGCGCGGGCAACGATCTCTTAGCTTGGGCGCGGGAGCTTGCTGGTTACTGCGAGCGCCCGCGCATGCCGGCGGCAGCGGGCACTGATGTAGCCAGAGGCCGAGCGCATAGGCACGCCGGGTTGCTCGAGCCCCAGTCGCAGGTCTCTCGTGGAGCAGACAGTGGGGGTGGAGTAGGCAGTGGGCGAGCTCGCACCTGAGGAAGAGTGGCTGCGGTCGCTCTGGGGCCAGTTCGACCCCATGCCTGCGGCTGTCGCCGAAGCTGCTCGACGGGCCATCGCCAGCAGGATCCAGGCTGCCGTGGTGCTGCCCATTGTCGCTGATTCATGGGACGACGAGCGGGGCGCCTTCGAGGGGCAGCCGCCTACTCCTGATCGGCTGGCGACGAGGACAGTGCGCTTCGGCGGTCTGGAGGGAGGGATCCGGATCGACCTCGTCATAACGCCGGGCTCCACCTGCCGAACTGCGGGCGGGGCTGACCAGGCTGCGCAGTCGTTGCATGTTGCTGGCAAGGTGGCTCCGCCGCTCGAATCGCGGGTGTGGCTCGAGCACGGTGGAGCAGTGAACGAGGGGGAGATCACGTCTCTCGGGGACTTCTCGTGGATCGATGTCAGGCAGGGGCCGATGAGGATCGTTTGCTGGCCGCGCGCCGCTTATGCTCCGCGAGCAGGTCCGGCGAGTCCGCGAACTGCAGCAGGCGCTGGCGGGGGCGTGAGACCGATAGCGACCGAGTGGATCATGGTGTGAAGGGTGTTGCAGGCAGAGCAAGGGGTGTCGCATGGACGCTGATCGGCGTGGGCAGCGCGAGCAGGGGGGGCGGGAGGTGAAGATGCAGGATCTTCGCGTTGCGCAGCGCAGCGGTGGCAGCCGTGACGAGCCCTTGGGCCGCCGTGCTCGATCGATCGACTGTTTGGGAGACTTCGCGGGAGATGACGCCCCCGGCAAGATCGGCCGGCAGGGTGACAGTCTGTCCTGGGCCCGATGGTGCCGTGCCGGGATTGCTCGCTGCCGCACCCTGAGAACCGCTGAGGGAAGAGGTCCCGGCAGCGTTGTCTGCATCGGTTGCTGGCGCCCCTGTCACTGCCGACCCGCCGTGGTCACGGATTGCCATGTCGCCCTGCGTGGCCGAGGCACTGGCAATACCCCCGCGCGCCATGTTTCGCCGGGAGTGCTGAGAGGCCCTGGCGCGTCGGGGTGTGGCAGCAAGATGAGTGCTGTGATGCGGCGAGGTGGCCGTCGAAGACAGAGCCACCGACGCGCCAGCCAGCGCGAGGAGAAGAGCAGCGCCCGCCAGCAGTACGCGGCGCTCGGGTATGCTCCAGCCAGTGCCGTGGCTCGCACTGCGGCTCGCACCGCGGGCGCGGCGCCTTCGGTCGTACATGTCGCTGTCGGCTCGCTCTATCAGGGCGGCAGCCGGATCGCCTGCGAAGGCGCCTGGACTGGCCAGAAGGCTTGCGACTCCCCATGTGAAGCGGGGCGCGCCAGATTCGACAGCGCGCCGCATGATGCGGTTCGCTCCTTCGGAGCTGGTGAAAGGAGCGATCACCACGAACTCGTCCCCGCCGAAGCGGTACAGCCTGTCCGTCTCCCTGAGCGATGCGCGCAAGGTCGTGACCAGCTTCTGGATCGCAAGGTCGCCCGCGTGGTGACCTCTGGTGTCGTTGATCGCCTTCAGACCGTCGAGGTCTACCACGGCAACCGATAGGTCGAGCCCCGAGCGGTGGGCCTCGGCCACGGCGCGAGGGAGGTCCTCTTCCAGGGCACGCCGATTGGCACACCCCGTCAGGGAGTCCGCACGCGCATCGGCTTCGAGGTTGCGCGTCGAGCAACGGACGGCCTCGGTCATGGCGACCTCGAGAAGAGCTGAGATCCGTAGGAGGATCTCCCCCCGGGCTCTGCCGGCAAGCACTGTGCCGAGCGCAGCGCGCAGCGCTCGCAGCGACTCGACTGCGGCCACCGGGGTGCTGCACGAGCGTCCCCAGGAGCGAGCGGCTTCGGCAACCTCCGATAGGCTGTTGTCTTTCTCCGTTTCGCTTGGCTCTAGGGCAGCGACCATAGAGCGAGCGAGCCTGCTCGCTGCTTGCCCCTCACACTGGACCGGGTTTGCTCCCGACGATTGCGCGTGCTCTCGCCATGACGCAAAGATCGTCGCCTGCTCGCCATCGACACGTCGCGCAGGCTCGGTCATGGCTCGCACCATGTGACTGCCACTTCGCTCTGCCCCTTCCCCGCAACCCCGCAACCCCGCAGGTTCGCTCGCTTCCGATTTTCGCACGCTCGTCAAGTCGGGAGCGGCCGGCTGCCTGCTGCAAGGTGACCTGGGCACGGCGGCACTGTCACCTGCCGCACCTGGTGCGGCGAAACCACCACGCGCGGTCGCCTCGCAACATGGCTTTCCGCTGATCCTCCCCACGGATGGCGAGTCGCGTGTATCTCAGCAGTCGCCGGGTGCTCTTTCATCGGTGGTGGGCCGCGCTACGTGAACGACGCGAAAGAGGCGGCATGGCCGCCCCGGGGCAGGAGGGTCGACGTATGCACAAGCACGGCATCAGTGGAGCTGGCAATGATGGACGGCGAGGGGGGAGGTGGCTTCCTCTCGACGGTCTTCGCCGGTTCGCGGTATCAGGCCTGGTGGCTGCCATGGCGACCAGCGGAGTTGTGGTCGCTGCGAGCACGCTTGGAACGGCACCGGCAGCGGCTACGCCGGTGTCGCCATCGACTTCGAGCTGCAGCGCCACGGACACCACCCAGTCCGGCAGTGCCGAGAGCGCAGTGGTGCCCGGTGTCCACCCCGGTGACAGCCTCGCTGTCAGCTGCAGCGGGCTGCCTGCTGGAGCGAGCCTGGCGGTCGTGGAGGTGAGCCCCCTCGGCGGCGTGATCACGCCGTCCAGCGATGCGCAGGACGAGGCGGACCTCTCGGCTCTAGTGCTGTCATCGGCCACTTCCGGAGGCGATCTGACGGCCACCTTCGGCGTCCCTTCGAGCTTCGCAGCGAGCGACCCCAATGCCAAGTGCCCGCCGACCCAGGCTCAGGTGAACGCCGGCCTGGTGAACTGCGCTCTCGTGGTGGCGACCACGGCAGGGGTGCCGGAAAACGAGATACTGCTCGACTACTCCGACAACCCGGCTCCTGTCGCGCCGACCCTGGCCCTCAGCCCGGTGAGCGGACCGGCGGGGACCAGCGTGTCGGCGAGCGACGCTTCGGGCGCGACGAGCTTCTGGTGGGGCGACGGTCTCACCTCCGTGTCGATCCCCGCCTCGAACGTGCTCGTGGGTACGACACCGGCGGGCAGCTCGTCGCTCCAGGTGAGCGCCTCGAGCTACGCCTATGACTCGACGACGCCTGCGGACTCGGTGCTGACGCCACCGAAGCTGTCGGGTAGCTTCACCGTGCCGAGCGGCGTGTCGGCGGGCTCCACCACCGTTTCGGTCTACGAGCCCAACTCCACTCCGTTCCCGGGCAACTCCACGAATTCGAGCTTCGCGAACGACGTGACGGCAAGTGCGTCCTTCGACGTCACCTCGGCCGTTACACCCTTGTCCGTGAGCACGACCTCGCTGCCATCGGGCACGGTCGGCCAGGCATACTCGGCCACACTCGCAGCGTCCGGCGGTACGGCTCCGTACAGTTGGAGCCTGTCGGGCGGCAGCCTTCCGACCGGCCTGTCTCTCTCCACGAACGGCGTCATAAGCGGGACACCGACTGTCGCGGGAACGTCGAACTTCACCGTAAAGGTGACCGACGAGGCAGGCGCGAGTGCCACTGCCGCGCTTTCGATAACCATCGCGTCCGCGGTCGTCACCCCACCGCCCTCGGCGCAGAGCTTCAGCGCCCTGATGAGCGATGGCAGCGCTGATGTCGGACCGACTCTGCAGGCTTCGGGGATAACGGGCAGCGCATCTGGGACTGTGACTCCGGGCACGACGAGCAACACGTTCGGCCTGAGCCTCGACGCATCGACGCTTCGCATAGATCCCTTTGTGGCAAGGTGGTTCGGGGTCATACCGGTCCCGGTCGTGGTGAGCGCGACGACTACCTGGGCGGGGACTGCGACACGAGGTTCCTCGGGTATGAGCGTGGTGCTGAGAGGATCGCTGGCCGCCCGGGTCGACCTGTTCGGGCTCCGTTGCCGGCTCGGGCCGATCCATGCCACCTTCACCACGGGGCAGAGCGGATCGCTCACGGGCACGCCGCTCGCGGGCAGCGGCAGCGGGCCCTACGTCGGCACCCTGGTCGACGGCGACTTTGCCGTCCCCGCTGTGGTCCCCTCGCCGGGGTGCTCTCCGCTAGCGGCGTTCTTGACGGACATCCTCCTCGGCCTTCCGGCGGCGGCAGGAGAGTCCGCCATGAGCATCGACGTCGCGGCCTTCGTCGGAACAGCTCTTCCGGATCCCCCGAGCGGGTCGGCGGGTGCTCCGAGTAGCGGGATCGGCGGACTGCCCGGTGGGCTGCCTCCGGGCTTGCTCGGTCCGGTTGCGTCCTTCGGCGTACGAAACCGCTTTTCTCGGAGCTGAGAAGCAGCCGAGCCGGTCTGTGGACGATCGAGGCGTTCAGGGGGCTGAAGAGGTGCTGCCTAGCTGCTGCCAGCTGGCACTGGTCGTCTTTGCCGGATGTGATGGCGCTTGCGGGGGCGCCGAGGGCGAGCTGCCAGGTGGCACGGCAAGCTGCGTGGTGCCAGAGGCCCCGGTGGGCCGGAAGCCCCAGCCTGCATGCTCGGGGCGAATCCATCCCTCCATGGCCTTGCTCGCCTCAATGGAGGAGTCCGGGTTTCGCTGCCTCGCCGTGACAGGGCTCGGGCGGGCCAAGGACGCCTGCTCGTTCCAGCGCCCCGACGTCGCCCTGATCATGTGCTCCTCGTGCGCAGGCTGTCGTCGCCAAGGCGCTCAGTACCGCCCGTGGGACGCCGCCGCCGGCCTGCTCGAGCGCTTGGGGCAGCTCGGGACGCCCGTCGTCGTAGCTTCGGATGGCCCCGAGGCTGCTCGGCTGGCGGGATGTGGGGACGTAGCTGCAGTGCTGACCGGAGGCTATGGACCTGCCGACCTCGCGGGCGCGGCTCGCCTGGTTTGCACCACGACGGTCCCGCTTACGACGGTCCCTCTCATCACAGACCCGCTCACCGCGGCACCGCTCGCCACGGACCCGCTCGCCACGGACCCGCTCACCGCGGCACCGACCGGCCCGAGAGCGATGGGCTCGGTCCTCCTCGACGTCGCTCGCGGTGTCGTCTCCCTGGGGGGGCGATCCGTCGAGCTCACTGCCAAGGAGCTTGCCGCACTCACACTGCTTGTGGCGGAGCGAGGAAACCTGGTCACGACCGAGGCGGTGCTCGCCCATGTGTGGCCCTCTCCTACCACGGCTACCAAGGGCGACGTCTACTCTCTTGTCTACCGGGTCAGGCGACGTGTAGACGACCTGGATCGCCGGCCTCCGCTCATCCGTTCGCGCCGTGGGCTCGGCTACCTGCTCGATCCCCACGTGCTGGGGGGTCTGGCGCGCGACCGGGGAGCGGGGAAAGGCTTCGGCTTCCTGGGAGCGGTCTTGTGAGCGCCATGTTTCCCCTGCGGCGCCTTGCCCGGAGCTTCGCAACGATGGGCCTGCCGGCCCTGCTCGCTACTTCGCCACTCGCGCTCGTCGATGTACCCGGTGGAACGGTTGCGGGCAGCCTGAGCGGCGCTGTCGCGCGCTCGACGCCGCCGAGCGGTGCCGCTGGCCCGTCCCCGAGCACTGCCAGCCCGTCGAGCAGTCTTGTCGTGAACAGAGCGATAGTGGTCAGCTTCGGTGGAGTGGGCACCAGGTTTGCGGGTGCTGTCGCATCAGCCTCTCTCGGGAGGGTGACGAGCCAGGCGGCCAATATCGCGGAGGCCTTCTCGGAGTGCGGCGGCTGCGCCAGCGACGCGATCGCGTTGCAGGTGGTCCTGGCTGTGCGCCTGCCGGGGCATCGCTACGACGTGACGAACCGCGCGATCGCGTGGAACCGGTCTTGCATGGGCTGCACCACCTTCGCAGGTGCGGGGCAGCTCGTCGTGTGGAGCGACGTGCCTCTCGTCGTGGAGCCCCCGGGCCTGAGCGCGCTCGCGGCGCTCGGTACCATGCTGCGCCACGAGCGCTGGCAGGGATGTTCTCGAGTGCGCGCCCGCCAGCGCTTTGCCGGTGCTCTCGAGGCGGCCGCTCAGGTGCTCACCTACGAGCTGGCGGTCGCGCCTGGCGCGTTCTCCGGCGTGCCGAGGCCCCTGTCGGTTGCGCCACTGGAGGCGCAGACGTCGGCGGTGAGCCGCGCCGGCGTGGCCGCGGGCGGAGGCTCGGCACCGCATCAGCTTGCTCTGCCCGGCGCCGGCGTGGTCATCGTGCCGCACGTGAGCATCGCGACCGGCACGCCCTGATCCTCGGGAGCGCCGAGTCGGCAATCCAGGAAATCAGCTTGATTTCAGGCTGGTTCCATGGACCCGGAAGCGGTCGGGGATCACCATTGGAGCATGGCTTCCACGACCTCGAGACACCGGCGCCCCCGCCGGTGTGCAGCGAGTGAATGGGCAAGGCCATCGAGGGTATCCGGGCGCATGGCGCGGCCCACCAAGTGTTGCGTGGCGCCCGGATACCTGGCAACCCGCCGCCCGGCGCCCGCCGGCGCGGCGGGAGCTTTACGAGGCAGCAAGCGAAAGGAAATGCAACCATGACCACAAGCAATGCGCTTCAGAGCGTGGAGCTGACGGGACTCGAGAGCGAGGAGGCAGTCTGCCTGCCCGTGCGTGAGGAGATGCTGTTCCTCAACATGGGCAACATCCTCAACCTCGGGGACCTGAGCTACATCCACGCCACAGACAGCGTGACGGCAGCCAACGTCCACAGTCCCGGAGCCAGCAACACCGTCGAGGCCAACCAGACCATCGAGGTGCTCCAGCTGGGCCCGGCCCTCACGGGCGTCGGTTCGTCCGGTCCCTCGGGTCCGGGTGGGCCTCCAGGTCCGGGTGGGCCTCCAGGTCCGGGTGGGCCTCCAGGTCCCCCAGGTCCTTGACCTGACCTGAGGTAGGAGCCCTCGTTCGACCGTGGTGCCCGGCCTGCTGTGCCGGCCGGGCATCACGGCGCCGGGGGTTGGCAGAGCCGGCTCTCGCCGCCCAGCCAACAGGATGCCCGGCACGAGCAGTGATGATCGTTAGGAGCAGAAAGAAGATGAAGAAGGCATTGGATTTCGAAGGCAGGGTAGGACCCGAGAGCGAGCTGGGCGACGCGTACTGCCTGCTGCTCCCGGACAGGGTCGAGATGGCGCTCCTGAACTTGAGCTTCGTGTTCGACACGAACGTCGCAGTCGTGGCTCCGACCGCCGTGGCGATCAGCTTGAACGTGCTCTCGCCAGGGGGCTCGAGCGTGGCCGGCGTCGACGAGCCCGTGAGCATCACGCAGGTGCTCGCGTCCTTGCCGGGCATGTGAGCCGGGCAGGTGACGTGAGTCGGGCAGGTTTGGATGGCCGGCTTGGAGGGCAAGCCGGAGGAGGCGATCCGGCTTCCGCTCCGTGTGGCGAGTGTGCCCCGGCGGAGCGCGCCGCACCGGGCGCAGGAGGCCGGTGGCTGGTCGCTCCGGGCGTCGAGCTGCTCGGCGAGTACTCGGGGTCGGGGTTCAAGGAGAACCCCTACCTGGTCAGGCGCGCGGACGGGAGGATGGTGCAGGTGTCGCGCCTCCTCTACCACGTGTTGGTGTTGCTGGCGGACGACACCCGCAGCACGCAGGCAGTCGCCCTCGCGGCGTCGTGGAACTGGGGGCGGCGCCTCGGCGTGGCGGATGTCGACTTCCTTGCTCGTTCCAAGCTCCTCCCGGTAGGCCTTGTGCTCGAAGGGAGCGCAGATCGTGCGGGCGAGCTGCTGCAACAGGGGCCACCTGCCGCGGCAGCGCCGGGTGTCCTTTTCGCCCTGCGCCACAAGGTGACCTTGCTCGGGCGAAAGCGTGTCCGGTTCCTCGCGTGGCTGCTCAGCCCGTGGTTCACGCCTGCGATGGTCGTGGCGGTGCTCGGGTGCCTCGGCTTCGGGGAGGCATGGCTCTTCGGGCAGGGCCACGCGCTGTACCTGGGCGTGCACGATCTTCTTGCAAACCCCGTTCTCGTGCTCGCGACGTTCGCGATCCTCGTCGCGTCGGGGGGGCTGCACGAGCTCGGCCATGCGGCGGCATGCCGCTACGGGGGCGCCGACCCTGGTGCCATCGGCATCGGCCTCTACCTGGTGTGGCCAGTTTTCTTCAGCGACGTGACCTCCAGCTACGCGTTGTCGAGGCGCTCCAGGGTGCGGGTGGACCTGGGAGGTGTCTACTTCAACTGCCTCGGCGTGCTCGCTACCCTCGGGGCCTACCAAGCCTGGCACGCGCCGTTCCTCTTGATCGCGGCTCTCGTTCAGGAGGCCGCCGCACTCCAGCAGTTGATGCCCGTGCTGCGCCTCGATGGCTACTACCTGGTGGCGGACCTGGCCGGGGTTCCCGACCTGTACGCACGGATAGGGCCGGTGCTCGCGTCGCTCCGATTCTGGTCTCCCGCCCCGCGCCGAGCCGCCGAGCTGTGCGTGAGGGCCAGAGCGATCATTGTCGCCTGGGTGGCAGTCGCGGTGCCTATCATGCTCGGCGGGCTGGGCATCTTCGTAGCGAGCCTGCCGAGGGTGGCGCCCGAGACGGCCACGTCGGTCGGCGGGCACGCTGAGCTGGCGTACCACGCGATGCTTGCCGGGCACCCAGCCCTCTCCGCCGTTTCCGCTCTTGACGTGGTGGTGCTGATGCTGCCCATCGCGGGTGTGTCGCTCGGTCTTGCCCGCACGGGGCGCTTGGCGGGGCGCTTGGCCTTGCGCGGTGCTGGCAGCCTCGTAGGCGGCCCGTCACGTCGATCCGCCCAGGTGCCCACCTGAGCCTCTATACCGTCATTCCTCGCGGCTGCTCCCGGCCAGCCATGGCGGTCAGGAGCCAGGGCCGCGGGGGGTAAGCCGGCTGGCTCCCGGCCGCCTCCATCATTGTAAGAAACCGCCCGCCGGCCGCCATCCCCAAGGCAGGGGATATTGGCATCCCCCAAGTGAACTACCCCGCCCTTGACGACGGGGCTTCCGGGCCGTCTACCGTGAGGTCCAGGCATGACTTGCATCATGCGGCCCCCTCTACGGCGCTGGTGCCCGTCTCTTCGTTCCCGCATCCTTGCCCGGCACCTACTGCTCCGGGCTCAGCACCGACCAAGGTCGGCCCCAGGTTCGTACCCTGGTGGGCTGCCACCGGCGTTCCACCGGCGAGAGCGAGTTTCATCCCCCGCTCACGGATCACTTCTGCTGCGTTCAGGTCTGCGTGAGCCTCGTACCCGCAGTTGGTGCATACGAACATCGACTGGCTCACGCGGCTTTCCTTGTCGACGTGAGCGCACTCGGGGCAGGTGATGCTTGTGCCAGGTGCCGGCACGACTACGTGCAGGTGCCCATGGCGAACCTGCTTCTCACCCGTCCGGTGCTCCAATGCGTACCAGCCCTTGTCCAGAATCGCCCGGGTGAGCCCGGCTTTCTGGTGGACGTTCTTCCCAGGTGCGTCCACGCTGCCCCTGGCCGATGCCGTCATGGACTTGATGTGCAGGTCCTCGAAGGCGCTCAGGCGATGGTCCCTCGCCAGCATCGTGCTCACCTGCTCCGTGAAGTCCTTCCGACGGCGCCGTGCTCGGGCATGAAGTGCAGCGATCTGCCTCTCGGTGTCCTCCTGGTTCCTCGACTTGGCGAGTGCCGCTAGCGGTGTATCACCTCGTGCCTCCCTATCCTTGTTCTCCTTTGCGATCTCCCTGTTGGCCTTTTCCCGCGCTGACTTCTTGCGCTCGCGCGCTTGCTCCAGGCGCCGCAGGCGCTTCCGCTCCCCCGGGGTCCACATCTCCCGGTCGATGAGATCCGCATTCCCGAGCCCGTCTTTCGCAGCAACAGCGACCTTCACGCCTCGGTCCACGCCGACCGCGCTCTCCCAGTCCTCCACCAGGGGCTTGGCTGGCTGGCGACGATGAAACTCGGCCAGAACCGAGATGAAGACCTTGCCGTCAGGTTCCATGACGACCGTTGCCGACTTGATCCCAGCACCCTGCATTGGCCGGTGGTAGCGGACCTTCATCCATCCGAGGCCCTGGATCTTCACCTCGGCCCAGCGCCGGGACTTGACGCGGAGCTTCACGTCTTGCGGGTCACGAAACGAGTACCAGCCCGAGTACCTGGTCCATTGTGGGTAGCCGGCAATCCCGTCGAAGAAGCTCTGATACGCCCTGTTCAGGTCGACGAGTGCTTGCTGGAGTATCTGAGCAGGGACTTCACGCAGCCAGGTGCCGCACTCGGAGTCGTTGCGAAGCGCGAGGATCTCCTTGGACTGCACGGTGTAGGAGAGGCTGTGGTGCCCGTAGCGCCAGGCGAGGTCACGTTGCTCCTTGCCCAGGTTCTTCACGAAGCGGCAACTGCCCCCGAAGCGCTTGACGAGCACGAGCTGCTCATCGGTCGGGTACGCGCGATACCTGTTCGCCGTGCGGCCACGCGGCTCTTTGCGGTGCGAGCGCGGGCGCTTCCTCGCCGGTTTTCGGGTGCGTGCTCGCATCATCTACAGCCTGCCTCAGGGGTGTGACACTGGCCAGGAGTGGCAGAAGCCGCCAACGTCACGGACGCTCGTCAGTCGGGCCAACGGCCCGAGCGCCGCTACACCCCCGCCCTCACGGACGAGGCACTGCGGCGCATTTCGGGGTAGATGATGCTGGGCTGATCGGCGGATCCTATTGACTTCTGGAACTAGTTAGCTCACAATGAGTGAGCTGGCCGTGTTGTACAGCGGTCGCGCTCGCCTGTGGGGATCGCGGGCAAGCGTTACAGGCGCGGGGGTTGCAGGGGTCGGGGATGTGGCTGTCGGGGATGCAGGGTCGGGGGCTCGGTGGGGCACAAGGAGAGGCAAACCAAGAAGTCGCCAAGTGGGCCGTCCCTGGGTGCCAGCTACCTGCTCCGGGTGCAGCGGATCGCGGCGCTCGCTCAGGTGGTCGGGCTCGCCATGGCCGCCGTCTATCCCTTCCTGCCGGGGCATCACCCCCTGCCGATGGAGGAGTTCATCCCTGGGATCTGCATAACCGCCGCCGGCATCGCCGGCACGGCTCTGGCCCCATGGTCGCGCTGGGTGGGGCGCAGATGGGTCATGTGGCCCTTCTACGGGTGGACGATGTTCCTCCTCTGCGTCATCACCTGGCTCGTGGTGACGACGGGCGGCGAGTCCTCCCCCATGTGGGTGCTCTACGTGCCGATATGCATATTTGCCGCCACTGTCTATCCCCGAGGTGCTGCGGGGAGCGTGCTCGTGGGGGTCATTGGCGCGAGTTTGGTCGTCGGCGTGCTGAGCGGCTGGGACGTCCCCCTCGCAGACCTCGCGGTCCGCCTGAGCGTGCTCGCCCTCACGTTGCTTCTCGCGGCGTTCCTCGCCGAAGAGCGCTACCGCCAGGCAGAGCGCTACCGGCGTTCGTGGGAGACCTCCGCGTCCCGGGCACGAATGCTTGCAACGGTGGCTGGCCTGGCGGAGCCTTCGGGCGAACCCGACCTCCGGGCGGTCACCTCTGCAGTGCTTGCCCGGGCGCGCGAGCTCGGTTTCGACGTGGTCGGTGTGTGCCGAGCCGCGCCGGGGGAGGGACCGTTCGTGGTGCAGTCCTGCATAGGGATACCTGACGACATGTCCCAGGCCTGGCGTTCGGCATTGACGGCCATGGCGGAGCTGTCGAGAGGGGCCGGCAGGAGCGTCGTCGCGAGGCCTGGTGACCTTCCTGTTGAGGCGTGCGGTGCGGTCGCCTGCCTGGCTGCAGACTCTCGAGCTTCGGGACGCGTAGTGCTGGTCGGGTGCTCCTATGGCGACTCGCTGGATGACGAAGCCCGGCGCGAGGGCTTCGAGATCCTCGCCCGCCTCTACGGCAGCACGCTGGAGCAGGCCAGGTTGCTGGATGCCCTGTCGGCAAGCGAAGCCCGGTTCCGCTCGCTCGCGCGCCACGCAGCAGACGCGGTGATGGTGGTGAAGCCCGAGGAGGGGAGCATCGTATATGCGAGCCCTGCGTGGGAGGTGCTCACCGGTCGCCCGGCCGAGGATCTGCTGGGCACGCGGGCGCCTGACCTGTTAGAGCAGGCTGGCGCATCCGAAGTGTGGAATCTGGTTCGCTCGGTGATCGCGCCTCCGGGAATCGCGCCTCATGGAGAAGGCGCTCCGGCCGGAACGCCCGATGCCACCGGGAGCTGCCGCTTCGTGCAGGCAGATGGAACCGTCAGGGAGCTTGACCTCGTCGTCACCAACCTGATGTCAGACCCGAACGTGGCCGGCATCGTCGTGACGGCGCGCGACGTGACCTGCCGCCGCGCGTCGGAGCGAGCGAGGGTGCTGTCCGAAGAGCAGTTCCGCCTGCTCGCCGACCTGGCAGCGGTCGGGACCTTCGTGGTCGACTTCTCCGCGGGCTCGCCGCGCATTGCGTACGCGAACCAGATGTGCCGCGACCTGTTCGGGGGCACGTCCCCGCTCGGGGAGGAAGGAGGCATCGCCTCATGGACCGACCTGCTGCACCCCGACGGGCGCGAGCTCGTCGTCCACGAGTTGCGCTCGGCGATGGCGGCGGGGCAGCCGAGCAGCTTCGAGCACCGGCTGTGCTTCCCCGACGGCCGCGTCGTCTGGGCGGACGTGCGCATCTCCCCTGTGCTCGACTCTGACGGAGTGCCTTCGCTCGTGGTCGGCGTAGTGGACGACGTGAGCGCGCGCAGGCGTCGCGAAGAGCGCCTGGAGCACGTAGCCGGGCACGACCCACTCACGGGGCTCGGCAATCGCTCCATGCTGACCGAGGTGGTGAGCCGGGGGCTGTCCTGGGCGCAGCGGTCGGAGGACGGATTGGCCCTCCTCTACTGCGACCTCGACAGGTTCAAGGAAGCGAACGACAGGCTCGGCCACCAGACCGGAGACGTCCTGCTGGTGGAGGTGGCCAAGCGCTTGAGGGAGGCGCTGAGGGCCCACGACACTGCCATTCGCGTAGGAGGAGACGAGTTCCTGGTCGCTTGCGAGGGGATCGTGGCGGAAGATGCCCGCGGTCTTGCCGAGCGGCTGTTCAAGGATCTGGCAAGGCCCTATGCACTGGCAGACGGCAGCGAGGCTTCCTTGAGCGTCAGCGTGGGGGTTGCCTTCAGCGAAGACGGCATGGCCACCCCCGCGGTGGCCATAGCCGAAGCCGACGCAGCCATGTACGAAGCGAAGCGAGCCGGCGCGCCGGTGCTCCGCATGGTCGTAGGCGAGGCGCGGGGGAACGGGATCCCAAAGGTCGAGCAGGTGTGAGCGGTCCGGCTGGCTCTACTGGTTCGCCGCCAAGCGCCACCAAGCAATAGGGCACCTGGAATGCCGGTAAGAGTGCAGATTGGAGGCGCCAGCCGAGCCAGCCGAGCAGCCTTCGTCCTCGCCGCCTGCTCCTGTTGCGCTCTGGCGGCAGGGGCTGGGTGCGTGGCGCACGTGCCGCGCCCCCGGCTGCCCGCCGAAGGCACCGCTTCACCGGCCCAGGTGGCGCCAGCGGCGCGGGGCAGGGGGGGGAGCCCGGCCACGGCATCCACCCTCGCCTACCTGAGCGCTTTCGGCGCCTCGGCCGCGGCCTGGGCCGCAAACCACACACTCGACCCCCGCGGCACCGGCGGGTACTGGCCCCGCCTGCCCGACGGTGAGGACACTTACACCGGCCTGGTCCTTGCCGGCGGCCGGGTGGTCGGCTATAGCGAGCACCTCGATCCCACCCTGGGCGAGAGCGCGGCGATAGCTGTGGCGCTGGACGAGCTGCCGGTGGACGCATCCCTGGTGCGCAGCCATGTGGTGGCGCCTGCTCCCGGATCGGGGCGTGGCTGCGATCAGCTGCTCTTTGCCAGCCCCACGCTTTCCGCAGTGCTGCACGCGGGCGCGCTGGTGGAGCTCTGGAGCACCGGCAGTTCCTTCGACCCCCTCGCGGTGAGCAGCTTGTCGTACTCGGCGCTCCCTGTGGCATCCCCGTTTCCCCCGGCTTGTAGGCGCTAGCGGTCCGCGAGACCCGAGCCGGGCAATGCCCTCTGCTGGGTCCCTCAGAACGTCCCGGGCAGGTGCAGGCTGACGACGCTGTAGAAGCCGAGGAGGACGGCGAGCCACAGAGCACCGCCGAGGGTGTAGAGCAGCAGCCGCCACGGGAGGGGCAGACGCCGCCGTATGGCCATGGCGACCACGGCAGAAGCGGCGAGGAACGCCGCCAAGGCGCCGCCGAGCGCCAATCCTGGCTCGGCTTGTCCTGCGAGCCGAGTCGAGGACCGGAGCCCCCTGCTCGACGTTTGCCCCGGAGGTGCGCTCGGACGTGCGCTGGGAGGTGCGCTTGGAGGCGCTGGCGATCCCCTCAGAGCGGCGACTACGACGAGACGGCTGGCAGCGCTGTAGGGAGGGTTGCAGGTGGTGAGCGTGAGCTCGCTCATGTGGCTGGTTGCCAGCACTGCCGTGTCGCTTGGCGGCACGACCTCGGATCGCAGCACGTCGTAGCGGAAGCGCCCCTGGAGCGTGCGCACGAAGATCGCGTCACCTCGACGGAGGTCACCGAGGCGGAAGAAGGGCGCGCCGAAGGTCGTCCGGTGGCCGGCGATCGCAGCATTGCCAGGCTCACCGGGAAGCGCGGTGCCCGGGTAATGCCCGGGGCCCTCGCGCAGGTCCGCCGTTCGCACTCCTTGCACCACCACCTTTTCCAAGCCGATGGCGGGGATCGTGATGATCCCGAGCGGGGAGCCAGGCTCAGGCGCGCCCGGCGTCTGCTGCAAGCGGGTGGCCCGGGCGTCTGGCAGCAAGCCGGTTCCGACGCTTGGGGGGACTTTCGAGGGCAGGCCCTGGGGAAGGGAAGCTGGTTCGCGGGCGCGCTCCTCTGCCGTGAACTGGCGGGCGAGGCGCTCCTGGCTGTGCTGCTCTACGAGTCCCGTGCCGAAGAGCTCGAAGACGACGAACGAGCTGGCAAGCGCCCCGAGGAGGAGGAGCGCTATTCCTGCCTTGCGCCACATGCCGCCAGCGCTTTGCGGAGCCACCGAGGCGGCCGGTCGATCAGCCATACCAGGTACCCGAGCTCGACCAGGGCGAGACCTAGGAGCGCCAGCCACCACAGCCCTGGTCCTATGCCGGTGAAGGCCAGTGCCCCGCCCGGTGAAGGGGCGGATGCAGGTGACAGGGAGCTCGGGCGAGAGGTGGTCGGCGTGCTCGACGAAGCGCTGGTCGATATGAGCGTCGAGCTGCTCGCAGTGGTGGAGGTTGCAGGGGATGTCGTCGTGGTCGTGACACCTGTGGGGGTGGTCGACACGGACGCGAAGCTGATCGGCACGATCACCTTGTCACCGTTGAGGTCCCCGTAGACGATCACGCAGGTGACCCCGGCAGCGAGCTGCGCGGCCGTGGGCGGGCAGGGGTAGCTGGCCGCGTCCGCGGACGCGGATCCCCCGGAGCTGTCGGTGCCGGTCCCCGGCGGGCCTATCGTGCCGGTCACTACCGTGAAGTCTCCAGACACCGTGCCCGTCGAGCCCGTGGTCACCAGGTCTTTCGAGGGATTGGTGCAGCCCACCGGGACGTTGTTGCCGAACACGCTGATGGTCGGCTCGCCCGGCGCTGCGTTGCACTCGAGGATCCCCCCGGTCGAGTTGTCGTGGAAGCCGCTACCCGACACCGCGAGCACCATGTTGGCGCTGAGGCAGGTGGCAGGGTCCACGCTGAGCGTGGCCCCATTGGTGGTCACAGACCCGACCGACGGGGTGCAGCTCGTCGGCGCCGTCGTGGTGGTGGTGGAGGACGGCGAGGTGGTGGACGACGTTGAGCTGGTAGTCGTCGAGCTGGGCGAGGTTGTGGATGTCGTAGTCGAGCTGGGCGAGGTGGTGGAAGTGGTGGTGGTGCTGGTTGTGGTCGTGGTCGTCGACTGGGACGCGAAGCTGATCGGCACGATCACCTTGTCACCGTTGAGGTCCCCGTAGACGATCACGCAGGTGACCCCGGCAGCGAGCTGCGCGGCCGTGGGCGGGCAGGGGTAGCTGGCCGCGTCCGCGGAC
>JAJYXW010000019.1 GCA_021801525.1 Actinomycetes bacterium
GTTTGCCACGTGGCCTAGGAATCCTCGAGGGCTGAGCATTTCCACAGGCTGCCACATGGGGGCGCGTTCATTCGCGCCCGCGCGCGAGAGCGACATTCAGTTCGATCCCGATGCCCAGGCGTCGAGCACGGCCTCCGCGTTCTTCCGCCCTGCACGGATGAGGTCCTCAGTGCCCGAGAAGTCGTCATAGCCGGATCCGGGCTGTCCGTCCACGTCTACGACAATCACCTCCACGCCGGGCGGAAGGCTCGCCAGCACGCGGGTGAAGCTTGCATGCAACGCTATGAAGAACGCCGTCAAGATGGCCTCCACCGGGCGCCGGTATGGTGCCGGGTGGTAGCGAAGCGGCCCGCACAGGAGCACGAACACTCGCCTGGCCCCTCGCTCCAGGGCTCTGTCGAGGGGCACATTGTCGACGACGCCGCCATCGATGAAGCGCTCTTCCCCGATGGACACCGGCGGCAACAGGGCGGGGAGAGCTGCCGACGCCATGATCCGCGTCAGTGCGGGACCGCTGTCGAACCATTGCATCCTCCCGTCCACGAGGGAGGTGGCGACCACTTCGAGGTGTACCCGCGCGTCCTCGATCAGCTCGAAGGCGAGCCCCCCCTCGACGACACGGCGCAACCCGTCTGCCGGATGCACTGACTCTCGCTGCTGAAAGAACCGCCACGGTGTCGCTATGCGCCCCCGCGGGAAGATGTCCTCGCGCCTGAGCGAACGCCACACGGAGGCCAGGTACTCGACGCCCGCCGCGTCGGGACTCCCGGCATAGGCAGCCGCGTTCATCGCGCCGGCCGACACTCCGTAAACCGCGTCCGCCGTGATGCCCCGTTCCACGAGCACCTCGAGCATCCCCACTTGAGCCGCGCCTCTCGACCCACCGCCCGCGAACACGAATGCGGTAGGTCCGTCATCGGCAGAGCGCTTCCTGCGAAGCGGGTGCAGCAGCCGGCCACGCGGTCTCAGGTGCGGCTCGGGGCCCCTGAAGATGCCGCCCGGAAGCTGCCCTCCGCCTGGTTCCTGTCCTCCGCCTGGTTCCTGTCCTCCGTTCGACGCCTGTCCTCCGTTCGACGCCTGTCCTCCGCCAGGCCGGCCTACTGCCTCGTGGATGCCGGGCTCCCTCATGCGCTATCGCCGCCCCCACCGGGCACGTCGTCAGGAAACTCGTCGCGACGAACTGGAGCGCGGCCGCGCCTCACTGCCCATCGCACCGTCACGACGACGAGAACCGCCATGGCGAGCAGGAACAACCCGAACACCACGTCGAACGCGGCTCCCACACCGTGACAGAGTAGCGAATCACTGATACACCCCCTCCGTAACCTGCTTGCATGAGCCGGGCAAAGACCGTCCACCGATGCAGCGCCTGCGGAGCCACCTTGCTCAGGTGGTGCGGGCGCTGCCCCCAGTGCTCGGGCTGGAACACCGTCGTCTCGGCGATCGAGGAAGATCCCCCGGGTGGCAAGCCTGGTGGAGCGGGCCGGCTCTGGCGCGGCGGCGAGCCCTGCGTGACGGAGCGCATTGCCTCTGCTGAATACGCTTCGCCGATTCCCCTGGCCGATGTCGAGGCCGGACAGGCCAGGCCGCGGAGCACCGGCCTCGGTGAGCTCGATCGCGTCCTTTCCGGCGGCTTCGTCCCGGGATCGGTCACCCTGGTGGGAGGCGAGCCCGGCATCGGAAAGTCCACGCTGTTGCTCCAGGCTCTCCACGCCGCGTCGACGTCAGGGGCGACATCGCTGCTCGTGTCGGCTGAGGAATCGGCGGAGCAGGTGAGGCTGCGTGCCAGCCGCATCGGTCCCCTCCCGCGCGGCCTGCTCGTCCTCGCCGGTAACGACGCCGCTGCCGCTGCCGCCGCGATCGCCGAGGAGCGCCCGAGCGTGGCCGTAGTGGACTCCGTGCAGGCAGTGGCTGACCCCGCGAGCCCGGGAACCCCGGGATCGGTAGCTCAGGTTCGGGCGTGTGCCGACTTGCTCGTGCGTGTCGCCAAGTCGCACGGGATACCCGTGGTACTCGTGGGCCATGTGACGAAGGACGGAGCTCTCGCAGGTCCCCGTGTGCTCGAGCACCTGGTCGACACTGTGCTCAGCGTCGAGGGCGACCGCCACCACGCACTCCGCCTCGTCAGAGCCCTGAAGCATCGGTTCGGCCCCACGGGTGAGATCGGCCTCTTCCAGATGGGCGACGCGGGACTCACCGAGGTGGCCGATCCCTACCTCTACCTGCTCGGGGACCGCCAGAGCGGCTCTCCGGGAAGCGTGATCTTCCCTGCAATCGAGGGACAGCGGCCGCTGCTAGTGGAGGTCCAGGCGTTGGCAGCCCTGAGCTCGTCGTCGCAGCCTCGCCGCCTCACCCAAGGGGTGGACCCGGCGCGACTGGCTCTCCTGGTCGCCGTGCTCGAGCGGCGCGCCAGCGTGGATCTGCGGGGGATGGACGTGTTCACCTCGACCGTGGGGGGCATACGGCTGAACGAGCCAGCGGCGGACCTGGCAGTAGCCCTGGCACTCGGTTCGGCATCGAAGGGCGTTGCCGTGCGCGACGACACCGTCGCCTTCGGAGAGGTGGGCCTCGGCGGAGAGGTTCGGCAGGTTCCCCATGCGCATCGTCGCCTGGCGGAAGCGTCGCGCTTGGGTTTCCGCCGCGCCCTGGTGCCTGCGGCCGTGGACCGTGCCCCGGCAGGCATCAGCCTGGTCAGGGTGGGCACGCTCGCTCACGCCATGTCCCTGGCGCGAGCGGGCAGCCTGGCGGGGTGAGCGCTGTCGCTTTGCGATCCCTCTCACAGCGTGTCGCGCCTGAAGCCGGCCAGCGCGCAAACTACGATTCATACGTGGCTGCCAGACCGACGCCGGCTATGGCGGAAGCCCTGAGGCGGGTCGTGCCTGGGCGCCCTCTTCGCGATGCGCTGGAGCGCATACTCCAGGCAAAGCGCGGCGCTCTCATAGTGCTGGGCGATGGCCCCGAGGTGCTCACCCTCTGCAGCGGCGGCTTCCTGCTCGACGCGCAGTTCACGCCACAGCGCCTGTCGGAGCTGGCGAAGATGGACGGCGCGATCATCCTTTCGCCGGAGGCGGACCGGATCGCGCGGGCGAACGTCCATCTGATGCCCGACGCCACCATACCCACGACGGAGACCGGGACACGGCACCGTACCGCCGAGCGCGTTGCAAGGTCCGTCGACGTGCCTGTCATCTCCGTCTCGGCAGCCATGGGGATCATCACCGTCTACCGCAACGACACCAAGCACGCGCTACAACTCGCCTCGCGCCTGAATGACCGCGTGGGCCAGGCACTGCAAACCCTCCAGCGGTTCCGCCAGCGCTTCGACGTCGCGATCGCCTCCCTTTCGGCTCTCGAGATAGAGGACACCGTGTCGCTGCGCGACGTGGTGGCAGTCCTTCAGCCCGCCGAGCTGGTGACCCGTATTGCAGAGGAGACGCGTGACTCCCTGCTCGAGATGGGCGACGACGGCCGGCTGCTCCAGCTCCAGCTAGAGGAGCTGGTGAGCGGAGTGGACGCTGCCAGGCACCTCGTCGTACGCGACTACGTCCAGATGCCCGCGGGCATTCCGGGCGTGCACGCACCCGACGCAGCGGAGCCCAACGGATCGTCGCACGACCCGGTGTCACGTCACGACCCGGTGTCACGTCACGACCCGGCCTCCCGCCATTCGCACCAGGACCATTCGCACCGGAACGCTAGCGCGGAGGGTGCCCTCATGGACCATCCTGGCGAGGAGGCCTCTGGCGTCGGCCAAGCGCTCAGCGCGCTCGGCACGCTCAGCGTCGCCGACCTCCTCGACGCGAGGAAGGTAGGCATGGCTCTTGGCCTGCCCACCTCGCAGCTCGACCCGGACGCAGTGGTGGAGCCAAGAGGGTTCCGGCTCCTACACCGCCTGCCGCGCTTCCCGGAGAGCGTGATCGACCACATAGTGGCGCGTTTCACCAACCTGCAGGGAGTAATGCGTGCCTCGGTGCGCGACCTCGAGCAGGTGAGCGGTGTCGGCGAGGCTCGTGCCCACGTGGTGAAAGAGGGGCTAGCACGCCTGGTGGAGGCAAGCATCCTCGACCGCTACTCCTGACGCGCACCAGGTGAGCACGATCGCAAGCCGGCGGCGGTCATGGAAGGCGGCAGTGGTCAGGTATCCTTGTTGGCCTGATACGCGTGGAAGCAGGATGGGCGTCCAGCGCGCTCGTGCAATAGGTCCGCTCCGGAGGAGAAGCAGTGTTCGAAATCGGTGACAAGGTCGTCTACCCCCACCACGGAGCAGCCATCGTGGAACGCCGCGAGGTGAAGGAGGCCTTCGGGCAAAAGCGCGAGTACCTGGTGTTGCGGCTCGCGTACGGCGATCTCACGCTAATGGTCCCGTCCGACAACACCGACAGCGTCGGGCTGCGCGAGGTCATAAACGACGAAGAGGTGGAGGAGGTCTTCGCGGTCCTGCGCAAGAAGGAGGCCCGCATGCCCTCCAACTGGTCGCGCCGCTACAAGAACCACTCGGAGAAGCTGCGCTCGGGTGACATCTATCAGGTGGCCGAGGTGGTGCGGAACCTCTCCATCCGCGACAAGGACAAGGGGCTTTCGGCCGGAGAGAAGCGGATGCTGAGCCGCGCCCGGCAGATCCTCGTTTCCGAGCTCACCTTCGCGCTGAACGTCGACGAAGAGCATGCCGAGATCAGGCTCGACGAGGCACTCCCCTGAGCGGCCACCCCCAGAGCGAGAGTCCTCCCCCGAGCAGCAGCCATGAGAGCAGCGCCGGCACCGGAGCTTCCCCGGCAGTCTGGGCCATCCTTCTCGCGGCTGGGCGCTCCGAGCGTTTCGGCACTTCCAAGCAGACGGCCCTCCTCGCCGGGCGCCGCGTGCTCGACTGGTCGCTCGCAGCGGTTAGAAGCGTAGCCACGGGGGTAGTACTCGTAGAGCCCCCAGAGGGACTGGCAACGCCCCCGGCACAGGCAGAACAGGCGGAACAGGCGACCGACTTCGTAACGGTAGGGGGATCGACTCGCTCGGAATCGGTGCGCGCCGGGCTAGCCAAGGTGCCCCAGAGCGCCCAGATCGTGGTAGTCCACGACGCGGCCAGGCCGCTGGCCTCCCCTCAGCTTTTCCGGGCTGTGGTGGAGCGCGTACTTGCCGGAGCAGCAGGTGCCGTGCCGGGAATCCCGATTACAGACACGCTCAAACGCATCGAACAGGGACGCGTCGCCGGGACCCTCGACCGCCGGGACCTTGTGGCAGTGCAGACCCCGCAGGCCTTCGAGGCGTCTGCGCTGCGGCGCGCCCACGCGACCCTCGGAGGCGCCACGGACGATGCTGCCCTCGTCGAGGCGCTCGAGCTGGTCGTGGCCGTCGTCCCCGGCGAGCCTGCCAACCTGAAGATAACTCGCCCGTTCGACCTGGAGCTGGCAGAGTTGCTGGTAACGCTCCGAGCCGAGGCGCGACCGGGCACTCCGCGCACCGGATCGTGGCACTCTCCGCAGGCCCTGGTATGAGCCATGCCCTAGGAGCAGCCTCGGTAGCAGCCTCATGAGCACGCCCCAGGAAGTTACGATCCGCGTCGGACAAGGTTTCGACATTCACACCTTCTCCACCGACCGGCACAGGCCACTGGTGATCGGTGGGGTCACGATAGCCGGCTCCCCGGGTCTTGCAGGCCACAGCGACGCTGACGTGCTCGCTCACGCCCTGGCCGATGCGCTTCTGGGCGCTGCGGGCTTGGGAGATCTAGGCAACCACTTCCCCGACGACGACCCGGCGTGGGCGGGAGCGGATTCGACCCAGCTCCTGGCGAAAGTCGTGGACCGAGTGGCCGAAGCCGGCTTCGGACCGGTCAACGCGGACTGCACCGTGATCGCCGAGCAGCCCAGACTTGCTCCCCATCTCCCCGCGATGAGGCGCAGGCTCACGGAGATCCTCTCCTCGCCCGTGAACGTGAAAGCGACCACCTCCGAGGGCATCGGCCCGATCGGGAACGCGGAGGCCATAGCGGCGCTCGCAGTCGTGCTCGTCAGGCAACGTCGCTCCGATGGCGGGTCTTCGCGCACGAGCTCGAGGGCGGAAGTGCAACCGGGATCTGCCATCCCATCGGAGTCGGCCAGATGATCCCGCCGCGCGGTCGCCCGGCGGGATCGGGCAAGGGCAGACGCCCACCATGGCCGCAGGCTGGTACGGCCCGCAGCTCGAGCTCGGGAGGTACCCGTCCCCCCAGACCGAGAGCGCAAAGACCAGGTTCCGCCACCGGCTCGTGGAAAGCGGATCCGCCTCCGCGGCGCCGTGAAGGCAGGCCTCCTGCCAAGGGCGGGGCCGGCATACGAGGCGGCGTAGAAAGTGCTCGGCCAGGGGGGAGGCCTCACAAAGGCGACATGGCGAGGCGCCCATTCGACTCACTGCCACCCGCACGCACCAAGCCACACCGGGACACGCGCCCGACGCGTGCGCTGTCACCAGACGACCTGCCGGGTAGGGGAGCCCCGGGTAGGGGAGCCCCGGGTAGGGGAGCCCCGGGTAGGGGAGCCCCGGGTAGGGGAGCCCCGGGTAGGGGAGCCCCGGGTAGGGGAGCCCCGGGTAGGGGA
>JAJYXW010000158.1 GCA_021801525.1 Actinomycetes bacterium
ATGTTGACGACCATGCCAGGCTCGACCACCGCCTCGGAGGAGCCGGTGAGCCAGCGCTCCTCTGTCTGCAGGCCGATGTGATGCCCGACGTGGAAGAAGTACGGGTCGAGGCCGTGCTCGCGGAACAGCTCGGCTCCCCGCTCGAACACGCTCGCCTCGGTGGCGCCGGGCACGAGGGCCTCCCCGACCGCGTCCACGACGTCGACCATCATCGACTGCGTGGAAACGAGCGCTTCGGGCACATCGCCGAACCAGGCGTAACGGCGATTGTCGGAGCAGTAACCCTCGACCGTGGCGCCGAGGTCCAGGGTGACGAGCTTGCCTGGCTCGAGGGTCTCAGCTATGCCGAGCTCGGGGTTGGCCTTGCCGAAGGAGACGGTGACGTGGCTGATGCCGGTGGCTCCGTGGGAGAGCATCCGTGTCTTCGCCTCGGCTATGAGGTCGAGGCGCGACATGCCTACCTCGAGCACGTCGTAGAGCTCGGACACGGTCTCCTCCACGATGCCGATGCTCCGCTCCAAGAGCGCCACCTCGGCCGGCGACTTGACTACGCGTAAGGCGATCAGGTCGTCGTCGATGGGGACGAGCTGATCGCTGCTTCCGCCCGCCTTCTCCAAGAGCCGCAGCGCAAACAGCGGGAAGGTCGCCTCCACCCCGATACGGCCGCCCGAGGCCGCCGGGGCGGCCAGCAGCTTGCCCCACACGTCGAGCGCTCCAGCGTGGTCGAGGTAGGGGCTCACCTCGTCGACGTCGAACTCCACGCCGAGCATGGAGACGAGCCAGCAGGCAAGCGTCGACCTGCCGTCCGCCCCGATCAACGACGCCGAGGGGAACTGGTTCTGGAGCGTGTGCAATATCGGGTTGCCCGCGCTCGGCAGGGCCGGGTACCCGGTCGTGTACTGCACGCTCTCGGGCGAGGTCAGCAGTGCGGCCTCGAGCCCCCGCTCAGCGAGCAACCGGGAGAACCGACCGCGATCGAATCCGACTGTCCCGAACTTTGCAACGCCATCAGCCACTTGTTGCCTCCGAACACCTCGTGCGAGCGTACCGCCTCACGCGCGCACACCCTGCCCCCGCGGCGGTGCCGCGTAGCGGCGAGCCCTCAGTAAACCGGTGAAGTGCGTCGCCTGTCAAGCAGGTGAGATGCGAAGAGCACGGCCGCCACCGTCGCTCCGACGAAGTAACCGAGACTGCTGTGAGCAAAGACGCCAACGGCCAACGGGCCGCTGAAGAGCGGCGAGCTCGTGAACGCCAGCCCGGCGGCGCTGCCAGCGAACCACGATGCCACGGCCACAGCCATGCTGCCAACGCCTGCCCGGTCTCGGGATCGCAGGGCCATGTCGACCAGGAAGACCGCTGCCCAGGCGCTAATCGGGCACGCAAGCAGCTCCACGAAGCTAACGAAGGAGCCAAGGAACATGCTCGGTGCCACCACCATCCATCCTCCGATCACGAGAACCACCCCCGCGTCGACGAGGACGGTTCGCGTCCGGCGTACCCGCACGCCCAGAGCCAGGAGGCTCAGCCCCGAGGAGTACAAGCCCATGATCATCTGAGCGAGCAGGCCCACTACCGCGACGATGACGTAGGGGACGCCTGCCCAACCCGGCACGAGCACCAAGAGCGCCTGGATGGGATCCGAGGACGACGCCAGACCCTTTACCGTGCTCGACAGGACGAACCCGACGACGACCAACGCTGCGAGCGGAACGCTGGCCCCGAGCGTCGTCCAGCCGACAACTCCCGCGGCGCGCTCGCTCCTTGGCAGGTAACGGGAGTAGTCCGCGCTCACATTGACCCAGCTCACGCCTGCGCTGGCCGCCACGACCGAGACAGCGGCCATGACAGCTCCCGGTGAAGCCGGGTGAGCCAGGAGCGTACTGGCCCAGTGCACCCGGGTGACCAGGTAACCGGCGAGCGCGAGTGTGGCGAGCCCGAACACCCAGGCGGTGAGCCTCTGGACGACGACGATCGTCGCGTGACCCAGCCGGCCGGCCAGCACGGAGAGCCCGACCACCACACCCAGCATCCCGAGAGCTATCACCTGCCTGGGCTCCCCGCGCACCGAGCCGGGCAGCAGGGCGACCAGGGCGTCGAGCGCGACGACGGCGGTGATCGCCTCCCAGCCGAGGAGGCTGACCCAGCTCACCAATGCCGGCCCGAAGTTGCCGCGGCGGCCGAACACCCTTCTCGACAGCGCAAGCATGGGCTGGCCGCCACGCACTCCGGCAACGCCGAGAACTCCGACGAACACGAACGAGCCTGCGCTACCGGCCAGCGCCACCAGCAGCGCCTGCACGAGGTCGAGACCAAGAGCAGCAACGACGGCCCCGTAGACGATGCCGATGATCCCGATGTTGGCCGCGAGCCATACCCACAACAGGTCGACCGCCCTGCCGTGGCGATCGCCGTCGTCCACGGCACCAATCCCGTAGGTCTCCGGCACCCACGGCCGGTCTGCGCTCGGATAAGCAGCCTTCGCCGGCACCCGGTACCGGAGAACAGGGCCATCACGACGAGGGGACATGGCGGATGCCTCCGTGTTCGCCCGCCCAGTCCAGGGGCGGTCCCACTCCTGCCACGAGGCCGGTCTCCTGGCTCCCGGATCTCTACCGCGCACCCGCCTTCCCAGGCCAAGGCCCAGTGGCACCAAGGGTACGGGCTCCCCGGTCACAGTGGCGGGCCCACGCCGGACTTGCACCGGCTTCCCGATTCTCCCCGGGACTGGTTCCACCCGGCTCTCTGCGAGAGGGGGCAGGATGGGAACCCTCCGGGGCACCTCGTGCAATGTTCAGCGGCAACGTATCACATCACCGCGCAAGGCTCCGCATGCCGGAGCGTTCCCTCTAAGTCCAGTTCATCGACTGATGTACTGGATGAACTGGCCCTGCCGCACTTACTGGCTGCGCTGGATGTGCTGGCCGTGCTGGACAAACTGAGAGGTCCGCTGGACCTGGCGGCTCGCTCTAGCACACCAGGCCCCCCGGAGAAGCACGCGAGGTGATCCCCATGAAGCGATGCGCACAGAACCCTCACGGGACACTGCCACGAACACGAAGCGCCGGCCGCTTCTGCGCAGGCGGTCGCGGTCGGCGGCTTGGCGGGATGTTGCTGGTGGTGCTCGCGGCGCTCGGCCTTCCTGCCTGCGGCGCAAGAGTCGCCCCTTACCTGGGCGCCGGGGCCGGGATAGGCCAGGGTGGCGAGACCGCAGTAGCCGGATCGGTGACCGGAGCGCCGAAGAGCGGCTCGGCGACTGCGGGTAGCCCGGCGGCCGTGGCGGGATCCTCTGGAGGCATCGCTACGAGCAGCACCCTCGGGAGCTCCCCCGGGAACCAGGCCCCGAGCCCGTCGACAACCGAGCCGAGCTCACCGGCCCAGCTCACCCAGTCGAACTTCGCCTTCGACCCGGCGACACAGGCCGGCTACTGCACCGGCACGACCGGCAACACCGCCTCTGCCCCGGGCGTCTCCCCGACCGCCATCACCTTCGGGAACGTGAGCGGGGTCACAGGCCCCCTCACGGGGACCTTCGGGGCCGGCTACGAAGCCGTGCAAGCCGCCTTCGACGGGGTGAACGCGGCGGGCGGCATCTGCGGTCGCAAACTGGACCTCCTGGTGGAGAACGACAACCAGGACTCCTCCACCAACGCTGCCGATATAGCCAACCTGATCGCGCACCCTGTCTTCGCCTTCGCCGGCTCGCTCTCGGACGCCGACAACGGCGGCGTGCAGGAGATGGTCAACGCGGGGGTGCCCGACATCGGCTTCGCCTTGAGCCCAGCGCGCTCGATGGCGCCTGTGTACTGGTCGCTGGCCGGCGGCAGCGCACTGTACGTGCGCAATGGCACCGCGTACTCCTCCGACGCGCTCATGGCCGGCCAGAAGCACTTCGGGCAGTTCCCCACCCGCGTGGCGCTCCTCTCGTACAACGTGCCCGTGTCGCAGCAAGCAGGCCAGATGTTCGAGGCGCTCTACAAGTACTCGGGCGCGAGCATCTGCTACAGCGACTTCAGCCTCTCCGTCGCCAGCGCCTCGCTCCAGGGGGACGTCATCGAGATGGAGAGCAACCACTGCAACGGCATCTACACCACCCTCGACGTGGTGGGCAACGCCAAGCTCCTGCAAGCCATGCAGCAGCAGAACTTCTACCCGCCCTTCTACGGGAGCACCTTCGACACCTATACCCCGGCCCAGATAGTCGAGGCGGGCCAGTCTGCAGCCCAGGGCTTCCAGACCACGCTGTCGTTCTTGCCGCTCAACAGCTCCAACCCAGTCGTCCAGCTCTACGTGAGCGAGCTGCATCGTTACGAGCCGGGTAAGCAGCCGAGCGGGTTCGGCCTCGAGGACTTCATCGGAGCTCAGATGATCATCTACGCGCTGGTGAAGTCCGGGCACAACCCCACACGGGCAAGCATCGTAAAGGTGTTTAGGTCGATCAACGATTGGACGGTCGGCGGTGCTGTCCCTCCGTCGACCGCCTGGTCTCGAGCGCCGAACTTCCCGGGCAACCAGCCGCCGATGTACGGCCTGCCCGCGGCCTGCTCTCTGGAGATGGTCGTAAAGGGGAACCAGTTCGTTCGCGACTGGCCCGCGCACGGCTTCTACTGCGGGGGCGGCTACGTGCCCATCGGACCAGCCAGCAGCTTCGGTCAGTAATCGGGGGTCACGGCCGCGGGAGCGGGATCGGCGGGCCGCCAGGCTCCGTGGGGTACTGGCCGAGGTTGAAGCGCGTCCCCTCGATCTGCACGAAGGTCCCCGGCTTGCCGTTGTACGAGGAGCTCGTGTCGTGGCTCCAGAAGACGACGCGGGCGTCCTGCACCCACTGCCAGTCGCCCGGAGCGAAACCGAGCAGCTCGTGTCCGGTGCTCCCGCCACCTACAGCGCCCATGCCCGGTGCCCGGTCCTGCATATTGGCCGGCGTGAGGTCGGGTCCGGCGTTCTCGATCAGGCTCGCCCACATTACGTAGAGCCGAGCAATCACGCTCGAGTAGGCGTTCGAGCCCTCGGGCGGGTTGCCCGATCCCCCTCCGGCCTGCCAGAGCCTGAGGCCGGTGTCGTTCGCCTGCGGCTCCTGCGCCGCGTAGGGGGACAGGCCGAAGGCGCCCCAGTACTCGCAGCCGCTGGACGTCGGGCACGAAGCGCCGGAGTCGTAGTTCTGGCTCGTTGCGTCGAGAGTCATGTACTGCGTGTCCGCCAGCACGTTCTCCGGCCAGTAGTTGTTGTCCGCCTCGCCCTGGTAGATGAACTGCGGGGCCACGGGGTCGCAGAGGCAGAGCACCACGTTGGCAGGGTTGGTGGGCGTGTCCATGGCCGCAATGCCCGCTGCCACCTGCTCGCCGGCGGTGTTGATGTTCTGCGAGTAGAAGTAGGTGTGCCAGACCTTGTCCCCGCAGTAGTGCGCGAGCGCGGGCTCGAGGACATTCTTCACGGTGGCCTCGTTGTCGGGGTCGTTGGTGGATATCACGCCGAGCCGTCGGGGCTGGCCGTTGAAGTTCTGGGCGGGATTGGACGTACCGGCGAACTTGACCCTTCGCGCCGGGTCGTTCACGCTCGACATCTGGCTGCACCACCACTGGGCGAAGGCCGTCTCCATGCGCGTCGAGCTCTCTCCCTCGCTGTAGAAGTACGGCGCCAGCGCGTTCGACAAGGCGTCGCTGAAGCCCTTTCCACCCACTACCACCACGTGGTTGCGCGCCAGCTCCGCGTAGCAGGCGGAGCATACTGTCGTGTCCATCACGACGAGATACGGGTGGTAGGTCGCGACGATCGAGTCCATCTCGGGGATCAGGCACGCGTAGTCCGGCGGCACCATCTGGCAACTCGCCTGGTAGGTGATTATGCGGACCTTGCGACCGTAGAGGACGAAGTGGGAGTTTATGAAGTGCTGCATGGCGTGGTTCCAGGCGCTGTCCTGCTGGTAGCCGATGGCCTGGCCCTCCGCTTGGAGGATGGTGTCCACCTCGGTGCCGTAGTTCGGCACGTACTGCACCACTGTTATCGTGCTGCCGCTCACCCCACTCCAGGTGGACCCTCCGTTGGTCGGATCCGCCGCACCCGGCGTCCCCGGAACGCAGGGCGGTGCAAACCAGGCAATCGAAGGGTTGAACTCCCGGCCGGCTACGCAATGCGCCGTGCTGGGTGCGCTCTGCACAATGGTTCCGGGCGTGGTGCCGTTGCTGGTGCCGTTGCTGGTGCCGTTGCTGGTGCCGTTGCTGGTGCCGTTGCTGGTGCCCGGAGCTACCAGGCCGCCGGCGTTACCGGGAGAGTAGCTCCCTCCGTTCTGACCAGCCCCTACGGCGGGGGAATAAGGGGTGCCGCGTGCTCCGGCTCCACCCGGGGACCCGTTAGCGCCCTGAGCGCTGTAAGCGCTCGAGCCGGACGTGGTCGGTGCTGTCGACGGCGCGATCGTGATTATCAGCGCCTGGACGCCGACCACGGCCACCAGAGG
>JAJYXW010000089.1 GCA_021801525.1 Actinomycetes bacterium
GTCGAAGGCGAAGACGCCGCCGTCGGAGGCGGTGAGCCAGTACCCGCCGCTGGCCGGGTCGGCCGACATGCCTACCACCGGGGCGGCGAGAGCGTGGCCGCCCATGGACCCGTGGAACTGGGCGTCGCCGAAGCTGTACACGTCGCCTTTAGCCGTCACCTGCCAGTATCCCCTCCCATCAGGGGTCGAGGCGATGCCGACGACGGGCGATCCGGGTTGGGCAGAAGCCGGCAGCGCAGAGAGCGAGCCGTAGTACCCGGCGCCTGCATAGGCGTAGACGCCGCCGGTCGTGGTGGTGACGAGGAGACCGCCGCCGGGCGTGGACGTGGCCCCGGAGACGAGGGCGTCGGAAGGTATCGGCGCAGCGATCACCAACGGAGCGCCCGAGCACGAGGATATGGCTCCGAAGCGCGACACGACCCAGTAGCCGCCGGGCGCCGGTACCACGCTCACACCCTGCCCGGGGTAGAAGCCTTGCGTGCACAGCGTGGGGCTAGGTGGCGGCTGGATGGACGTGAGGATCGCAGGGTAGCTGTTCGCTATCGATCCTTGCTGGCCCAGCGCCTCGCAGAAGCCCGGCGACGCGCACGACAGAGAGGTGAGCCTGGTAACGCCGGAAGGAGCAGGCTGGGTCTGCCAGGAGACGCCGTTCCAGCCAAGAGCGGCGGGGGCATTCGCGGCGGCGCTTCCGCTTGCCTCGCAGAAGCCCGGCGACGCGCACGACACGCTGGTGAGGCTGGTGATGCCGGAAGGCGCAGCCTGGGTCTGCCAGGAGTAGCCGTTCCAGACGAGAGCGGCGCCGCTGTAGGCACCCCGTTGGTCATAGGCACCGACCGCCTCGCAGAAGCCCGAGGAGCTGCACGACACGCTGCTCAACTCGCCCACTCCAAGGGGTAGGCCCTGGGTCTGCCAGGAGACGCCGTTCCAGACGGCGGCGGCAAACGCGGCGAGCCCGAACGGGGCAACCTCGCCCACGGCTTCGCAGAAGCCAGGGGACGTGCACGATACCCCGGTGAGGGCGATGAGAGCAGGCGGTAACACCTGCGTCTGCCAGCGCGCGCCGTTCCACCCAATAGCGAACGCCACGTTGGTGGTGATGCTTGTGCCTACGGCCTCGCAGAAGCCAGGCGACGTGCACGACACAGCCGACAGCCCCGCAGGAAGTGGCGGCACTGCCTGGGCCTGCCACGAGAAGCCGTTCCAGGTCATGGCGACCGGGCCTGATGTGTCTTGACCCACCGCTTCGCAGAAGCCAGGCGACGTGCACGATACAGCCGTGAGTACCCCGCGGAGCGCTGGCGTCGTCTGGGCCTGCCAGGAGACGCCGTTCCAGGCCAGCGCCAGCGGCGCGGGGCTCCCGTCGGGCGAGGTGACTGTGCCTACGGCCTCGCAGAAGTCCCGGGAGGTGCAGGAGATGCCGGCGGGGCTGGTCATGCCCAGTGGCACTGCCTGGGCTTGCCACTCGAGGCCGTTCCAGGCAATCGCGGCAGGGCCGTTGTTTTGAAAGAATGAGTAGGCACCGACTGCTTCGCAGAAGCTGGGTGAGGTGCATGACACGCCGTAGAGCTCGTCAGCCAATGCAGGAGTGGCTTCGTCCTGCCAGGTTGCGCCGTTCCAGGCGAGCATGGCGGCTCCACCCCGCGGCGCCTGGCAGAAGCTGGGCGAGGTGCACGACACGGCAACCGGGTAACTGATCCCAGGCGGGAGAGCCTGGGACTGCCACGAGAAGCCGTTCCAGGCGAGCGCGACGGCGGCGTCGTTCATCCCTGACCCGACCGCATCGCAGAAGCTAGGCGAGGTGCACGACAGCGCCGTCACGTCGAAGCTGCTCTGCGCAGGCGGCCACGGTTGGGCCTGCCAGGTTGCGCCGTTCCAGGCGAGCGCGACATCGACATTTCGATCTTCTCCCAGCGCCTCGCAGAAGCCGGGCGACGCGCACGACACGCTGCCGAGGGTTACGACGCCGGAAGGCACAGCCTGGGTCTGCCAGGAGACGCCGGTCCAAGCGAGCGCCAGCGCGAGCGGCGCCGCACCCGTGTCCGAATAGCCGACGGCTTCGCAGAAAGTCGTGGACGTGCAGGAGATGCCATCGAGGGTGTTCACGTCTGCCGGCAGGGTCTGCACCTGCCAAGTCGCGCCGTTCCACGAGAGCGCCACAAAGCTGTCGGTGGGGAACGCGGTGGAGCCGCCGGCGAGGAGGCCCAGTGCCTCGCAGAAAGTCGTGGACGTGCACGACACGCCGGTGACGGCGTAGATCCCCTGAGGCAAGGCCTGGGTCTGCCAGGAGACGCCGTTCCACATGAGCGCGTTCGTGTCATGCCCCATCGCCTCGCAGAAGCTCGGAGAAGCACACGAAACTACGCTGAGAGAGCTAGGGGGCATGGGGTATGTCTGCTGGAGGTACCAACCCGCAGGCATGCCGGCCGCGGCGGCAGGCGGTGAGCTCGACACGGCCAGCGCGACCAGGCCGGACAACGCCGTGCAGAGCGCTAGGGCCACGCGAACGGCGGCACTTGCGAGGGTGCAGGCCGGCCTCATGGCACGAGACGCGGGTCCGGTCTCACGGCACGAGCGCGAGGACCGGCCGCCATGCTCGACATTCTGTCCGTCTCGCCGCACCGGCGAGAGCATACAGTCACAACTCGAGCACCTGGTGTGGCGAGGTCCCGAGCCAGCCGGAGCCCGCCTGGTCCCTTGGCCACTTGGTAGCTCGAGCTCAGCTATTCAGCCGCTCAGCTATTCAGGCGCTCAGGCGCTCAGGCGTGGGCGAGGGTCCGGGCGGCGGAGAGGATGGTGGCGGCCTGGGGGAGCACGGCCGCCTCGAGCTCGGGCGCGTAGGGGACCGGGGTGTCGAGCGCGCCGAGGCGGGCGACCGGCGCGTCGAGGGACCAGAAGCAGTGCTCGCCGGCCCAGGCGGCCACCTCGGCGCCGAAGCCGGCAGTGAGGGTGTCCTCGTGGACGACGAGCAGCCTGCCGGTGCGCCCGAGCGACTCGGCGACGGCTTCGGAGTCCCAGGGGGAGATCGTCCTCAGGTCGACCACCTCCGCCTCGATGCCCTCCGAGGAGAGCTCGGCCGCGGCCTGGAGGGAGAGCTCCACCGTCGCCCCCCAGGTGACGATCGTGAGGTCGGCCCCGGGGCGGGCGATCCGAGCCTTGCCGAAGGGCACGACCCACGAAGCCTCGGGGTAGGGATCGGCCGCGTAGTGCTGGCGGTAGAGGTGCTTGTGCTCGAGGAACAGCACCGGGTCCCCGGAAGCGAAGGCGCTGCGGAGGAGCCCGACGGCGTCACATGCGCGCGACGGGAAGGCGATGAGCAGCCCCGGCACGTGGGCGAAGACCGATTCCCCGCACTGGGAGTGCCAGATCGCCCCACCGGTCAGGTAGCCGCCTATGGCCACCCTCAGCACCATCGGGCAGGAGAAGGTCCCATTCGAGCGCCAGCGGATCGTCGCCGCCTCCGAGCGGATCTGCTGCATGGCGGGCCAGATGTAGTCGAAGAACTGGATCTCGGCGCAGGGTCTGAGCCCACGAAGCGCCTGGCCGATTGCGCGCCCCACGATGTTCGACTCCGCGAGCGGCGTGTTGTAGCACCGAGCAGTGCCGAAGGAGCGCTGGAGGCCCCGGGTCACCCCGAAGACTCCCCCCTTGCCCTCCACTTTCGAGAGCAGCTCGTCGTCGGCATCGGCAACGTCCTCCCCGAAGACGCGGATGCGCTCGTCGCCCGCCATCAGCTCGTGCAGCGCGAGGCGGATGGCCTCGGCCGGCACCACGATCGCCTCCGACGGGGTCGTGCTGCCATCTGCGGAAGGGGGCGCTTGCGCGGGAGGGGGCGACGCTGCCGCGGGAGGGGGCGACGCTGCGGGAGCAGCGAGAACGGCGCCGCCCGGCAGCGGCTGGCCGCCTGGGGAGCTTCGGGCAAGGTCGTTCCTGGGCGGATTGTGCCCCGCCGCGAAGAGCTGCTCGCTCACGCGCGCGGGATCGGGCCTCGGGGAGCGGAGGGCTTCGTCCGCGGCCTGAGCGGCCTCGGCGCGTGCCTCTTCGCGGATCCCGGCGGCCTCCTCCGGCGTCAGGATCCCGGCGGCAAGGAGCTCCCGCTCGAACACGAGGATGGGGTCGTGCGCCGCCTCAGCCGAGAGCTCTGCCGCGTCGCGGTACTTGGCCTGGGCGTCGGCTGAAGAGTGGGAGTAGGGCCTAGTCACGTGCGCGTGGATGAGGCCGGGGCCCTCGCCCGCGCGCACGCGCGCCACGGCTCTCGCTCCCTTGATGCGACACGATGCGTAGTCCCAGCCGTCGACCTTCGTGACCGCGAGCCCCCTGAACCCCCGCACCAGCTCCGAGATCGGGGCCGGCGCCTGGTCGGAAGCCCTCACCGAGATCGCGTACCCGTTGTCCGCGACGAGGTAGAGGACAGGGAGGTGCAGCCGGCACGCGGTGTTCAGGCTCTCCCAGAACTCTCCCTCGGAGGTAGCTCCCTCGCCGAGGGATACGTAGGTCACCTCGTCGCCATGGGCAGTGCACCCGGGGAGGCCGGGACGCCTGGCGATGTAGCGCCCTGCCTCCGCGCAGCCGACGGCGGGGATGCACTGGCTGCCGGTCGGGCTCGACTGGGTCACGATGTTGAGAGCCGGGTCGCCGAAGTGGCATGGCATCTGGCGCCCGCCCGATGCCGGGTCGCATGCCGCCCCTACGGCTTGTGCCATCACGGCCGCCGGGCTCACCCCGAGTGACAGCACGAGAGCGCGGTCGCGGTAGTAAGGGAAGAACCAGTCGTAGGCGGGCCTGAGCGACCGAGCGAGCGCTCCGAGGAGCACTTCGTGGCCGGCGCCCGAGATCTGGAAGAACACGCGGCTCTGCTTCTGCAGTGTTATCTCGCGGTCGTCTAGAGCGCGCGAGAGGCAGGCGACGTAGAAGTCCCGCGCGAGCTCCTCTGCCGGGAAGGCCAGGAGCGGGTTCCCCCGGTTCGGGTTCCCCCGGTTCGGGTTCCCCCGGTTCGGGGTCTTCGTGCGCCCAACCGGAGCTCCGCGACCCATTGCTTCCAGGCTATCCCGCCGCGCCCTGGCCGCAGCGTATCGAGGAGCCCGCGCGTAGACTCCCCGGGATGAGCAGGCGGTATCGCACGTTCCACGCCCGGCTCGGGGCCGCCTCTCTAGCGGGGAAGCTAGCGACGGCCCTTCACCCTTACTGCGAGTACGTCCCCATCGCTCACCTGCCGACCCGGCGCACCGAGGCCCGTTGGGGGCACGGCAGGCCGCCTCACCCCGGACTCGACGCCATCGTCGCCTCGGGAGCGCCCGCCTACGAGCGGGCCGTACAGGCGATCGCATCGAGGCGCGTAGAGCTCGCCCGCATCGCCCGTGACGGCGCTGGGGCAGGGGAGCCACAGTGGGCGAATGCGTGGATCCCGGCGCTTGACGGAGCATGTCTCTACACCTTCGTCCGAGACCTCGAGCCGCGGCGCTATGTGGAGGTCGGCTCCGGAATCTCGACGCTGTTCGTGGACAGGGCCAGGCGCGACGGCCACCTCGGGACGGCTGTCACGTCCATCGACCCCGAGCCCCGGGCCGACGTCGACGCCTGCTGCGACCGGGTTGTGAGGGCGCCTCTCGAGAGCGTGGACCTCGGCATCTTCGGCGAGCTCGAGCGTGGCGACGTCGTCTTCGTGGACAACTCCCACCTCGTGCTCATGGGCTCCGACGTGGTGGTGTTCTTGCTGGAGGTGCTCCCGTCTCTCGTGCCGGGAGTGCTTGTGGGTGTTCACGATGTCTTTCTTCCGTCGGACTACTTTCCCTTCTGGGGTACCTACTACTTCGGGGAGCAGTACATGCTGGCCGCCTTGCTTCTCGGTGAGGCTGCCTCCACCCCTCGTCCGGGCGGAGGGCGCTGGATCGAGCCGTTCATGGCCTCGTACTACGTGAGCTCCCACCCGGAGCTCTCGGCGCCGCTCGACGAGCTGTGGGCCGAGCCGTGCTTCTCGGGGATCGACCCGATCGGCTGGAGCTTCTGGTTCCTCGTCGGCGATAAGAGGCCCAGCGGATAGGGAGCTGACCGGCAAGGGCGGTGATACACCCTTGCCGTAGGATGCGGGACGAAGCGCTATAGCGCGAAAGAGAGGCTCGCATGGGACGTTCGCCGGCAGGGATTCGGCCCGGGATGAAGGCAGTGGTGACAGGGGGGGCTGGTGGCCTCGGTACGGCGATATCGAAGGCGCTTGCCGCACGTGGCCTAGAAGTGCTCGCTGTAGACGTGGCCGGCACCGATCGCCTGCTCGACGTGACGGACGCGGCTGCCTGCCGTCGTCTCGCCCGCGAGGTGGAGCCTGACGTATGGGTGAACAATGCCGGATTGCTCGGCGCGGGCGAGGCGTTGTCGGCGCCCGACGAGCTGATGGAGCAGGTCGTCGCAGTGAACCTGATGGGAGTGGTGTATGGCACCAGGGCCGCGGCCGAGGTCATGGTTACCCGAGGCAGCGGGCGGATCCTGAACATCGGCTCCCTGGCCTCCTTCAACGCGACACCGGGGCTCGCCATCTACTCGGCGACCAAGCATGCCGTGCGCGCCTGGTCGGTGGCCGTGGCCACGGAGCTCCGGCGAACCGGGGTCCTGGTCTCGTGCCTCTGCCCTGACGGTATATGGACCCCGATGCTCCAGCGGGTCGTAGCCGACCAGGCTGCCGCAATGCCCTTCGGCGGCAAGCGGCTTCTCGATCCCGACGAGGTGGCCACCCGGGCTCTCGAACTGCTGGACGGCCGGGGCATGGTCGCATCGATCCCGCTGGGGCGGTCGATCCTCGCAAAGGCGACGGGTCTCTGGCCCAGGGCGTCTCTCGCTCTCTTGCCGCTTGCGGAACGCGCAGGCAAGGCCGGCCAGGAGCGTTACCGAAGGATGACCCCGCGCGGCCAAGGGGAGGGGGGCGCGTCCGCGGACGCGCCTGCGGACGCGCCTGCGGACGCGCCTGCCAGCGACGGAGGGGTTGGCGCCAGCGGGGGAGGCGCCAGCGGGGGAGGTGGCAGCGGGGGAGCCGCCGGGGAGTTTGGCGCCAGCGGGGGAGGCGGCAGCGGCTCGTGAACGGGGATGTCCTGGTCGGGCTTCTTGTAGGAGTCGTTGCCGGGCTGCTTGGCGGTCTGCTTGTGGGCTTCGCGCGCCGCTCGACCGACCTGGCGAAGCTCGAAGCCGAGCATGTGAAGGCGCTGGCCGACTTGCAGGCGCGGTGTGCCTCGTCGACGGCGGCGGAGGCGAGCAGGGCTTCGAGCTTGCAAGCCGAGCTCGAGGCCGAGCGGAGAGCGGCACAGGAACGCCAAGCGGCTTGGGAAGAGGCCCGCCGCCAGATGAAAGGCGAGCTGGCGGAGCTCTCGGCGCAGGCGCTCGACGCGAACAGCAAGCGGTTCTTGGAGCTGGCAGACACGAGGATGAAGCAGGCCCAGGAGTCGGCCGCCGGTGACCTCATGAAGCGACAGCAGGCCATAGGCGAGCTGCTCGACCCGCTTCGCGAGCAGCTGGGCAAGTACGCGGAGAGCCTCCGGCAGATCGAGCAGGCCCGAGTTGGCGCTTACGAGGGCATCAAAGAGCAGGTGAAGCAACTCACCGAGTCCCAGGAGCGCCTCCAGGCGGAGACCAGGAACCTTGCCTCTGCCCTGAGAGCGCCTTCGACGCGAGGGCGGTGGGGCGAGCAGCAGCTGCGGCGGGTGGTGGAGATGGCAGGCATGGTCGAGCACTGCGACTTCGACGACCAGGTGACCACGGCCGGCGAGGAAGGGCGGGCACGCCCCGACATGGTGGTCCACCTGCCTGGGGCCAAGCAGGTGGTGGTGGACTCCAAGGTGCCGCTGCAGGCGTTCCTCGATGCAGTCGACGCGACCGACGAGGCTGCGCGCAAGGCGCATCTTGCCAGCCATGCCCGCCAGCTACGGGCGCATGTCGACTCCCTGGCGAAGAAGGCCTACTGGCGGAGCTTCGGAGACTCCCTCGACTTCGTCGTCGCCTTCGTTCCCGGCGACCCGCTGATCGCCGCGGCCTTCGAGCAGGATCCGAGCCTCTACGACTACGCAGTCGCCAACCACGTGCTGATCGCCACTCCGACGACGCTTATAGCTCTGCTCCACGCTGTTTCGTATGGGTGGCAGCAGGAGAAGCTCGCCGAGGGTGCTCGCGAGGTGCAGCAGCTCGGCCGGGAGATCTACGTGCGCCTTGTGACCTTCGCCGATCACATGGCGAAGGTCGGAAGGAGCCTCGACTCCTCGGTGGATGCCTACAACAAGGCGGTGGGTTCGCTGGAGCGGAGCGTCTTGCCCAAGGCCCGGCGCTTCGGGGACCTGGGCGTGGTCGGGGAGGCCGAGCGCCAGATCCCGGAGCTCGACCCGATCGACGTGACTTCTCGCAGGCTGCAGGCGCCTGAGCTCACCAGCTCCGTGGAGTTTCCGCTCACCGGAGGTGCCAGCGATCCTGAGCTCGAGGGCGCCTAACTTCCGAGCAGGCGGCCGGTCTGCCTCCGAGTCAATCTTGAGCTGTGAGCGCGCATGAAAAGTGCCACTGGCTTCCGGGGCGTTCACCGTAGGGATGCGAGGACTTCGATCACCTGCTCGGCAGCGGTTTCGGGGTTGACGAATGCCAGGCGCAGAACGACACGGCCCTGCCAACGCGTGGGCAAGCAGAGGATGACGCCTTCGGCAGCGTTGCGTTGCGACCATGCACGGTATTCCGCTTCGTTCCATCCGGAGCGCTCGAACAGGATCACCGAGAGCTCTGGCTCCTTGACCAGCCGCAAGTGAGGGGAATGACGGATGGCATCCGCCACAGCCGCTGCAGTGGCAATGGACTGCTCGATTGCCGCCGTATACCGATCGGTGCCGTGAGTGGCCAGGCTGAACCAGAGCGGCAGCCCCCGGGCGCGTCGTGACAAGTGGATTGCGAGGTCCGCCGGGTTCCACTCCTCCCGGTCGATCTCGTCGAGATAGCTGGCGTGCTGGGCGTGTGCGGCTCTGGCGAGCTCGGGCGTCCTGTAGAGAAGCGCGCAGCAGTCGTAGGGGGCAAAGAGCCACTTATGCGGGTCCACGATGAAGCTGTCCGCCCGTTCGATGCCGACGAAGCGGTGACGGACACTTGGAGCGGCAAGACCAGCACCACCGTATGCGCCGTCCACGTGCAACCACAGCGCCCGTTCGGCGCAGACGTCGGCCACGTCGTCCAGGTCGTCGACCACCCCGGCGTTGGTGGTCCCCGCGGTGCCCACGACAGCGAACACGTCGTCGGTATCGGCCAAGGCCCGCCGCAGCTCACTACCAGTGAGGTGACCCCGGTCATCAAGGCCTACCTCGAGGACGCCGACATCGAGGATCCGAGCAGCCGCCCGAATGGAGGAGTGGACCTCGGTGGTACACGCCAAGCGCCACCCGCCCTTTGGCCGGCCACCCCGGCAATGGGTGGCGTACGCCCGGGCCGCGGCGAGGGCAGAGAGGTTTCCCATGGTGCCGCCGGGCACGAAACACCCACCCGCCGTGGCAGGCCACCCGAGCAGCTGCACGATCCAAGCCAGCGCCTCGTTCTCGGCAAAGATGGCACCGGCCCCCGACTCCCACAGGCCGCCGAAGATGTTGGCGGCGCTGGTTACCAGGTCGAACGCGATAGCGGCATTGGTGGGGGCCGAAGGGATGTAGGCCAGGTTCAGCACGTCGTCCTGGGCTCGGGTTGCCGGCTCGAGGACCTGGTCGAACAAGGACAGAGCGGCCTTACCCCCAATCCCACTCGCGGTGATTGTCTTGCCGGCCGCCGCCGCCAGCTCCGACGCCGGACGGGCGGTTGTCCGGGGATCGCTCGGGCGCAACACCCTCTGAGCCGCCCACGCCACCGCTGCCGAGACCACGTCCCGCTCGTCACCCCAGGGACTCGTGGTTCCCCTCGATCCGATCTCCGACATCATCGATCAACCGTCGCATTCCTGTCTCGCTGCCGATCTCACCCGTACTCCAGGCTGCCGGGAGACGTCCGTGAAGCCCATCATCCGCAGACGGAGCGAATGAGCTCAACGGCGTTGGTGCCGAGGACCCGGTCCACCTCCGTGCCGGTGAACCCTCTCTCCTGCAGCCGCTCCTCGATGGCGCCAAACTGACCGTAATCGTCCATGACCGGTTGGTAGTTCGCGTCCATGTCGGTGCCGATCCCGACGTGGTCGACGCCGATGACGTCGACCAACCGGATGATCTCGTCGACGAAGTCCTCGAAGGTACGTGCCGAGACGCCGGCCGGCCAGGCGCCGACGAGTCCGCCGGCAGATGCGACCATTGCAGCGTGCTCGGCGCTCACCAGCCGGGCGTTGTCGCGCCCGTCACCATTGAGGTGGGTGTGGGAGATCATGACTGGTGCGCTCGACTCTTCCAGCACTCCGAGGGTGGTCTCATACGTGGCATGTGCGAGGTCGATTAGCAGCCCGATCCGGTTCATCTCTCGGACGAGCTTCCGCCCGGCTTGGGTGAGGCCGCCATGGGCAGGCTGCTCGGTCTGCAGGTCGCCGAATTCGTTCTGCCGGTAGTGGAGCAAGGTGATCGACCGGACACCTGCGTCATGGCACTCATCCAGGCGTTCCAAGTGGTCTTCCACGAAGTCGGCACCTTCACAGGTGATGAACAGCGCAGTGGTCCCGGCATCGTGGGCGACGATGATGTCGTCGGCACTGCGGACAATGGCCATCTTGTGGCGGCGGGCGAGGTTGCTCAGGCCAGTGAGTTGACGACGATGGTCGGCGTATGCTTCGCCTTCCTGGAACGGCCTGACGGCACGGAGCCCGCCGTCGCCGTTCAATCCGAGCGCCCGGAGGTCGGCAACTGTGGCGAAGCTGGCTGCGGCGATGCCGGCGTTCTTGATCTCGGCGACCGATGCGTCGCAGGTGTCTGCCCCGAGGACTTGCGTCAGGAGGTCGTCGGCGTTGAGCCCAGCCAGGAAACACTTGCCTGGATGCGCGTGTAGGTCGACCCAAGGGCCGTGCGTTCTTTGGGAAGTCGATTCAGTCAAGTTCGCATTCCAGTGTCGAACCTGCCATCTCTGCCAGGGAGGCGGCCTCGGCCATGGCGGCAGGGAGATCTACGAGCTCTGTTTCCACAGGTTTCGCGCCAGCGAGCTGGATGATCACGGCCTTCTTCGCCCTCAGCCCGGTCGAAGCCTCGAGAGCGAGCGCGTAGAGAGCAAGCTGCAATCGGTGAGCTGGTGGCATGGAGGCCGGCTCGGGCTCGGCGTCAGTCTTGAAGTCGGCGATCACGAGCTCGCCACCGTCCTCGACGACGAGGTCGACAACTCCCTCGATCAGGAGATCTGCGTTGCCAATGGCCAGGGGACCTCCGACTAACTTGGACGCTCCGGCCTCCTCAGCGGCGCCGGACGTGCCGGATGTGCCGGACGTGCCGGACGTGCCGGACGTGCCGGACGTGCCGGACGTGCCGGATGAGGTGCCTTGCGCGTCGGGGCGGGAGAGCGGATGGGTGTGCAAGACTGCCGACACCGGCATCTCGTGCCAGTAACGCCTAGTGGCGGCTAGGCGGACAGTAGGGCTCGAGAGCGCGTTGGCGATCATGGCACCCACCTTCCCTGCCTGCTCGGGAACACCGTTGATGTCGCTCCATCGGCGTGCCAGCGTGGCTGCTCCCACCCCGGTTACGGTATCGCGGCCGGTGGCAAGGTCGACGACTGCCAGAGCCTGGTGAACTGCTCGCCCGATCTGCAGCGCTGACGCTCCCGTGTCTCCGTGGCGATGGCGAGGCCCCCCACCAGACCGGCCATTTGGCGGGCCATTTGGCGGGCCATTAGGTGGGCGTTCACGAGAGCCACCCGGCGGGGTGCCGGCCGCTGGATCGCCATCCAGCTCTGCTAGCTGTGTGGGGCTCACAACGGGGTCGTTGGCGGATCGCATGATCAAGTCGGACCGCTCGGCTGTCCACGCTTCGCGCGCTGCGAGCCAAGCGTCGCCCACGGCCCGCCACGTTCCACCTTCGGCGCCGGCGGTGCCGGATCCATCCGCCTCGGCCGGCTGGGCGCTCTCCGGTTGCTGATCTGCTGGGTTACCGGTGGGTTTGCTTACCGGTTTGCCGGTGGGGGCATCGAGCTCGAGAGGCGGGCTGGTGTCGAGATGCTCGGGACGCTCGGGATGCTGCCATGCGGCTGGGCCCCAGAGGCCCCTGCATTCCTCGCAAGCAGCGAGGATGCGGCTGGCCATAGAGGTATCGGGGGCGCTCGGGCTACCCTGCTTTCGGTGCACGCTCACTAGCAGGTGGTCGCGCGCGCGGGTGGCTGCGACGTACAAAAGGCGGTCGCGCTCGAGATCCTGCTGAATGGCTTCGTCCTGCCATGCGGCGTCGTAGCCTGGTGTCGCGAAGCTGCCCACTCTCACCTCCGGGCGACCGGAAGGGGCCCAGATGATCGCACGATTCTGGCGACCCGGGGTGCGCTGCTCCAGCCCTGCCAGCACCACGATCGGGAACTCGAGGCCCTTGGACCCGTGGATGGTGAGGACCCGGACGGCGTCGTCGTCGGGTTCCGGAGGACCGGTCGGGGTGCCCCGCCCGCCTGCCTCCTCCTGAGCTGCAGCCCAGCCAAGGAAATCGGCAAGGGAGCCGCCGTTAGCATCGTCGAACATGCGCGCCTGCTCTTGCAGCCAGCGGAGGCGTTGCCAGCGGTCGCGAGGCCTCGGGTGGACGGTCGCCAGCTCGAAAGCGCCGAGCTCTCTCATTGCCGCCATCACGATCTCCGACGGTTCTTCCGTCCAGCGCCGCCGGTGGAGGTCGACTAGGAGCGACATGGCAGCGCCTACCGGGTGGTGGGGCGCGACCTGTGAAGGGGTGCTCGCACGCGGGTCGAAGCTGCCACCTGCCGCATGCCACGAGACGAGATCGTCGTCGCCACATCCGAGGAGAGGCGTCCTCAGGGCGCCGAGCACTGATATCGCATCGGAGGGGTTGTCTGCCGCGCGAAGGATCATCAGGATGTCGCGGATCTCGGGAGAGCCCCAGAGCAAGCTCGCACCTTCCAGCCGGTAAGGCACGCCATGCTCCTCGAAGCTGATCTCCAGCTCCCTAAGAGCTGTTCGTGCTGGCAGCAGGACGGCGATGTCGCCGAAACGAGCCCGCCTCTCCTGCCCGCAGTCTTCGACCGTCCAGCCTTCGTCGAGCACGGCGAGCGCCGCATGAGCTACATCGTGGGCTGATTCGCGTCGCACGGCGCTCATCGAAGCGTCGTGAGCGGAGCCGAACAGCACTACGGCTCCACCCCTGGCGTCCGCGAGCTCGTCGCGAGCGGGGGCGAGATCGGCGTGGGAAGCCTGCGCCTGCTCCTGGGCGGTCGTTTCGAAAACGATCTTGAAGACGGCGTTTGTCCAGGCGAGCACGGAAGGCACCGCGCGGTGGTTGTGCCTCAGCACGACAGGTTCGCCGAAGGACTTCCCTGCCGCTTGGTAGGTGGCTACGTCGGCACGGCGGAAACGGTAGATGGACTGCCTGGGATCTCCAACGGCAAAGATGCGTCCCGGCTCGGACGCACCGAGCGCCGACACGATGTCCTGACGCCGCGCGTCCTGGTGCTGCGCGTCCTGCGGCAGGATATGCGGAGGCTCTGCTATGGATGCGAGCAGCTCGGCTTGGACGGGATCCGTGTCCTGGAACTCATCGACGAGAACCCGCCTGTAGTGACTTGCGACCCGGTCACGGGCCTCGGGGCTGTGGCGAAGCAGTTCTCTCGACCAGACCAGCAGATCGTGGAAACCGAGCCGGCCCTCGCGGCGCCGCTCCTCGGCGCAGGCAAGGGCGAAACCTCCCAAGCGCTGTACCAGAAAAGCGAGCACCCGCTGACGGACTCCCTCCAGGATCGAGTTGCACGCGTCCTCGGCGTCCTGGCATGCGTCCCTGGCCAAAGAGATGGTGCCGGACCATGCCTCCTTCCGTCCAAGGCGCGATGCAGAGAGCTTCGGGGCGTGAGCCAGCATTGTCAGCACTGCCAGCTCGGCATGGTCTTCATCCTCCCCGGTGATGCCCAAAGCCTCCTCGAGCTCGCTCGCGAAGGGCTCGAGCGATCGGATGTGCGCCAGGAGCTTGTCGTCTGGATCGGTGCAGCTCGCACAGGCATCGGCAGCGCTCCGGAGTGCATCCAGGACTGCTGCTGCACGTACGGGAGCGAAGGGCTCGGTGGCGGGACCTCCCACCCGAGCGGTGTCGAGCGGGCCTTCGGGCGCGGTGTCGAGAAGGCGGTCCCAGTCGTGGTCCAAGGCATGGGCGATCGCCTGTATGTCTCTAAGCCTGAGTCCGGTGGCGAAACCTCTGGACAGGGCCCTCTCCGCCACCGGATCGGCGAGCAACTCCTCGATGAACTTTGAGAGTCGCTTCTCGAAGTCGGCTTTCCCCTCAGCCTCGTCGAGGACCTCGAACGCCGCGGGTACGCCCGCTTCGAGGAAGTTGTCCACGAGTATCCGCCTCGCGAACCCATGGATAGTGGAAATTGTGGCCTCGTCCACCTCGACGGCAACCTGGCCACCATTTTCCCCGCTGCTTCCCCCGCTGCTTCCCCCGGCTGCCGGCAGACGGGTCTCCCTGCCCTTTCCCAGTGCATCACGGACCCGCTCGCGGAGCTCTGCAGCCGCAGCCTCGGTGAATGTTATGGCTGCGATGTCGCGCATGGTGATCCCGTCACTTCCGGCCAACGACACGATCCGTTCGACGAGGGACGAAGTCTTGCCCGTGCCAGCGCCAGCCTCGACGAAGAGGTTCCGCTCGAGATCCTGTGCTATCCGGGCCCGGCTCTCGGCGTCAGGTCCCGTGCCGTCCACGTGTGTGGCCTGAGGTTTCATCGAGAATGGGTGTGGGACGAGCAACCCCTGGCTTCAGCCGTGGGAGGGATAGTCCCACTCGGGCCAAAGGCCAGAGCCTCCTCCCGGTGCTCGTATCCCCAGCCGTCCCCACGCTGCAACAGCGTGCAGTGGCGGTAACTGATGCCTTGCACGGTGCCTCCTTTCGCCTTGATGTTGAAACTGCCACTCGAACGCACGGCGACCCGCCCGACGTAGGTCCCCGCCTTCTTGGCACTTGGAACGACTGCCCGCACATGGTCGCCGGTGGCGAACCCGCGGTGGACCTTCCCGCGTGGCAGGTGAAGGCGCGGGAAGCCGTAGGCATCGGGCCGCGTACGGGCATAGCAGCCCCGGCCGGTCGCCAACGCTTCGAGCACTGTTCCTGGGAGTGAGGCAACACCGCCGGCATCTCCCGCATCTCCCGCATCTCCCACACAGAGTGCATCGAGTGTGTGGGACTTGGGAACGCTGAACCGGCTGCGGTTCCACTTGGTGCGCCCACCCGACCCGGTGAAGACAGGCAGTCCTGTGTCCTCCAGTTCCCGCCACAGCGCCCAGCGGGTCGCGTTCCCAGCTGCGGCGTCTTTGAGCGGCGCCTTCGCCTGGGCGAGTATCTGTGCCAACCGCTTGGGGTCCTTGGCGAGGAAGACCTCGACGGGAAGGCTGTCTTTGGCCTTGTTGCAGCCGGCGCAGGCGAGCGTGAGATTGGACACCCGGTTGGTTCCGCCACGCGCCTTTGGCCAGATGTGCTCCACCTGCAAGGACACACCCCTGATGTCGCAGTAGGCACACTCCCGTCCCCACTTCTCGAGCAGGTACTCACGCACCTCGTAGCCAGCCAAGGTGCCCTGGCTGTACTCGACACCGGTGATCTCCGGACTCTCCATCTTCTGCATGTCGAAGCGCACGAGCTCTTGGTGAATGGCAGTGACCGGTGCCCACCTGCGCAGACGGATGACCACCGCCATCGTGGTGTCTACCCGGTGCTGAAGGCTTGGCGGGAGACGATGCCGGCGATAGCCGTTGTCCACGTAGCTCCGTGTACTTGCACACGGTCGGCAGTACCGGGCTCCATGCTTTGCGTTCTTCCCGCAGTTGGCACACGCCTCCGGGTGGCGGTTAGCGAAGCGGGGCGTCCTGTAGCGGAGGTTCGCAGTCCTGCGGCGGCGGCGGTAGGCAGAGCGCTGGCCCATGTGCTTGTGGATGAGCTCGCCACGGTGTGCAACCTCGAGCGACACGTGCCCGTGGCGTACATGCTTGTCGTCTACACGGAAGATCGACATTCCCGTGAACTTCGATCCCGGGTCGATGCCCAGCTCGACTCCGGGCACTTCTGACGTTGCTGCATCTCTGTCCACCAGGCGGATCACGAACGGGACCAGGCGGTGGACCCTGGCTCGTCTGGCGTGGAGCAACTTCCGGGCACGCGCCGGATTGCACGGCATGAGCGGGTGTCCGTGCTTGTCCAGTACGTTCACCCGCTGAGCCGTTATTGCTGGTGGAGCCGCAAGGCCCCGATCTTCCGCTTCGCCGGACGAGTCCGGCTCCGCGAAGTGACGCTGTACGGGAAGGTGATCCCGTACAGTCTCCCCTCGACCATGTTGCACGACAGTTGCCAGGTATCCCCGGCGTCCGCGCCCCGTTTCGCCCTTGCCCTCACGGTTGTCTGCTGACGCGGATTCCAGAGCAGGGGACTGAGGAAGCATCCCCTGGTGGGTCTTCTCGCTTTCGTGCAACGTAGACATCTTGTTCACCTCCTTCTCGATGTCTTGGTCTGGTCAACCTGGGCTTACAGGACCTTCCTGCAAGCCCACGGCTTCAGCCGTGGGTGGTTGACCCGGGCGTAACCGTTACGAGCGGACCTGCGACGACTATGCCTGCGAGCTCGTCGGGTACGGGCGCCTCGAGGACGTCCAGGGCAGGAGCTGCTCCTGGCGACTGGCGCTCGAGCGCCCAGCGCACGTCCCTGTCAGGTGGGCAGATACTGTCGTAGGGGCAGCTGGAGCAGTTCTCGAAGGACTCCGCGCGCGGCTTTCCCGGGACGGCAGGGAAGACCCCTTCGGTCGTAGCGGCAAGTATGCGTCCGACGATTTCCCGGAAACGGTCGAGCACCGCCTCGGTGAGCGGGAGGTCATAGCTCGGGCTCGAGCGCTCGGTCGACAGGAGCCAGTATCGAGCCCTTATGCGGTCACCCGCTCCGAAGCGCCGGGCGGCAGCTAGAGCGTAGAGGGGAAGCTGCAGACGGGTGCCGTTCGCGACCGGATCGCGGAGCAGCTTGCGCAGATCGTCCTGCCTACCCGTCTTATAGTCGCTCACTACGAGAGTGCCGTCGCTCGCGCGGTCCACACGGTCGGCTTTTCCTCGAAACTCGATCACTGATCCGTCGGCGAGAGCAACTTCGAGGGGAGCCGCCGCCCCGCCTGAGGCCGCCCCGCCTGAGGCCGCCCCGCCTGAGGCCGCCCCGCCTGAGGCGGGATCGTGGCCGGTAGCCCCAGCATCGCTGCCGTCGCCGTATCCGAAGCTGAGCTCTGCCGCTACGGGGTCGAGGACATCCTCCCGGAAGAAGCGCCTGAGATCGCGCCTCATTGCGAAGCGGTCCAGCCGCCACATCAGCGGTATGCCGCCCACGCCGCGTGATGCCGCTTTCTCGAGGTGCTCCTCCGCAATGGCGAGTAGACGATCGATCGAGGCAGGTGCGCCGTTCAAGCGCTCCGACACGTAGTCCTCGAGGATTGCGTGGACCACCGAGCCCTTCTCCCTGGGGTGCATCTGCCAGAGCTCCTCGGGGAGGTCGCGCGGGAGTATCCGAAGCACCCGCTCGAAGAGGTAACGGCGCGGGCAGGTTGCGTAGGCCTCGAGCCGAGTCGGGGAGACCACGAGCGCCGGAGCTGAAAGGCTGGGGTGCCTCCCCACGAGCCCGTCGAAGCGCGTCAAGTCATTCGACTTCCCGGCGCGCGCTGCCTCTACGGCGGCCGGGAGCAGTGGGCACCTCGCTCCAAGCGCCGCGTAGCGAGGCGAGCTGCCCGTGGCAGCTTGGTTGGCGAGATCTCCGAGGTCGCGTTCGAAGAGTGAAGCAGCCAAGGAGGTGTCCATGACCGAAGCTGTGAAGGACGGTGCCACCGAGCGAGTTGCCGATGCTGATGCCTCTTCGGCCCAGCGCGACAGGGTGTTCTCACGCCCCGTGCGCGGTTCGGAGCGCGGCCAGGTTGCCGAGCAAGCGGCTCCTCCTGCCGCGATGGCGTGCATGAAGGCCAGCCGCTCCTCCGCGATGCGTGCCGCGCGGCTTCTGAGGGCTCCCGAGGATGCGAGGGAGCACGTGTCATCTGGGATGAGTGGGTTTTCGCCGATCTCCCCGGGGACCTGGGACTCGCAGAGCCCGATTGCCACGGCGGCCTCGAAATGCATGCCCCGGGCTGCCGAGAACGGAGCAACGAAGACGCCTTCGCCGTAGCTCCGCCCAGGGCTCGCTTCGGAGCGCGAAGCGAGCTCGGTGATGAGGGCCTGGGTGAATACCCGGAAGTCGGCACCCTGCGACACGCGGTCGAGCTCTGCAAGGTCCGACAGGACACGGCGCACCTCCTCGCCGGCCTCGAGCTCCCTCGTCGCGACATATCCGGCTGACAATGCGACTCCAGGCCCGCTGAGATTCACAGGTCGGTGCGCAGGTTGGCCTGCCGGGACAACGTAGCCGGCCAGCACCTCCAGTGGCAGGTATCGCTCCAGAAGTCCCGAGGACCATTCGGCCCAAGATGCCCACGAGCGCGTGCCTCCTCGCATCGCGCCATCTGCGGCACTGGCGCGCTGTGCCAGCTCTTCGACAAACCCGAGGAGCCGGCGAGCCTGCATTTGGATGGAGCCCTCTGCTGACCCAGCCGCCGCCCCGCGTGCCGCCCAATCTGCTGACCCAGCCGCCGCCCTAGCCGGCCATGTGGCGACGAGGCGCTCGAGCTTCGCGATCCATTGGCCAGCGCCGCGCACGATGCCTGCGCGCGCAGAGAGCATGTCCCACGCGCTCGACGGTACGGGGGTCATCTCGGCGCCCTCGACTATCGGTGCCGAGGAGAGCCAGCGTATGAGCTCGGCTCGCCCCCAATCGCCGCCGATCAGGCGGAGCAGGGCGACGAGGGTCCGAGCCGTGAGGCTGCGGGACAGCTCGCGCTGAGCCGGCCCGCAGCCTGGGATCCCCGCTCCGGCCAGCTCCTGGCGGAGGATCCTCGCGTAGCGCTGCCCGCCAGGGTGGAGCACGGCCTGCCTCCATAGCGGGATGCCGTCGGCGCATCGGGCGATCACCTTGCGGAGCGCCAGCCGGACTTCCTCCTCGGGGTCGCTGCATTCCACTACGCAGTCGAGGGTGGGCTCGACGATCCTGCAGCGAGAGGCTCTCTCGACGCGCCGGTAGGTGTCCGGGTAGGTGTCCGGGTAGGTGTCCCGGACGAGCGATCGGTCCCCGAGCAGGCGTGATAGAAGCTCGCTCTGGCGAGGCGACATCGGACCGGGGTCGGACACCACTACGGCGCCAAGCTGTCTCGAAAGGCAACCCCCACTCCCAACTGCCAGATGGCCATCGCCGGGCGCCATCGCCGGATCCTGGTTGGCTGCAGCCTCGATGGCTGCCTCCTCAATACCGGGACCGTCGACGTAGCCCGCGTCGTCGAGAAGAGACCGTGCCTGTCGAAGAAGCCTGGCCAGGCTCCCGGTCATGGAGTCGAGGCCAGCGATGAGATCGAGCTCGTCCTCGCTGCAGCGGCCGAGCTCCGCCAGAGCGTGCCGGAGGGCCGCGAAGGAGTGCTCGTCGTGAACCATGGCGCCAACTTGGCCTCCGGCGTCGATGGCAGCGGATCGAGCAGCCTCGGCCTCAACATGTGCGCCGGCCCGACGCTTGCCCCGAGAGGTGACGAGCGGCGTGCCGAGCATGGCTGCGGCGTCCGCCAAGGTCGCGAATGTCACGTTCGCGCTGCCACGAGGTGCAATGGCGCCGCGTTGGCGTTCCGCTTCGTGCTGGTGCCGCTTCTTCGGTGCTTCGTCCTTGCCTGTGCCCTTGCCGCCGGGCGGCACTCCGCGAGCGAGGTTCCTCGCCCCGGCGATGGCAGCTATGTGGGATGGCACGATCACCGTGACACGCGCTAGAGGGTCTCCGCCCTTGGCTTCGGCCACTTGCCGCACGAGCTCAGCGGTGCTCACCGCCACGGGCGTCAGGTCGCGGGCTGTGTCGCGGGCTGTGTCGCGGGCTGTGTCGCGGGCTGTGTCGCGGGCTGTGTCGCGGGCTGTGTCGCGGGCTGTGTCGCGGGCTGTGTCGCGGGCTACGGGGTTGGATCGTTCCACCATGCGACGATGCTACGGGGAGGATGTAACGTCGGCGCCGACCATGTCGGCCGGAGCAGCTCGGAGGAGGGACAGATGAACGCAGGTGACACCGCGTGGGTTCTCGTGAGCTCGGCGCTCGTGCTGTTCATGACACCTGGCCTGGCGCTCTTCTACGGCGGCATGGTGCGGGCGAAGAACGTGCTCGGCATCATCATGCAGTGTTTCGCATGCATGGCCCTGGTAGGCGTGCTCTGGGCGGTCGTAGCGTTCAGCCTGGCCTTCGGGAAGGATGCCGGGGCAGGCCTGATCGGTGGCTTCGGCTACGCCGGGCTCTCGGGGCTCGCCCACACACTTGCCGGTTTCCACGGCCTGCACGTCTCGCCGCTCACCGTGATGGTCTTCCAGATGATGTTCGCCGTCATCACGGCAGCCCTGATCGCAGGAGGGGTGGCGGACCGGATGCGCTTCGCAGGGTTCTTGGTGTTCATTGCTCTCTGGGCGCTCCTCGTGTACGCCCCGATAGCCCACTGGGTCTTCAGCCCCGAAGGATGGCTTGCTCGCCGCGGCGTGCTCGACTTCGCGGGCGGCACCGTGGTGGAGATCAACTCGGGGTTCTCCACGCTCGCGGTGGTGCTTGTCGTCGGCAGGCGCAGGGGCTGGCCGAGCGAGTCGATGGCGCCTCATTCGGTTCCCCTGAGCCTCCTCGGCGCTGGGATACTTTGGTTCGGGTGGTTCGGCTTCAATGCCGGCTCAGCCCTTGCTGCCAACCAGGTGGCGGTGCACGCGTTCGTCAACACCCAGCTCGCGGCGGCGGCGGGCCTGCTCGGGTGGATCGCCTTCGAACGGGTGAAGGAGCATTCTCCTACTACTCTCGGAGCGGCCTCGGGGGCGGTCGCGGGAATGGTTGCGATAACGCCGTGCGCAGGCTTCGTGTCGGCAATGCCGTCCTTGTTGATAGGCGTGTTGGCGGGCATCGTGTGCGCCATGGCGGTGAGGTTCAAGTTCAAGATGGGTTACGACGACTCTCTGGACGTGCTCGGGGTACACGGTGTGGGCGGGCTTGTCGGCATGGTGCTGCTCGGCTGCTTCGCTACCACAGCCGTCAACGCTCATGGAGCGAACGGGCTCTTCGATGGCGGCGGTTTCCACTTCTTCGGGTTGGAGCTGCTGGCAGCCGTGGTGGCGGCTGCCTACGCGTTTGGTGCCACCTGGCTGATAGCGAAGGGTGTCGACAAGGTCGTGGGGCTGCGCGTGAGCGCCGAGGACGAGATCCAAGGGCTCGACCTGAGCCAGCACGCGGAGAGCGCATACTCACTCGGTGGGTCGGGCCGGGTCGGGAGTTGATGTCAGCACCGCGTCGTCGTTGACAGGAGCGCTCGTCGTCGCGCAGAGCAAACGAGGACTGCGCTCCTGCGCTACGAGCTAGAGCGCTCCCGCGCTACGAACCAGGGCGATCCCGGGCGGCGAGCGAGGGCGCTCCCGCGCGGCGAGCGAGAGCGGCAAGGCCCATACTGGTCTGGTGAACCTGACGCGTGGATCCGGCGGCGCCATCGGGGCGTCCTGATGGGCACATCGGACCACGCCCCGGGCGAGGGGGCGAATGGGAGTGCTGCCGGGCAGGTAGATCGGCATGCCTGGGCCGAGGGCCCGATCGAGCTGAGCTTCGTTATGCCCTTCTACAATCCGGGCAACAGGCTCCGTGAGCATGCAGTGGCGGTAGTGGAGGCGCTCGAGGCTACCGGGCTCAGCTTCGAGGTGCTGGCAGTGTCCGACGGCTCCACCGACGGGAGCTTTGCCTCGCTCGCAGGGGTGAGGCCGGACAGGCTGCGCCGGATCGAGCTCCCGGTCCACCGGGGAAAGGGGGAGGCGCTTCGCACAGGGCTGAGCGAAGGCCGCGGCGAGTACCTCGGTTTCATCGACGCCGATGGTGACCTCCCCGCCGGGCTGCTCGCTCCCTTCGTCGAGACGATCCGAACTGGCGCTGTCGACATCGTCGTGGGCTCCAAGCGTCACCCGGGGTCGGTGGTCCACTACCCACTGCTGCGCCGTGTCTACTCATGGGGATACCAGCAGCTCACTCGCCTTCTCTTCGGGCTCGAGGTGCGCGACACCCAGACGGGGCTCAAGGTCGTGAGGCGGTCCGTGCTCCAAGAGGTGCTTCCGCTCATGCGAGAGGAGCGCTTTGCCTTCGACCTGGAGCTGCTCGTGCTCGCCCACCGGCTCGGGTACGACCGCGTGGCAGAGCTGCCGGTGAGGGTGGAGCGACGCCTTGGGAGCACGGTGTCGCCAGGTGCAGTGGCGAGGATCGTGCTCGACACCCTCGGGATCTGGTGGCGTCTGAGGCTGCGGAGCGGCAACGTTCCCGGTGCAGTGGGCGCGGGCAGCGAAGGCTACGGCGCGGGCGGGGCCGGCGCGGGCAGCGAAGGCTACGGCGCGGGCGGGGCCGGCGCGGGCAGCGAAGGCTCCGGTCCCGGAGAGTCTCCTGGGGCGGGCTGCGCCGTCCCAGGAGCGGCTACGAGCCACCCGAGCACCGGAACCCGCTCGAATGCCCGGACGACCGGTGAACCCAGCAGCAGGGCCAGAGGGTAGAGCACGCCTACTACCAGACCACCGAGTGCCAGCCCGCCGAGGACATCCCCAGGGTAGTGGGCTCCCACGTAGACCCTGTCGAAGCACAGGAGGAGCCCGGCCGCGATGGTCACCCACGCCACGATCCTGTCGCGGCTGAGCCAGAGGCCTACGATCATGGCCCCTGCGAGGGTGCCGTGGTCGCTCGGGAAGGCGTAGTCCGAAGTCTTGCCAACGAGCACCTCGACACCGTGAAGCGTGTAGTAGGGCCTTCGCTCGGCGACGAGATGGTTGATCGGCTGTGCGATCCCGATCGCGATCACGGCGCCGATCAGCGCCCACAATGCCGCCCCGACACGCCGCACACGCTCTTGGGCGTCGGCTAGATAGCGCGCACGCCACCACGCGACGAGGCCAAGAACACCGAGCAGGGCCGCGCCAGCCCACACGGCGAACGGCGCCGCGACGCCATGTGCCCACGACGTGTCGCGGGCGAAGTGGTTGATGTCTAGGTACAGCCGAGTGTTCAGGTTCATGGATCTCTCACAACTTCTCAGGGACTTCCCGGACGTGTCTCAGGCGTCTCACAGCTTGGTGAGGCATCCTGGTGAAGACAACCCAATTCACCGGTGCATGCAGTCCTGTGCCGTAACCTTGCGATGCAGCCTTGCACCGTAACCGATCAGCATGCGTGACGGGTGTCATGGGTACGGCGAGCACGGAGCCCGCCGTAGGTTCGAACGAGGAGGTACTGGTGTGAGAGTTCTCGTGCTCGGAGGTGACGGCTATCTGGGGTGGCCCACTGCTCTCTACCTCTCGCGTCGTGGCCATGACGTCGGCGTGGTGGACAACTTTGCCCGCCGCCAGTACGACTTGGAGATGGGCGTTGACAGCCTTGTTCCCATCAGGAGCCTTCAGCAGCGCGTACGGCGCTGGAAGGACGTCTCGGGCTTGGAAGTGGTTCCTTTCGTGGGGGACCTGGTGGACGCGTCGTTCGTCGAGCAGACCCTGGCTTCCTTCGAGCCCGAGGCGATCGTGCATTTCGGCGAGCAGCGCTCAGCTCCCTACTCGATGATCGACCGGGCGCACGCTGTCTACACGCAGATCAACAACGTCACCGGGACGCTCAACCTCCTCTACGCGATAGCCGAGCAGGACCCGTCGATCCACCTGGTGAAGCTCGGCACGATGGGGGAGTACGGGACCCCGAACATCGACATCGAGGAAGGCTTCATCGAGATCACCTACAAGGGGCGTACGGACGTGCTCCCGTACCCCAAGCAGCCGGGCTCGTTCTACCACCTGTCCAAGGTCCACGACAGCCACAACATCATGTTTGCCTGCCGGATATGGGGCATCCGGGCAACCGACCTGAACCAGGGGATCGTCTACGGGCAGCAGACCGAGGAGACGTCCCTTCACCCCGACCTCGCGACGCGCTTCGACTACGACGGCGTGTTCGGCACGGTCCTCAACCGCTTCTGCGTGCAGGCCGTTGCGGGCCACCCCCTCACCGTCTACGGGAGCGGAGGCCAGACGCGGGGGATGCTCGACATCCGCGACACCCTCGCTTGCGTGGAACTGGCGGTGACCAACCCGGCGGACAAGGGCGAGTACCGGGTGTTCAACCAGTTCACCGAGTCCTTCTCGATCAACCAGCTTGCCGAGATGGTGGCGAGCGTGGCTCCCGGCAATGTGGAAGTGGACCACATAGAGGACCCGAGGGTCGAGAAGGAGGAGCACTACTACCGTGCAGCTCACACAAAGCTGCTCGACCTCGGGCTGGTTCCCCATCTGCTCTCCGACGCGACCATCCGCTCTCTCCTCGAGGTCGTGGAGCGCAATCGCGGCCGCATCGACCTAGAGGCGATCCGCCCCACCGTGGAGTGGAGGCGCACTGCGAGCAAGTTGGCTACCGCAGGCCTCGGTGCCAGCGCGCTGCCCGAGCCCGGCGAGCAGGCCGAGAACGCAGCGCGGGCCGAGCGGGCCTAGCAGACGTAGGAAGCCGAGCGGGCCTAGCAGACGTAGGAAGCCGAGCGGGCCTAGCATATGTAGCATCTTGGGCCGGCCGAGCCACCGGCTGTCGCCTGCGTCTCGCCCTCAGCCGGCCGAGCCGAGCCCCGCCGCGGGGGCGGCATGGTCTCGGCCGTCAGGAGCCTGGTCCTCCGGAGGGGCTGCACGAGCGCGGGTCGTAAGGCGGCAGGGTGGTCGCTGCCGTGTAAGGCGCCAGGCTTGCCGCCGCTGAGGTGTCGGAGTAGCCCGAAGCCGGAGCGCTCCCGGGCGAGCCGGAAGACCCCGGAGCGCCGCCAGCCCCGTTCGATCCTCCCGTGCTTGCCTGCTGCGTGGCTGGAGGCTGGGCGACGCTGAAGTCCGAGCCCGTGACGACCGTCACCTCGGCGCCGTCGGCGGTCGGTCCCTGGCCTATGGTCACCGAGCCCGATAGCTCCTGGGCGACGCGCTGGGCCTGGGTGATGTGGCCGGGGCTGTAGTAGACGACGGTCGAGGAGACCGGGCCCACCGAGGTCGCGTCGCCGATGCCGACGATGTCGAAGCCGAGGGCTCTGAGCGCTGAGCTCGTGTTGGCGGCCTGGTTGTACGCGCCGGTCCCGTTCAGCACCGACACGCTCACCGAGCCCGGAGCAATCGAAGAGCCGGGAGGCTTCTTCAGGCCGAGGAAGGTGTCTACGTACTGCTGGTCGACGGGCTGCTCGGGCAGCACTACGTCGCCGTAGTCGGCGCCCCTGTAGTAGTAGCTGTTGGGGTCGATGTAGACGGGCAGGGTGGCAGTCGGCACGCTTCCGGGGTTTACATGGCGGAAGGTGATGGCGAGGCTGAGCAAGGAGGTGATGCTGAAGTCTGTCTGAAGGTCCGGGGCCACCGAGCCGATGACCGCGTTGGCGGTGAGGGGGTTGGTGAGGGCCTGCTTCTCCACCTGGGCTCCCAGCACCTTCAGGAACTCGTGGTCGCGCTTGATGCGGCTCAAGTCCCCAGTCGGATCGTAGTAGCGCACGCCGTTCACCCAGTAGTACATGTGGCGAGCTCGCACGAGGGCGAGCGCCTGGGCGCCGTTCAGGTGGTGGCATCCCGAGGTGGTGATGTCGAGGCCGGAGTAGTAGTCGCGCACGGGATCGGGGAAGTACATGTTAAGCCCGCCCAGCGCGTTCACGACTCCCTGGAAGGTATTGAAGTTGAGCTCGATGAAGTGGTTGATGGGGATCCCGAGATCGTCCTCCACGGTCTGGACCAGGCGCTGCGGCCCGAAGTTGAGGGCTGAGTCGACGCGGTTGGCCTGTGTGGTCCCGGGTATGGGCAGGAACAGGTCGCGCGGTATCGACAGGAGCGACGCCCTGTGGTGGGCGGGGTCCAGGTGCAGCACCATGGTCACGTCGCTGCGTGCTCCTCCGACCTGGGCGCAGGTGCCGAAGTTCTGCGCGCCGGCGCCATGCAGCACGCAGCGGGAGTTGTTGCCCACGAGCAGCACGTTGTCCACGCCGCTCGGCGGCACGATGTCGAGGCCGTGGATGGTGAGGTGCTTGATCTGGCTGTTGCGGTAGGCCACGTACGCGAAACCGGCACCGGCAATCAGCACGACCAAGGCCACGAGCACGATGCTCGTGGTGAGGAGGCGCCTGCGCCGCCGCCGCTTACGGCGCAGCGCAAGGTCTGCTCTCGTGATGAGGGCGGGCGCCTCTTGACCGTCGGCTGGCACGGTGAGCGAGCATACCGGCTGGCGGAACCTACCTGGCGCCATCGCCACTGGCCAGACGCACTATCGTCTCGGGCCGATGGTCCACGAAGGGTGGCGTTCTCGCAGACGGCGTTCCCGGAGGCGCCGCTCTTCGTGGCAGAGCGGGGCGCAGCGCGCCTGGAGGGTGCCCGGGGTCCCGCTGGGTGGGATCTCCAGCTCCCCGGGCCGCTCGCTCGTCACGCGTTCCGCGAGGCGGCGCGGACGAGCGCGGGCGGCAGCCGCGATCGTGCTGGCGGTGGGCGTCGTGGCGGCCGTCTCCGGAGTGGTGACGCAGGTGGGGCCGGCATCGCTTCCCTACAGGCGCTCTGCCGACCTCGACTACGCCGCGTTGGCGAACACGCTCCTCCAGCGAACCGCGCTGCGTTCGACCGACCTCGGCAGGTTTCTCGCCCAGGCAGCCGGCCTCGGGAGGCTGACCTTTCTTTACGACCTCGACCGCCTCGTCTCCGAGTCGTCGTCGCTGGCTGCCGGCTTCGACCGGTTGGCGGGCGTGGGGCCAGGTGCGGACGTATCGGGCTGCCAGCAGGCCATGAGCCTGAGAGCAGGCGCGATGGTGTCCCTCAGGTCTGCCCTGAGTGGGCTCGTAGGCGGTCCGGATGGCAACACGGTCCTGCCGCGGCGTGAGGCGTTTGGAGAGCTCACCCACGTTGACGCTTCGCTGAGAGCGGCGGACGCAGCCTGGGCAGGATGCAGGTCGGCGCTCGGCCGAGCGCCCGGTAAGGCTCGGCTCGATGCGTCGGCCTGGTTGCCGGTGCCTGACCCCTTGGCGCCGGGAGCGCTGGCGAGCCTCGTGGGGGCGATAGCCGGCTCGCCGTCGCTCGCACCTCGCCGCGCCGTCGTGATCACAGCTGTCGGCTTCACGCCCGAGGCCGTGCCCTTTTCCAGCTCGTCCGGCAGCTCGTCCGGCAGCTCGTCCGGCAGCTCGTCCGGCAGCTCGTCCGGCAGCTCGTCCGGCAGCGGCTCGCTCCTCCCGCCCACCACCACGCTCCAGGTCGGCCTGGTGGTGAGGAGCCGGGGCAACGTGGACGAGCCGTCTCTCACTGTGTCGGCACGCCTCACACCGAGCGGGGCCCCTCGGGGCACGAGCGCCGGCAGTGTGACCTCGGGCCCGGTTCGCGTCTCGCTGCCGGCGGCGGGTGCGGTAGCAGTCGACCTGCGCCCTCTGAGAGTCACGCCGGGGAGCTCTTACAGCCTTTCAATAACTGCGCTGGACGGCTCCTCGGTGCAAGCGGTGGACCGGATCAGCTTCTCTGTGGCGCCGGCAGCTCCCCCGCCTACGACGACCACGACCCTGCCCGCCAAGTCCCCGGCCAAGTCCCCGGCCAAGTCTCCCGCCAAGTCTCCCGCCAAGTCTCCCGCCAAGTCTCCCGCCAAGTCTCCCGCCAAGTCCCCGGCTGGGCCCAGTGCGGGTAAGCCATGAGGGGAAAGATTCGCTGTTGAGGGTGACCTCGGCCCGGCGGCACCCTAGGATCACGGGTGGTTACCGAACAGGAGGGTGCGGCCGTGGCCGAGAGCATCACGATCATCGACAACCGTACGGGCAACTCGCTAGAGATCCCCGTGGTGAACGGCGGCATTTCCGCCTCCGAATGGCAGAAGGTTCTGCCGGGGATCTGGTTCTTCGACCCCGGGTTCGTCTCGACGGCGTCCTGCGAGAGCGCGATCACCTATCTGGACGGCGAAAAGGGGATATTGAGGTACCGCGGCTATCCAATCGAGCAGCTGGCCGAACAGTCGACCTATCTGGAGGTTGCCTACCTCCTGCTGCACGGCGAGCTGCCGACGGCGGAGAGCTTCGAGGAGTGGCGCCGTGAGATCACGTACCACACCTTCATCCACGAGAACGTGCGCAAGCGCTTCCTCGACGGCTTCCACTACGACGCGCACCCGATGGGGATGTTCGTATCGGCTGTCGCGGCACTGTCGACCTTCTACCTCGACGCGAAGGACATCTTCGATCCCGAGTCGCGCCACAAGCAGATCATCCGGCTCATCGCGAAGATGCCGACGCTCGCCGCGGCAGCACACCGCTTCAGCGTGGGGATGCCCTTCGTCTACCCTGACAACTCCCTCGACTTCACCTCCAACTTCCTTTCCATGATGTGGAAGATCGCCGAACCCCGCTTCGACGCCAACCCCGTCCTGGCACGCGCTCTCGACATCCTCTTCATCCTCCACGCGGACCACGAGCAGAACTGCTCCACCACCGCGATGCGCGTCGTGGGGTCGTCGCATTCCGACCCCTATTCGGCTGCCGCCGCGGCCTGCGCCGCCCTGTACGGCCCCCGCCATGGCGGGGCCAACGAGGCGGTCATCCGCATGCTCACCCAGATCGGCTCCATCGACGAGGTGCCAGGGTTCGTGAAGGCGGTGAAGGAGGGACACGGGAGGCTCCAGGGCTTCGGGCACCGGGTCTACAAGAGCTACGACCCCCGGGCGAAGATAATCAAGCGCACTGCGGACGAGGTCTTCGAGGTGACGGGGAAGAACCCGCTCCTCGACATTGCGCTGAAGCTCGAGGAGATAGCCCTCTCCGACGAGTACTTCGTCTCGCGCCGGCTCTACCCGAACGTCGACTTCTATTCGGGGCTCATCTACCAGGCGATGGGGTTCCCCCTCGAGATGTTCCCCGTGCTGTTCGCCATACCGCGCGTGTCGGGCTGGCTGGCACACTGGGAGGAGCTCCTCGACGAGGAGGCGAAGATCGCGCGTCCTCGCCAGCTTTACATTGGGCCCGACGAGCGCGACTACGTGCCCATGGAGCGCCGCGGATCCTGAGCCGTGCCCAGCGAGGCTCGTGCCGTGCTCAGCGAGTCTCGCGCCGTGCCAGGCGCATCAGGCCCTCCTGGACCATCGACACCACCATCGTGCCATCGCGGCTGAAGAGGAATCCGCGGGCTATTCCCCTTGCCCCGTACGCGCTCGGGCTGTCCATGTCGTAGAGGAGCCATCCGTCGATTCGGAAGGGCCGGTGGAACCACATGCAGTGGTCGAGGCTCGCCCCCATGAAGTCGGCGTCGGCCCAGCGCACGTCGTGAGGGGCGAGCATGGTGTCGAAAAGGGACATGTCGGAGGCGTACGCGGCTACGCAGGCATGCAGCAGGGGGTCGTCGGGAAGCTCGCCGTCGGCTCTGATCCAGAGCCTCTGTACCGGATCGCGCCCTTCGTGGTGCATCCAGGGAAGCTCTCCGATGTGGCGCTGCTCTATCGGGTGGGGACGGGCGAACCACTCCGCGAGCTGCTCACGGTATGGCTCCAGCCGCTCGTAGAGGGTGGGCAGGGTCTCGGGGTCCGGCACCTCGGGCATGGGCGTCTGGTGCTCTAGGGCGCCCTCTTCGGGCACGTGGAAGGAGGCGTGCAGGTTGAAGATGGCCCGCCCGTGCTGGATGGCTACTACCCGCCTCGTGGCGAAGGACCGGCCGTCGCGGATGCGGTCCACCTCGTAGAGGATCGGTGTGGACGGGTCGCCGGGGCGGAGGAAGTACGAATGGAGCGAGTGGACGTTGCCGGTGTCCACCGTCCTGCCTGCGGCCATCAGAGCCTGGGCGGCTACCTGGCCGCCGAACACACGCTGGCGGTCCTCGTCCGGGCTGAGCCCGCGGAAGATGTTCACCTCGATGGGTTCGAGGTCGAGCAGGTCGACCAGGAAGGCAAGTGCGTCGCTCACGCTGCAATCCTGGCAGGATGTGGCCATGTCCACCATTTCCTTTCCCGACGGCTTCCTCTGGGGCACCGCGACTGCGGCGCACCAGATCGAAGGGGGTAACGTCAACAGCGACTGGTGGGCCTTCGAGCATGCCGCGGGGACTCCCTGCGTGGAGCCGAGCGGCGACGCCTGTGACAGCTGGCACCGTTGGCCCGAGGATCTGGACCTGGTCTCGTCATTTGGTCTCGGCGCGTACAGGTTCTCCGTGGAGTGGTGCCGCGTGGAGCCCGAGCCCGGCGAGTGGTCGCCGGCAGCGCTCGACCACTACCGGCGCCTTGCGGCTGGGTGTCGCGATCGGGGCCTCGTGCCTGTGGTCACCATGAACCACTTCACCCTCCCGCGCTGGCTAGCCTCCGATGGGGGATGGGAGGCCAAGGGAGCCCCGCAGCGCTTCGCTCGCTACTGCGAGAGGGTGATAGCCGTGCTCGGCGATCTCGCCGGCTGGGTCTGCACGCTGAACGAGCCGAACATCGTCGCCGCAATGGGGTATCGATTCGGCGTGTTCCCGCCCGGGTTGGTCGACCCTGCAAGGCGGGCGGCTGTTACCGCTGCTCTCGTCGCTGCGCACCGGGCAGGCGTCGAAGCGCTGCGTTCTGGTCCTGGCGATCCGCTGGTGGGGATGACCCTATCCATGACCGACTACCAGGCACTCCCTGGCGGGGAGGCCCGCATGGAGAGGGTGCGTCGTTCCATGGAGGACGTGTTCTTGGAGGCGCTCGAGGGCGACGACTTCCTCGGTGTGCAGACCTATTCGAGAGCACGTATCGGACCCGAGGGGACGCTGGGGGCTGAAGCGGGCGTGCCGGTCACCCAGATGGGTTACGAGCGCTGGCCCGAGGCGATCGGCGCCACTCTTCGGCGAGCGGCCGAGGTGACCGCCAGCCAGGCTAGTGCCAGCCAGTCTAGTGCCAGCCTTCCCCTCGTCGTCACGGAGAACGGCATCTCCACCGAAGACGACTCCGAACGAGCAGCCTTCATCGAGGCGGCCCTGGCGAGTGTGGCGGGCTGCATCGCGGACGGTGTCGACGTGCGCGGGTACTTCTACTGGAGCCTGCTCGATAATTTCGAGTGGGTACTCGGGTACGGGCCCAAGTTCGGCCTGGTGGAGGTGGACCGCGAGACCTTCGAGAGGAAGCCCAAGGCGTCAGCGGCGCTTTTCGGCTCGCTGGCGCGGGCCAATAGGCTCGTGGTTGCCGGCGAGCAGCGTCCGGGCCGTTGACCGTGCGCGGAGCGCTCGGCCGGGGTAGCGCCCCGCTGCCTGTCGCATTCCCGGGTAGGATCTAGGCGATGAGAGGCCTGGTGCGGCGGCTGTGGGATCTCTACCACACGCCGTCGGGCAAGAAGATGTTCCGCTACACGATGGTTTCCGTCATATCGACGGGAGTCGCCCAGGGAACGCTGTTCCTGGTGTTCGGCATAGCACGCTTGTGGTCGGCGGTGCCGAGCAACATCTTCGCGAACGCCGTCGCGGCGGTTCCCTCGTACTACCTGAACCGGAACTGGGCGTGGGGCAAGACCGGCAGGTCGCACGTCATGCGGGAGGTCGTGCCCTTCTGGGTGCTCTCCTTCGCAGGCATGGCGCTGTCGATCGTCACGGTCGGCGCGACCGCTCACTGGTGCCGGTCCGAGGATCTGGGCCACCTCGCGACGTCGGTGCTAGTGAACGCTGCCAACCTTTTCGCCTTCGGAGTTCTGTGGATCCTGAAGTTCCTCGTCTTCAACCGCATGTTCGCCGTCGAGCCGGAGCCGGCGCCTGAGCCGGCGCCGGCGACGACGCTGGTGGACAGCTGAGGTCCGGGGGTGCCCAGCAGCTCGGATGCGCCGGGATCTAGCCTGGCTCGAGGCCTGTCGGTAGAGCTGCTTCGCAATGCGGAGCCTGGCGAGGCCTTCTCCGAGGCTGCTAAGCGAGTGGTGCCGCCGGACGAGTCGGTCGCAGTCGAGGCGCGGGCCAGGCACGACACTCTGACCAAGCCACCCGGTGCTCTCGGGCGTCTCGAGGATCTCGGCGTGAGGCTCTCGGCAATAGCCGGGCGCTGCCCGCCCCCCCTGCCGGCTCCTGCGGCCGTTGCCGTGTTCGCCGGGGACCACGGCGTTCTGAGGCAGGGTGTCTCGCCCTGGCCGGCAGAGGTGACTGCTCAGATGGTCGACAACTTCCTAGCTGGGGGTGCCGCCATCAACGCGCTAGCCCGCCAGGTCGGTGCCGAGGTGGTCGTGGTCGACGTGGGAGTCGCCTCGGAGCTGCCCGGTTCGCCTGGCCTGGTACGGGCCAAGGTGCGCGCCGGCACTGGCGACATTGCCACGGAGCCCGCCATGGAGCGTGACGAGGCCCTGCTCGCTCTCGACGTTGGCGCCACCGTCGCCCGGGAACTGGTCGCCCGCGGCTTTCGCTGCCTGGCGACTGGCGACATGGGGATCGGGAACACGACGCCATCTGCAGCGCTCATTGCCGCCTTCTGCGGCCGGGATGCCGGCGATGTGACGGGACGGGGGACCGGTATAGACGACGAGCGCCTGGCCACGAAGGTAAGTGTCGTGGAGGCGGCGCTTTCCAGGGTGCTCGAGCCAGGCGCTCCTTCTGGCAGCGCTTCGAAGAGGCTTGACGGCGGCGCTTCGAAGAGGCCTGACGGCGCCGCCCGAGCGCCGTTCGCCGGCACCGATACTGCTCTCGACGTGCTGGCCGGCTTGGGGGGTCTCGAGATCGCCGCGCTGGCCGGGTACGTGGTCGGAGCCGCCTCGGCCCGCGTGCCCGTGGTGGTGGACGGGGTCATAGCTGCTGCTGCGGCCGTAGTGGCAGCAGCGCTCGTCCCGGGGTGCACCGGCTACATGATTGCCGGACATCGGTCGAGCGAGCCAGGTGCGAGCGTGGCCCTGGCCCATTTGGGGCTCGATCCGGTGCTCGACCTCGGCATGCGCCTGGGCGAGGGAACCGGAGCATGCCTCGCCATTCCAGCGCTCCAGGCCGCGGCGCGCGTCCTCGGTGAAATGGCCACCTTCGACTCCGCCGGAGTGAGCGGCAAGCACACCTGAGCTGGGCCTCTTAGTCGCGGAAGTTGGTGAACTGGAGGGGGATGCCAAGGTCGTCGCGGGACTTGAGCTCCTGGATGACCGCTTGGAGGTCGTCGCGCTTCTTCCCCGAGACCCGCACCTGCTCACCCTGGGTCTGGGAGGAGACGCCCTTCAGCCCGAGATCCTTGATGATGCGGTTGATCTGCTTGGCTTTGTCCGCGGAGATCCCGGCCTGTATCGCTATTCGCTGCCGAGCACGGCCTTTGGCCGCCTCCTCGATCTTCCCCGGGTTCAGCGCCTTCAGGGAGACCTGCCTCTTCACGAGCTTCTCCTCGAGCACCTGATGGAGAGCGCGCAACCGGTCCTCGGTGGAGGAGTGGAGCACCAGCTCTTCGTCGGTCTGCTCGATAGTGGAGTCGGTTCCCTTGAAGTCGAAGCGCGTGCTTGCCTCGCGGTTGGCCTGGTCAACCGCGTTTCGCAGCTCCTGGCGGTCCACTTCCGAGACAACGTCGAACGTAGGCACGGCCAGCGAGCTTAGTTTCTCTTGTTCTGCCGTGCGCCTCACGAACGGGCGCTATTGTCGTGCCGGGTCGGTGCCCGAGCGGCCAAAGGGAGCAGACTGTAAATCTGCCGGCACAGCCTACGGGGGTTCGAATCCCTCCCGGCCCACTCCCAGCTCAGAGGCTATTTTATGGCTCACAGGGTCGGGCTGCGATCCGGGGCGTGCAATTTCCGTGCAATAGCGGGTGGTGCGGGCGCGGGCAATGCGCTGGTCGAGCCGGGTGGTCAACTCGGCCTCGAGTGCAGGGAACAGGTGTCCGTAGGTGCCGAGGGTGACGGTGATCGAGCTGTGCCCCATCCGCTCCATGATCGAGCGCGGGTGCGCTCCTTCTGCGATCAGAAGTGCGGCATAGGTGTGGCGTAGGTCATGAAATCTGAGGTCGGGGGGAAGGCCAGAGCGCTCGACGGCGGGGCGAAAGTGTCGACGATAGAGGTAGGCGTGGCGGACCGGCTCGCCGCTGTCGTTGGCGAACAGCAGTGCCTCCCCGTCGCAGGCCACCGCCCCGGCCAGGTGCTCCGACAGGTCTGGCATCAGCGAGGGCGGGATCGGGACGGTTCGGGTCCGACCCGACTTGGGCGGCCCGAACTGGAGCCTGCCGCTCACGTCTGCCAGCGACTCGCTCACGGTCAGCATCCCGTCGTCGAGGTCGATCCTCGACCGTCGAAGTGCTCCGATTTCGCCGGCGCGTAGCCCGCAGTAGGCGGCGAGTCTGACCCATAAACCCAGGTCGGGACGGAACAGGCGTCCCGCACCGAGC
>JAJYXW010000028.1 GCA_021801525.1 Actinomycetes bacterium
AAGCGGGCGGGTGCTGTGCAGAGATCAGCTCCACCCTCGGGGTCCCGTGGTGGTGCAGGACGCCCGGATTGATGAACCACCAGCCTTTCAGTAGGTATTTTGCCTGGTAGTGATAGTAATACGAGTCTCCCTGCCAGACGTCGTGGTATTTGTCTCCGAACGCGTACACGAGGCGCACGACGAGCCCGACGGCGCACGACGCCGCAACGGACGCTGCGTATATGCGGCTCCCCCTGCCGGAGCTCCGCCCACCACCGATGCCGCCCGCAGGCGATCGGGTTGCATCGGGCGGTCCAACAGGCTCCATGCTCGGCGGGGCGCCCGCCTCCAAGCTCTCGCGGAGCGCGGTAACAGGCTGCGAAGACTGCTCGGGCGACGAATGTGGTGAAGGTTGCGAGCTACCTGCCTGCAGCGTCCGTGTCGCGTGCTCACCCCCCGTTTCCGTGTCCCCCATCACGTCCGGTTCGTTCCTGCTAGCTCCGCGCCGGGCTCGAAGAGCCCACAGCGGTACCGGCGCGCCGGGGGATGACGGGCGCGTCACGTCCGGTTCCCGTTGATCCGCCGATCTGGCTCTTAGTGGCGGTCTCCTCGTGGTACTCGGCCTCCACGTTGACGGACCAGACGTCGTGTGAGCTCCCCGTCAGTATGTTTTCCACGGTGAGCATCGCGGTGTACATGGAGTGGTCCTGGTTGTTGTAGCGGTGCATGCCGTTTCGGCCGACCGGGTGCACGTTGCGCACCTCCCTGTCCAGCCATGACCGGATGGTGTCGACGGCCTGGCTGTACAGCTCGTCGTAGACCGGGTAAGCCTTCCTCATCCGCACGACGAAGCCTCGCTCGACGTCAGCGACGTCTGCCAGGCCGATCTCTGCAAGCTCCTTGGTCGCGAGCGTCACGAGGTCTGCGTCTGCCATGGACCAGAGGTCGTCTCCCTCGAACACGAAGAACTCCATCCCGAGGCACGTCCGGCCGTCCTTCACCATGTACGGCGACCACGAGCCGAAGTTCTGGATCCTGCCGACCCGCACGCCTGGATAGTGGATGTAGATCCAGTTGTCGGGAAACCCCCGCTCGGCGGGGACCACCAGTGCAACCGTCAGGAAGTCCCGGTAGTGCAGTTCGGTGGCAGCCTGGAGCACCTCCGGTGGGGCAGGCGGGTTCATCGCCTGCACAAGCTCCGACAGCGGCATTGACGATATGACATGTGACGCCGCGACGCGTTGGCGCCCGGCGGGGGTGTCCACCACCACGGCAAGGGCTTCACCACCGTCATGCTCAATAGAGACCACCGGAGAGCGCATGCTCACGGGGATCCCGGCTGCCTCGACGAGGTCACGGCAGCGCTCCCACATCATCCCCGGCCCGAGCTTCGGGTACTGGAACTCCTCGATGAGGCTCGTGATTGCCGTCTGCTTGCGCTTGGGCAGCAGAGCGTTCCAGATGGCCTTCCCGAGCGAGAGGTTCTTGATCCTCTGCGCCGCCCAGTCCGCTTTGATGTCGCTGGCCGGGACTCCCCAGAGCTTCTCCGTGTAGGTCTTGAAGAAAGTCCGGTACAGCCGCCACCCGAAGCGCGCCGCAGTCCATCCCTCGAAACTCGTCTGGTCCTTCGGAGGCCGGATACGCACCCAGACGTAGGAGGCAACACAGAGAAGCGCCTCCAAGACGCCAAGGTTGCCCAAGGCGTTGAAGGCGCGCAGCGGATAGTCGTAGAAGCGCCCTCCATAGTAGATGCGGCTCATCCGGGGCCTCAGCATGAAGTCCTCGTCGGGCAGGACCTCGTGCCAGAAGAGCTCGACCGGGGGCACCTTGGTGAAGAAGCGGTGTCCGCCTATGTCGAAACGCCAACCCTCGCTCTCGACCGTGCGACTGATGCCACCGACGACATCGTCGGACTCGAAGACCGCTGCGGGCTCGTTCGCCTGGGCAAGCTTGTACGCGGCCGTGAGACCCGCCGGCCCGGCCCCGATCACGACCACTCGACGCCCCTGCTCGCCCGGTGTGCGCTCTCGCTGTGATGAGATTTCCACGACCCCCTGCTAGTTCGTCGGCGCGCCGGGCGCCCTGCCGCGTGGAAACGACCCCTGCCCGGGCACGCCGGAAGCGTGAGCCACAAGAAGAGACGCCGGTCCACTCGTCCGGGATGCAGGATACAGCCTATGCCCACCCCAAAGGGTGGAGCCTGCCGCGCACCTGCCTGCACGCCGGTCAGGGCACAGCGATGTTCATGAAGGCAAGCATCGCGTAGCCGATCATCGACGCGGCAAGCGACACGAGTACCAAGCGCTCCACCCTGCTCGAGCGCGACAGGGCGGCACCTGCGACGACGAGGGGGAACGCCGAGAGCGCGTAGCGCTCGAAGGAGTCGAGGTTGGGCGCAGTCACCGCCACGACCAGCACCCCGACGGCAAAAGCACCGTAGCTGGCAGGCAGCTTGCGGAACGCCACCACGACCAAGACGATCGAGAGCAACACCCATGGGAGGTGCAGGGCGATGCCAAGGTGCTGGTGATGGAGCAGCAGCGACGCGTCGTGCAGGAGCGTGGAGAGCGGGTCCGCCACCAGGCCTCGATGGCGACTCTCCACCTGGATGCGAAACGGCGTGAGCAGGCCCCCGTAGCGCACCGCTACGTAGACGAGATATGCGCCGGTGCCCACCGCAGGGCCTGCCAGCGCGAGGAGGCGCCGGAAGCGCTCGGCCCACGACGTGGCAGATAGCCCTCGCAGACCCTCCACCAGGGCCGGCAGGCACAGCATCAAGCCGAGCGGCCTCGCCAGCCCGGCCAGGGCGCCGAGGACCGCGGCCCACCACCACCGCCGCGAGCGAAGCGCGATGAACGTGCCCACCGTGAGCACCAATAACGTAGCTTCCGAGTAGCCCATGACATAGGTGTAGGCGGCAGGAGCAAGGCAGAAGATCCAGGCGGTGAGCCTTGCCAGTTCGGCATCGCCGCTCTCGCGGCGCACCAGCAGCGTGAGAGCGCCCACGCCCACGAGCGCAGAGACGTTTGCTACTACCAGGAGGGAGGTCCCCACCCCGAGAGAGCTCGCTTCGGAGAGCCCCCGGGCGAGGAGCGGTACGAGCGGAAAGAACCGGAGTGACTGGTGGCCCGCTCCGCCATAGCCGAGCCTCGCTATGGACTCGTACCATCCGGCGTCCCACCCGAGCAGTCCTTCGTGGACCCTCGCTGCTATCGGCGCAGGTGCGTGGCTGCGTGCGGCCACCTTTCGCGCGAGCACGAGCGTGCCGATCACGACGACGCGGGCCACGATGCACGGGAGGAGGGCCACGCGCACTCCCCACCAGAGATCACTCAGCCGGCAGCTCCACCGGGTGGCAGCACTTCTCGACAAGTCACGCGGCCGGTCTGAGCGGGAGGAAGCGCACCAGCTCCATCGGCTCGTAGAACTTGCCCGGCGGGAACATCTCGTGCGCTCCGAGCGAACGGTCGGCCAGGAGGTCGATCTCGATCTGCTGGCACTTGTTGCCGAAGGTCAGGTAACCCGGCGCCCAGACCAGCCATATCTGGTGGACACCCGCGGACATCGACTCGAGGCGGGCGGCGAACGCTGCGGGATTGCCTGCCTTGCTCGCGGCCGCGTAGTTCACCCAGTCCACGAACGCCGGTCCCGTGCCACGCGGGAACGTTATCTGGCGGTACCGCCCCGCCGGCAACAACCTGTTCACCGCCGGTCCTAGCTGGTCGGGGCAGTAGGCGACGATGTCGCCGGGCCGACCGAGCTGAGCAAGTGTGGCCGCGACCTGTCCCGCCTGTGTCCGGTTGGTGGTGATGTTGGGGATGCTCGCGGCGATCCCCGCGACCACCGCAACTGCGAGCACGCCGTTTCGCACACGCGGGTTTGCCAAGGAGGAGAAGCCGAGGGCGACCAGGAGGATGATCGGCAGGAACACCACGGACGCGTAGCGCGTCGAGAAGGCGCTGTGGCTCACGTAACCGCCTGCGACCGCCACGAGCAAGGTGCCGAGCGTCACGAAGGTGAGCGCCCTCGCACGGGGCCGCGTGCGAAGGTCGAGCTCGACATGCCACTGGTCGGTCGCAGCACCGAAGAGTGCGAGGGCCCCCAGCCCGAAGTACAAGAGCGCGAGCGATCGTCCGGCGACGCTCGGCCCGCCTGCGAAGGAGGTAACGACGTGGACGATCGCGGTCAGGTTTGCCGGAACAGCCCACGGAGTGCCCGTGTGGCGTGCCTGGAAGAGGAACGTCGGGAGCCAGGGGACGAAGCTGAGCGATCCCACCGCCATGGCTGCAAAAGCCGCGCCCGGGGGGGCCTTCAGCGGACGGGGTCGCCGCCAGGCCTGGAACAAGAGCCAGAGACCCGTGACTCCCACCAGGTAGAGAGCCCAGTAGTGGGTGTACAGGAGAGCCCCGGTGCACACGGCGACACCGAGCAGGTTCCACGGGCTGGGGCGCTCGAGCGCGCGTGCCAGCGCGAGAAAGCCGAGCCCGGTGAGGAGCGCGACGAACGCGTACATGCGGGCTTCGGTGTCGTAGTACGTGGCGAAGGGAGACGTCGCGAGGAGCAAGACAGTGGCCCACGCTGCGAAGCGCCCCGCCACCCGGCGCGCTGCGGCCCAGCCGACCGGCATGGTCAGGCAGCCGCACACGCCGGCCAGGGATCGAACTGCCAGGTTGGAGGTGCCGAAGAGACCCATCCAGAAGTGCAGGAGCACGTAGTACAGCGGTGGGGCGCCGTCACGGCGCAGAGCAGCGGGGATCTTCGCCAGCGGCAGGCGAGCGATGTCGACCGTCAGGGCCTCGTCGAGCCACAGGTCCGAGCGCGTCCAGAACTTGAGCACCACCCCGATCCCGATGACGCCGGCCATGCCCACGACGAGGAGCCACCTCGATCTGCGACTAAGAGGTTGGCCCCCGCTTGCCTGGGCCGCATGGGGCGCCGGTGCCGGTGCGACATCTCCCGCGGATGCGCCCTCTCCTCCGGTCATGCCGGGGGAAGGCTGTGCCACACGCTCGAGCGCGCCTGCGCCGCGCCGCTGAGCGGCGCTCATGGCTCGAGTGCCTTCCTCCAGTCCTTCCCCACGCGAGCGATGGTAACCGCGCTGGCCCCGCGCGATGTTGCACCGGGTATAGCATCTCGCTCCGAGCAAGCGCGCTGCCGGGGGTGCCGCACCTGCCGGGCGGGGGTGCCGGACATGACCCGCGATGGGGCCAACGGATCACGGAGGGGTCAATGCCTGCGAGCAAGGAGGGACCGTGGACGGATCCGCTACGCCTGTAGCTTCACCTGGAGATCCCGTAGATTCACCTGGAGATAGGCGCCCGTTCGCCGCAGCGTCGCCGGCCATGTCTTCAGCCGAGCTGCCCGGTGCAGGGCGCCTCGGCCGCAGGAGCTTCCTCGCGGGTGCCGGCGCAGCATCGCTGGCCGGTCTGGGAGGCTCTCTCCTGCTCGGAGGCTGCTCGACCGGCACGACCGCGAGGACGAGCCAGCCGCTCCCCTCCAGCGCAGGTCTGCCGCCCAAGCACGGAGGGTCACTCCATGTCGGCACGACGTCGGAGATAGACAGCTTCTCGCCATTCAGCGGCCATTGGGACAACACGGGCCTCACCTATGCGAACACCATCTACGACACTCTTACCGCCATCGCTGCGGACGGCAGCGCCAAGCCCTACCTTGCACAATCGGTTACGCCGAACCCGGAGCACACCCTTTGGACGATCACGCTCAGGCCTGGAGTGTTGTTCCACGACGGCACCCCGCTGGACGCGTCCGTGCTCGTCAAGAACATCGAGGCGTTCCTGGGGTCGCCCCTCACTGGCCCAGCCCTCTCACCGATAGCAGGCGCCCGGGTCGTCGGCCCCCTGGCCGTTGAGGTCTCCTGCAAGGAACCTCTCGTGGCATTCCCCTACTACCTCTCGACGCAGGTAGGGGTCGTCGTGGCCCCTTCGATGATCGACCCACCCGCAGGCGCCGCGCCGCGGCCGGTGGGAACCGGCCCTTTCGTGTACGAGAGCTGGGTGCCCAATGCCCACTTCAGCGCCACGCGCAATCCTCGCTACTGGCGCAAGGGGCTCCCCTACCTCGATCGGGTCACCTACCTGCCGATAGTCGACGACACGGCCCGGCTCGACAGCTTGCTGTCGGGGTCTATCGGCCTAATGGTGTCCACTAACCCAGATGTGCTCTTAAAGCTCCGCTCGTCTCGCTCCTACCGGCTCGTCGACACGCTGCAGCGCAGCGTCGGCGAGCCCGACATGGACTTCATCATGCTGAACACGGTGGTGCCGCCCACCAACGACATCACAGTGCGGCGGGCTCTCGCGCGCGCTCTCGACGTCCGTGCACTCATCAAGCTCTTCGATGCCGGCCTCACGCAGCCGTCCACGGGCCTGTTCCCACCGGGATCGCCCTACTACGCCCCCACCGGCTACCCGACGTACGATCTCGCAGCCGCCAAGGCTCTGGTACGCGAAGCCGAGGCCCGTCACGGCGGGAGGATATCGCTCGAGCTGGCCACGATCCCCAGCTCTCGTGAGGTGCTTGCCACCCAGGCGATACAGAGCATGTGGCAGGCAGCCGGCGTGGACGTCACCCTCGCCCAGGTAGACCAGGCGACGCTCATCACCAACGCTCTCGAGGGGCACTTCCAGGCCTACACGTGGGAGCAGTTCAGCGCTCCGGACCCCGACCTCAACTACGTGTGGTGGAGCACCACGACGCTCGCACCCGTCGGGAGCATCGCCCTCAACTTCGCACGCAACGACGACCCGCTCATCCAGGCAGCCCTCCAGCGCGGGCGCGAGAACGCCGACCCGTCGGTGCGCGTGGCTGCCTACCGGACGGTTAACGAGCGCCTCGCAGCGGACCTCCCCTACCTTTGGCTCTCCCGAACGATCTGGTCCGCCGCGGCATCCGCCGACGTCGCCGGCTTCGACGGTGGCCGCCTCCCCGGCGGCGAGGCGGCCGAGAGCTTCGCCGGAGGCGTCCTGTCGCCGGTCCAGGTCTGGCTGAGTTGAAGCCCGAGGCGAGCCCCAGTGTGCGCTGGCTTGCGAGTGCCAGTGCGCGCCGGGAGGCGACAGCCAGTGCGCGCCGGGAGGCGACAGCCAGTATGGGCACGCTATTCGGGATGCGCCGATGCTGAGCTACCTGGCGAAGCGCCTCGTCCAGCTTGCCGCGGTGGTGTTCGTCATCTCCGTGCTGGCCTTCCTGCTGGTGCACCTCCTGCCGGGCGATCCGAGCGTTACGATCCTCGGTCCCTTCGACACTCCCACGGCGCGCGCCGAGATACTCCGGCAGCTCGGCCTGGACAAGCCCCTGCCACAGCAGTACCTCACGTGGGCGGGAAACGTCCTCCACGGCAACCTGGGCCGGTCCTTCCTCACCAAGCAGAGCGTGGCCCACGCGATCGCCGAAGCGTTCCCTATAGACCTGGAGCTCGTGATCGTGTCCCAGGTGATCGCCTTCGCTCTGGCGCTGCCCCTCGCGCTCGTCGCGTCTCGCAGGCCCAACCGCGCCTTCGACAGGCTGGCAGGCACCGCCACCTTCGGCCTGCTCTCCATCCCGGCCTTCATCCTCGCGGTGATCCTGGCGCTCGTGCTGGCGGTCGAGATCCACGCGTTCCCCGCCACCGGGTTCACCAGCCTGACCACCAGCCCCGTGCAGAACCTGCGCTCGATCGTGCTTCCCTCCCTGGCTCTCACCGCAGGGTCCATCGCTGTCTACTTCCGCCTCCTGCGCTCGGATCTCATCTCGACCCTCCAGGAGGACTACATAACGATGGCCCGCTCCAAAGGCCTCTCCGACAGGTACATCCTGCTTCGACACGCGCTGCGCCCGTCGTCGTTCAGCCTGCTCGCATCAGCAGGCATCAACATCGGCTCCCTGCTCACCGGTGCGTTCGTGGTGGAGTACCTGTTCCAGCTCCCCGGCATTGGCTACCAGATAGTGGAGAGCATCTCCGCCCGCGACTACCTCATGGTGCAGGGCATGGCACTCGTGGTTGCCGTCGCCTATGTGGTGGTCAACTTTGCCGTGGACTTCTTGATCGTCCTGCTCGACCCGAGGATTCGCCGTGCCTGAGATCGCACCTGCCGCTACGCCCGAGCGCCCGAGCGCCGCTGTATTGGGAAGGCGGGCGGACGACCAGCCGGAGAGCCCCAACGGCACTAGGCGTAAGCTCGGCCTCCTCTTCTGGTTATGCCTCGGGTTCATCGCACTCGTCGTGTTCGGAGCGATCTTCGCCAACGTGCTCCCGCTGCCGAACCCCAACCTACAGAACTACTCGGCAGTGGACGCTGGCCCGAGCCTCCATCACCTGCTCGGGACCGACGACCTCGGGCGCGACTTGCTGTCGCGGATCGTGTTCGGGTCTCGGGTCTCGCTCGTGGTCGGCTTCGGCGGCATAGCGATCGGCCTCGCTATCGGCGGGACGCTCGGACTGCTCGCCGGCTACAAGGGCGGGGCAGTCGACACCGTGTTGAACGGGGCATCCTTCGTGATCCTGGCATTCCCGCCGCTGCTGGCAATAATCGTCGTGGTCGCCTTTTGGGGACGCAGCCTCGGCAAGCTCACCCTCATCATCGGCATCGCATCGATACCATCTTTGTTCAGGGTCATACGTGCTACCACCATGTCGTACGCGAACAGGGAGTTCGTGGTCGCAGCACGAGCCATGGGAGCCTCCACCAGGCGGATACTCTTGCGCGAGCTCCTCCCCAACGTCGCTCCTGCAGCCCTGTCGTTCGCCCTGATCGGCGTCGCCCTGATCGTCGTGCTGGAGGGCTCGCTCGCGTTCTTGGGGCTCTCTGTCGCTCTCCCAACCCCTTCGTGGGGAAACATCATCTACGAAGGGGCAAGCAACAACCTGCTACAGACCGACCCGTTGATCGCGCTCTGGCCGGCCCTCGCGATGTTCCTCCTCCTTACCTCGCTCAACGTCGTGGGAGATCGGCTACGCGCCCGCTTCGACGTGCGTGAGGGTGCTCTGTGAGCCCGGCACTCCCCCACTGGTGCCGCCAGGCGAAAGGGGCGCCATGACCAAGAGCCGCTCTGGCCTCGCAGCGGCCTTCCCCGCTGCCACCGAGCTCCACGACCCCCTGCTCGAGGTCGTCGACCTGGCCACTTCCTTCCAGACTCCCCGCGGGCTGGTGCGGGCCGTGGACGGGGTTTCTCTCACGCTCGCTCGCTCCCGGACCCTGGGGGTCGTCGGCGAGACCGGGTCGGGAAAGACCGTGCTCATCCGCTCGATCATGGGCCTTCTGCCCCGCCATGGCGTGCAACGGTCGGGCAAGGTTATCTTCGCCGGGAGGGATCTCGGCGCGCTCGGCGAGCGCGACCTGCGCCGCGTTTGGGGAACAGAGATGGCAATGGTCTTCCAGGACCCGATGACGGCCCTCAACCCGGTAGTCAGGATAGGCAGGCAGCTCACCGAGTCTCTTCGCCTACGCGCAGGGCTCGACCGCAAGGCTGCGATCGAGACGGCCGTGGCTCTCCTCGAATCGGTCGGCATCGCTTCTCCCCGGGAGCGGCTCCGGTCCTACCCCCACGAGCTCTCAGGAGGCATGCGCCAGCGCGTCATGATAGCGATAGCGCTCGCGTGCGGCCCCAAGCTCCTCCTCGCGGACGAGCCGACGACCGGCCTTGACGTGACGGTGCAGGCGCAGGTGCTCGACGTCCTCGGCACCCAACAGGCGGAGCGCTCGATGGCCATGATCCTCGTCACCCACGATCTGGGCGTGGTGGCGACGCGTGCGGACTCCATAGCGGTGATGTACGCAGGCCGCGTCGTGGAGTCGGCTTCCACAGCCGTCATATTCGACAGCGCAAAGATGCCCTACACCGAGGCGCTGATGCGCTCCATCCCCCGCCTCGACGCTCCCCCAGGCGCGCGCCTAGCAGCCATCCCGGGTCGTCCGCCCGACCTCACGACGGTGCCGACCGGGTGTGCCTTTGCCCCGCGCTGTGCCTACGTCACCGAACGCTGCATCCACGAGACGCCTCCCCTCACCGAGAGCGCTCCGGGGCATTACCACGCGTGCTGGAACCCAGTGGGCTCGCCCGAGGGAGAGCAGGCATTCTCCACGAACCTCGCGAAAGGCGTCATGGCAGCCGTGGAGATCGCCCAGCGCGAGGTGCGGAAATGAGCGAGCAGGCGTTGCTCTCGGTGGAGAACCTCGTGGTGGACTACGGGCGCCGACACCGGCGAGTCCAGGCGGTGTCCGGGGTGAGTTTCGCAGTCCCCGAGCGCCAGACGCTAGGCCTCGTCGGCGAGTCCGGATCGGGCAAGTCGACCACAGGGCGCTGCGTGTCGTTCGTCCAGAGGCCCACTGGTGGCACGGTCCGCTTCGCAGGCACGGACTTGTCGACCTTGCCTGCGAGGGAGCTGCGCCGCGCCCGAACGAAGCTGCAGATGGTGTTCCAGGACCCGATATCCTCGCTGAACCCGCGCCGCAAGGTGATCGACATCGTCGCCGAGCCCCTTGCAATATGGGGAGGCGTGAATCGCAAGGAGATGATGCGGCGCGCGGCCGACATGCTCGAGGCGGTGGGCATGGACCCTGCCGTCACAGGCAACAGGCGGCCAGGAGAGCTCTCAGGGGGCCAGTGCCAGCGGATAAGCGTCGCGCGTGCCCTCATGCTCGAACCGGCTCTACTCGTCTGCGACGAGCCGGTCTCGGCTCTAGACGTCTCCGTGCAGGCTCAGATCCTCAACCTGCTCACGGACCTGAAGGAACGCTACGGCCTGACCATGCTCTTCATCGCGCACGACCTGGCCGTCGTGAAAGCGACGAGCGACCGGGTCGCTGTCATGTACCTGGGAAAGCTCTGCGAGCTCGGACCGGTTGAAGACCTCTACCTGTCCCCCCAGCACCCCTACAGTGCGGCCCTGGTCGACGCGGTCCCCGTGCCAGATCCAAGAAGGCCTGTCGCAGGGCCCCCGCTCTCGGGTGACATGCCCTCACCGGCGGACCCACCCTCAGGATGCCGGTTCCGCACCCGCTGCCCCTTCGCCCAGGACATCTGTGCGATCGAGGAGCCGCCGCTCGAGGAGATAGCACCAGGGCACCTCGTCGCATGCCACTTCCCCACCAGCTCGAGGTAGCGAGCCCGGCATCCCTATCCGCTGAGCCTCTAAACCAGGCCTGGGTGTAAGACCGGGCTCTCCGGCCGTCGCGGCTCTAGGCCTCGAGGGCTCCGGCGTCCTCGGCATCCTCGATGGCACTCTCGAGGCCGGCACTCCCGGGCTCGGCGCCCTCGAGATCGGCTGCGACGAAGTCGGCCCACGCAGCCTGTGCCTCTGTCTCGGGCGTGAAGTCCCCGCCGATAGCCGGTCCGATGTAGTTTCCCTCCGCGTCGTAGGCATGCTCGCCGAATGCCTCGCGGTACTCCTCGGATACCTCGCCACCTTCGGCCGCCTGCTTGATCGACAGGCTGATGCGACGGCGCTGCAGGTCGATGTCGATGATCTTCACCCACAGCTCCTCTCCCGGAGCGACCACCTGCTCGGGCAGGTCGACGTGGTGGGCAGCCATCTCCGAGATGTGGACGAGTCCTTCGATACCGTCGCCAACCTGCACGAAGGATCCGAACGGGACGAGCTTGGTTATGCGACCGTATACGAGCTCGCCGACCTGATGGGTGTTCGCGAACTCGTGCCAGGGGTCGATCTGGGTTGCCTTCAGCGAGAGGCTTATGCGCTCCTTGTCGAGGTCGACGTCCAGCACCTCTACGTCGACCTCGTCGCCCACGGATACCACCGAAGACGGGTGGTCGACGTGCTTCCACGAGAGCTCCGAGACGTGTATGAGGCCATCCATTCCCCCGAGGTCGACGAACGCGCCGAAGTTGACCACGGAGGAGACGACGCCGTGGCGACGCTCGCCAGGTTGGAGGTTGGAGAGGAAGTCTCCCCGTTGCTCGCGCTGGGCCTCCTCGAGCCAAGCCCGGCGCGACAGCACCACGTTGTTCCGATTGCGGTCCAGCTCGATGATCTTGGCCTCGATGCTGCGACCCACGTAGGGCTGGAGCTCCCGGACGCGCCTCAGCTCCACGAGCGAGGCCGGGAGGAACCCCCGCAGCCCTATGTCCACAATCAAGCCGCCTTTCACCACCTCGATCACCGGGCCCCTCACGACGCCGCCGGACTCCTTCACCTTCTCGATCGCCCCCCAGGCCCTCTCGTACTGTGCTCGCTTCTTGGAGAGGATCAGGCGACCGTCCTTGTCCTCCTTCTGAAGGACCAGGGCCTCGACGTGCTCCCCCACCGATACGACCTCTTCGGGATCGATGTCGTTGCGGATCGACAGCTCGCGAACAGGTATGACGCCTTCGGACTTGTAGCCGATGTCCAGGAGCACTTCGTCACGGTCGATCTTCACGACGGTGCCCTCGACCACGTCGCCGTCGTCGAACTCGACCATCGTGGCGCCGACGGCTTCGTCGAGATCCTCGTCGGGCAGGTCGTCCTCCGCGATCAGCCGTGGTACGTAGCTCCCGTCTGGGGCGAAGCTTCCCATGGGTGTCGAAGGGGCCAGGAGGCCGCCCCAAGCATCGAAATCAGCTGCTTGGTGGGTCATTGTTGTGCCGGTCGTGCCGGCACGCTCGTCGGACATGGAACTTCTGTGCTCACTTTCCGGAGGAGGTTGGACTCGGGCCTTCGGCACCCGGAAGAGGCGCCCAAGCCACGCGACATAGCCGCTGGTGGCGGCCGATCGACCAGCCTAGCAGGCCTCCGATGCAAGCAGGCCATTAGCTCGAGAGCCCAGCCCGACGCGCCTATCCGCCGGGCTCCTTCGCGTCGGCCCACGAGCTGCCGCTTCCGCAGGTGACTCGCAACGCCACGCTGAGCCCAGCGTCGTGCCCCGCTTCCTCGAGTATCTGCGGCACGATGCCTGCAAGCTCGTCCACATGGTCCTCGGGCGCTTCGACTATCACCTCGTCGTGCACCTGCAGCACCAGGCGCGCCCCGCTCGGGTGGCCCTCGAGCACCTTGTCCAAGCGGACCAACGCCACCTTGAACAAGTCGGCAGCCAGGCCCTGGATGCCCGCGTTCATCGCCTGGCGCTCCGCTGCCATCCGTACCCCTCTGTTGGGCGACTCCAGGTCGGGCAGGGGACGGCGACGCCCGAGAGCCGTTTCGGTGTAGCCCTTCGACCGGGCATCCGCGATGCTCCGCTCCATGAGCTCCCTCACTCCCGGGAAAGCCACGAAGTAGGCGTCGAGGATCGGCTGGGCCTCCGCCGTGGAGATCCCGAGGCGCTGGGCCAGCCCGTATGCCTCCATCCCATAGGCGAGCCCGTAGGCGACCATCTTCGCCCTAGACCTCTGCTCGGGGGTCACCTCGCCAGGATCCACGCCGAAGACCCGGGCGGCAGTCGCCCTGTGCACGTCTCGGCCCTCGGCGAAGGCTGCCGCCAGGCCCGCATCGCCGGAGAGGTGTGCTATGACGCGCAGCTCCACCTGGTCGTAGTCGGCAACCAGGAACCTCCAGCCGGGTGCGGGTACGAACACCCTCCTGAAACGCTTTCCCTCGTCGCTGCGGACCGGGATGTTGTGGAGGTTCGGGCGATCCGAAGAGAGCCTTCCGGTACGAGTGACGGTCTGGTTGAAGGTGGCGTGGATGCGGCCGTCGCTTCCCACCTCTGCAAGCAGGGTCTCGCCGTAGGTCGAACGCAGCTTCTCTACCTCGCGATACGCGAGGAGTGCGTCGATGACCGGGTGGTCTCCCCGCAGCCGCGAGAGGGTGGCAGCATCGGTGGAGTAACCCGTCTTGGTCCGCTTCCCCGTCGAAAGGCCCAGGTGCTCGTAGAGCACGCTGCGCAGCTGCGGGGTGGAGTTGACGTTGAAGCGCACGCCCGCCAGCCGCTGTACCTCCTCCTCGAGCATCGCCGCCCGCCCGGTCAGGTCGTCCGCGAGCTTAGAGAGCTCGCCCGCATCGACTCCTATGCCGGTCACCTCCATACGAGCGAGCACCCGCACGAGGGGCCGCTCGACCTCGTCGTGAAGTCGTGCCAGGCCGGCCGCCTCGAGAGATCCCCTCAGCGCCGGTTCCACTGCGAGAGCGCCGGCTGCAGCGCTAGCCGTGCCGGCCGCCAGCGCGCCGCTCTCCTCCATCCCCTCCGCGTCGCGGGGTGCAACCAGTGGCAGGCGACCGGCGGCCGCATCGCCCGTCCTGCCAGGCGCGATGTCCACTCCCAAGTGACGCCGGCAAAGATCAGCCAGGTCGTGCTGCGCTGTCGGGTCGAGGAGGTACGCAGCCACAGCAGTGTCCATGACCAGGCCGGTCACGTCGATGCCGGCCCCGAGCAGCGAGCGCATCAGCTCCTTTGCACCGTGGGCAACCACCCCTGGCCCACTCGCCCCGACGACCTGCTCCAGCGCCTCTTTCACGGCGGCGTTGCCGAGCAGGGAAGCCGCGAACCACGCAGGAGGCATCTCCTGATCCCCGTCGGGCAAGGTATTGGCCGCTCCCGGGGATGGGCCTCCCGGGGATGGGCCTCCCGGGGCTGGGCCTCCCGGGGCTGGGCCTCCCGGGGATGGGCCTCCCGGGGATGGGCTGGTCGCCACTGCTGCCAGCCCGAGGAGATTGGTTCTCCCCGGCTCGCCGTCCCAGGCACCTGCAAGGCCCAGTGGACAGCGGGCCGCGCTCATCTCACGCAGTGCTGCCGCTGCCGCAGCGGCATCCTCCGGCCCGAAGCCAGCAACGGCGTCGGGCACCACGGGAATGCCGCGGGAAAGGAGATCGGCAGGTATAGCACCGTAGCTGCCCGCCGGTTCCCCGCCCTGCTGCCCGGACTCCGAGGCGGAGCTGGATCTGGATCTGGAGCTGGAGCTAGAAGCAGAGGCGGAGCCGGAGCCGGAGCTGGAGGTCGAGGAGGAGGAACGCCTTGGAGCAGGCTCCGCGGCCACACCCAGCAGCGGAGCTGCACGCCTCCAGAGGGTGCGCAGCTCCAGATCGGCGAAGACCCTCCGTGCCTCCTCGGGATCGCCCGCCTGCAGCCTCAGGTCTCCGAGCGTGTCGGGAAGCTGCACGTCGCGTACCAGCGGTATGACCGCGGCATTAGCGCGCACCCGCCCCTCGTGCGCGACCAGGCTTGCCCGCAGCTTGGGGGTGAGCTCGCCTAGATGGCTGTAGATCCCGTCCAGTCCCCCATAAGCGAGCACGAGCTTGGCGGCAGTCTTCTCTCCCACTCCCGGCACTCCCGGTAGGTTGTCGGAGGGATCGCCGCGCAAGGCGGCGAGGACCGGGTAGAGACTGGGCGCCACCCCCGTACGCTCGCGGATGCCGGCCTCGTCGTAGAGCACCGTGTCCGAGAGGCCCTTGCGGGTGTAGAGGACCTTCACCAGCGGGTCCTCGACTAGCTGGAACGAGTCCCTGTCCCCGGTTACGACAACGACATTCCGCCCCTGGTCACGCGCTCTGGTGGCCATCGTCGCCAGGAGGTCGTCTGCCTCGTAGCCGGGCACGTCGACCGACGGGATCCCGAGCGCGTCGAGCACCCGCCGCACCATCGGGAACTGTCGGACCAGGTCCTCCGGAACGGGCGGACGCTGCCCCTTGTAGTCGTCGACCAACTCTTCCCGAAAGGTCGGCTCCGGGCGATCGAAGGCTACCGCGATGCCTCCGGGCTCTCCGTCACGCATCAGCCCGACGAGCATGGAGACGAAGCCGTGGACCGCGTTCGTGACCTCCCCGGCCTCCGTCGCCAACTCTGGTGGCAGCGCGAAGTAGGCACGGAACACGAGCGAGTTGCCGTCGATCAGGTACAGCACGCCGGGCGATGGCACCACCGAATGCTATTCCCTGTCGAGCCACGGCCGGTGGTGGTCGCAGGAGCCCGCCAGGCAGATCGCCGAACGCTGCCCGGGCGGGGAGCGCATCAGGGAGCGGTCGTTCCCTCGATCACCTCGGTTGCCAGCTGGCTCATCCGCACTCGACGGGCCATCGCGTTGCGCTGGATGAAGGCGAACGCCTCGGCCTCGTCCATGCCATGCCCGTCCATCAGCACTCCCTTCGCGCGGTCGACCAGGCGCCTGGTCTCCAGCTTGTCCTCGAGCGAGGAGCCGGCAGCCGGGACATGTAGATGCTCCTCGTCGATGGCCTTGTGCTCCTCGAAGCGCGCCAGGGCGACGTCGATCGCGGGCATGAGCTCGCTGCGCTCGAACGGCTTGACGAGGTAGGCGGCCACTCCGGCGTCACGGGCCTCCTCGATGAGGTTGCGCTGGCTGAACGCGGTGAGGAGGAGAACGGGCACCGAGGAACCCTCCAGAGCCGCCACGCGACGCGCTGCCTCGATGCCATCGATCCCGGGCATCTTCACGTCGAAGATGGCGAGGTCGGGCAGCTCGCGTCCCACCAGATCGACGGCTTCGTCTCCCCGCCCCGTCTCGCCGACGACCTCGTAGCCTTCGGACTCGAGGATCTCCTTCAAGTCCAGGCGGATGATGGCCTCGTCCTCGGCGATCACTACGCGGCGTGCCATTGCGATGGTGCCTCCTGGATATGACGTTCTTGCAGGGCGTCGAGGTACTTGCAGACCGTCATCGTAGCCGCCCGGCCCCTGCGGCTGGCTGCGGCGTCACGTCTCCACGACCAGTCGGTCGAGCAGCTCGTCCTGGCGGCGTTCGAGATCGGCGATGCTTGCCGCCACCGCGTCACGGGCCCGGCGAGCAGCATCAGCGTGCCGCTTCGCGTCCGTGTGCTCGTGGGTGGCCATGGGAGTCTCCGAGACGAGCGAACGTATACGCGTGTCGTCCGCGGCCTCGTCGAGCACGATCAGCTGCTCGTCGAGCACGGCAAGCTCTGCACGCGCTTTCACGAGTCGTGCGTGGACATCGCTCAACGATCGCTCGAGCATCGACCGTCGCATCGCCAAGCGATCCTACCCGCAGAACGCACCTGAGTCCCGGCGCACGAGTCGCCGGCAGAGGCAGGCCGGCAGGCTGCCAGCGGGAATCCCCGAAACGAATGCCGGGGAAGAGGTCAACTCGCAGGGAACCATTCCCGCCTGCTCGCAAGACGTGCCAGAGCACTCGGGTCGGGAGGCGGCGCGACGCCTGGGCCGCGATGGACCCGCACCGTGCCAGGTGGCATTCCTCCCGCGGGGCTGGGCACTTCAGGGCTGAGCCCGAGCAGGTCGCCCTCCACGAAACGCGCCTCGGTAGAGAGGTCACCAGGGAGGACGAATCCTGGGAGGGCGGCGAATGCTGCGTTCGCGATGCGTGCGAACGACGTCTCGAACATGCCGCCACACCACATTCCCACGCCAGCACGCAGGCAGGTTTCGCGAGCCTCGAGGGCCGCAGCGAACCCACCGAGACACGCCGGCTTCAGACAGGCGAGGGAGCATGCACCAAGCGATACGGCTTCGGCGACGCGCTCCGGCGAGCTCAGGGACTCGTCCAGGCAAACGGGGGTGGATATCCGCTCGGCGAGCCAGGCATGAGCCAGCAGGTCGTCCGCGCCGAATGGCTGCTCGATGCACGCGAGGCCGAGCGAGTCGATCTCCAGGAGCTCCGCTACGCCGCTCGGCCTGTAGGACCCGTTCGCGTCCACCTGCAGCAACAGCTCCGGGAACCGCTCACGTACGGCACGAAGCCACTCGTTGGGATCCCCAGCCGACCACTTGATGCGCACTCGAAGCGCGCCCCCATCCGCCAGGCGGGCCACCTCCTCCACCAGGCGCTCCTGGCTCTCCATCCGCCCCACGACTGCTCCAGCCGGCACACGGTCAACGCTGACGCCGAGGTGCTCCGCGAGTGACAGGCCAGCTGCTCGGAGGTCGGCATCGAGCAGGGCCATCTCGATGGCAGCCTTCGCCATGCGATGCCCGCGCAACCCTGCCAGGGCGGACATAAGTCCTGCAGGGCTGCCAGGTGGCTCGGCCAGCAGTCTCGGGACGAGACGCGATTCCATCACCTGCCAGGCACCTTCGGCATGCTCGTAGCCGTAGGTCGGCTCGGCGAGCGCTGCACACTCGCCGAAGCCTTCTCCGGCGCTGGTCAGGACGCGGACCACTATGACCGGGCGAGCCGCGTGTGCCCCCCGGGCCGTCGACACGGGTCTCTCGAGCGTCAAGTCCAGCCAGCAGAGCTCGATGCCGGCAATGCTCACCGATCCTTCTTCCTCGCCGGTGGGAGCGCGCACGGGATCTATGCTCGCGCCGTGCCGCCCGGATGGCGGAATCGGTAGACGCGGGGGCCTCAAAAGCCCTTGCCCTTCAGGGCGTGCGGGTTCGAGTCCCGCTCCGGGCACTATCAATCAGAGACAAGCCCAATCAGAGACGAGCCCAATCAGAGACGAGCAAGGAGCAGCGGGTGCTGGCGTTCACCTTCCCGGGGCAAGGGTCACAGAGGCCAGGAATGGGTCGAGCATGGGTCGCGCATCCCTCGTGGGAGGTGGTCGGCGAGGCCTCGGAGGTGGCGGGCCGCGACATCGGGCGATTGCTGCTCGATGCCGACCTGGCCGAGCTGACCCTGACGGCCAACGCGCAGCTCGCCACCTTGGTGGCCAGCCTCGTGGTCCTCGATGCGGTCGAGCGCCTGGGCCTGGTACCGGCAGCCTGTGCCGGGCACAGCCTCGGGGAGTACAGCGCTCTGGTGGCAAGCGGTTGCATAGCCTTGGAGGAGGCGATCGGGCTCGTGGCCGAGCGAGGGCAGGCCATGCACGAGGCGGCGGACGGCCAACCCGGCGCTATGGCGGCCGTGCTCGGTGCCGACGACGACGCGGTGGACGCCGCGTGCAGGCGCGCCGAGGGAGACGTCTGGCTCGCCAACTTCAACGCGCCCGGCCAGGTCGTCATCGCCGGTGCCCCCGAGGCCGTGGCTGCAGCGGGCGATCTCGCCCGAGAGCTCGGAGCACGGAAGGTGATGCCCCTTCCCGTGGAGGGCGCGTTCCACACGCCCTTGATGGCATCGGCCCGCCCGCGCCTCAGAAAGGCCCTCGCGGCAACCACCTTCTTCGACCCGGACGTGCCCGTCGTGGCGAACGTCGACGCCAGAGCCCACAGTCGGGCAGCAGAGTGGCCCGGGCTGCTCTCGGCCCAGCTGTGCAGCCCTGTCCGCTGGCGCCAGAGCCTCGAAACTCTGGGCGCTCGAGGCGTCACCTGCGTCGCGGAGCTCGGACCCGGCGGCGTGCTGACCGGCCTGGCTCGCCGATCCCTGACCGGTGCGACGGCAGTCGCAGTGGCCAAGCCGGAGGATCTGGAGGCGCTGGTCGAAGCCGCAGCGGGAACCGGCACCTGGCACGCGTACGCGGCTGCCCACCAGGGGGAGATGCTTTACAGCGCGGAGAGGGTAGTCGTGGCCCCACAGGCGGGCGAGTTCCATCCGGTGGCGACCTTCGGCGTTCCGGGACCCGAAGCCCTGGCGCCGGTGGCCGGCGGCGGAGCGGGGGGAGCGTCGCCGCGAACGGGCGCTGCCGGCGCCCCCGTGCTTGCCGTAGGGGACCTCGTGGGCCACGTCGGCACGGTGGAGGCCAGGACGCCCTTCGGAGGAGCCCTGGTGGCCTTCCTCGCTCACGACGGCGAGCGTGTCTCCGAGGGGCAGCCGCTTGCCTGGCTGCGCGTAGCGACCGAAGGCGATGCGTGACTCCCCAGCCGTGCAGCATGATCGGCTGGGCAAGCACGCTGCCGGGCGGCGTGCTCATCGCCCAGGCAGCCGGCACCGGTAGGATCTCTCCCGGTGACATCGTCCTCCTTCCGGGATTCGGAGCAGACATGACGTGGGCCAGTGCGTTGCTGCGCTGGGGGGATGGTTGACGATGGTCGAGGACCAGGATCCGACCGGCCCCGTGGCTCTCGTGACCGGGGGAACGCGAGGCATTGGGCTCGGCTGTGCTGAGCGGCTCCGCGACGAGGGGTACAAGGTGGCCGTGACATACAGGAGCACCCCTCCCGAGAGTGCCGGTGACTCCCTCCGGGGCATCCTCCCGATCGAATGCGACGTCACTGATCCCGAGCAGGTGGAAAAGGCCTTCGCGACGCTCGAAGGCGAACTCGGTACAGTAGACGTCCTCGTGGCCAACGCCGGGATAGTGCGCGACGGCCTCATGCTGCGAATGGGCGAGGAGGCATGGCAGAGCGTCATCGACACCGACCTCACAGGTGTGTACCGGGTTGTCAGGCGTGCGCTCGGCCCGATGGTGCGAGCAAGGCACGGCCGGATCGTGCTCGTCTCCTCCGTAGTCGCGTTCCTCGGATCGCCGGGGCAGGTCAACTACGCAGCTGCGAAGGCGGGCCTCGTGGGAATGGCCCGATCGCTGGCCCGTGAGGTGGCCAGCCGCAACATCACGGTCAACGTCGTCGCCCCAGGTGTGGTGGAGACGGATATGATCGCTGCCTTGGGCAAGGCCAGAGCCGACGAGCTGAGATCCATGGTGCCGCTCGGCCGCTCGACCACTCCGGAGGAGGTGGCCGGGGTGGTCGCCTTCCTCGCATCTGACGACGCGGCGTACCTGACTGGCGTGGTGCTGCCCGTCGACGGGGGAATGGCCATGGGAATGTGAACCCGGCAGTCCAGTCCCCTCGAGCGCCCGAAGCAGTGCCGACAAGAGTGCCGGAATCAGTGTCATACAAACCAACACATCCAGATAGGAGAGGCCGGTGAGCGACGACGCCACCTTCGAGAAGTTCAGGACCTGCGCGGTGGAGGTCCTTCAGGTCCCACCCGAGAAGGTAGTTCCCGAGGCCCATTTCGCCGACGATCTCGACGCCGACAGCCTCGACCTCGTGGAGCTGGTGATGGCCCTCGAGGAGGCCTTCGACGTCACCGTCGAGGAGTCCGAGCTCGACGGAATCGATACGGTGGGCAAGGCCTACGACCTCATCACGGCAAAGCTCTGATGCTGCTCGGCCTCGACCCGGGTGGGACACCGGTTGGAGGTCGCCGCGTCGCCGTCACCGGCATCGGAGTGGTCTCGTGCTGCGGAACCGGCGCCGGGGAGTTCTTCGAGGGCCTACTGGCACCAGCACCCTCCGGCGAACGGCGGGTCGTGGACTTCGACGGATCCGCGTACTTCGGACCCAAGGAGGTGCGCCGCGTCGACCGGTTCGCACAGTTCTCGGTGGCGGCCGCCCAGATGGCCCTCGACGACGCCGGCGAGCTTGGCGTCGACCCAGCAAGGGCAGGAGTGGTCATGGGCACAGGAGTAGGCGGCTTCGAAACCCTCCAGACTCAGGTGACCGTGTTCAACGATCAGGGTCCCCGGCGGGTGTCGCCCTTCCTCGTGCCGATGATGATGGCAAATGCCGGTGCGGCTACCGTGTCGATGCGCGTGGGATGGCACGGTCCCTGCGAGACGCTGGTGACAGCGTGTGCCGCCGGCACCCATGCGATAGCGGCCGCTGGCCGGCTCGTTGCATCCGGCCGGGTGGACGTGGCCATAGGCGGCGGGGCGGAAGCCGCCATGACACCGGTCGGCATCGCCGCGTTCACGAACATGACAGCCCTCTCGGCTACGGGGATGTCACGGCCTTTCGACGCGCGCCGCGACGGATTCGTCATCGCCGAGGGTGCCGCAGTGCTCGTCCTGGAGGAGCTGGAGCACGCCCGCGCGCGAGGCGCCACGCTCTACGCGGAGCTCCTCGGAGCGGCATCGACTGCTGACGCCCATCACATAACGGCGCCGTCCCCTGGCGGGGAGGGAGCTGCAGCGTGCATGGAACTGGCCCTGGCCGATGCCGGATTGGCTCCCAGCGAGATCGGTCACATAAACGCCCATGGCACCTCCACCCCGCTCAACGACCTGGCGGAAGCCCAGGCGATCAACAAGGTGTTCGGAGCCCCCGGCCCGCCGGTGACTTCCGTCAAAGGAGTCACCGGTCACGCGCTCGGCGCCGCAGGCGCCATCGAGGCGGTGGCTACGGTGATCAGCATCGAGCGCTCGCTCATCCCGCCGACCGCGGGGTACGAAGTGGCGGACCCGGAGATCCACCTCGACGTCGTCCACGGCGGCCCTCGTCACTGGGATCCCGCTCCTGCGCTCTCGAACTCCTTCGGGTTCGGCGGGCACAACGGCTGCCTGGTGTTCGCTCCGGCCCCTTCGAGCCAGCTTGCCCCCTGACCTAGGGTACGGGTCCTTCTCGGAAAGTCCGCCCTGGCCCCTCGACCCGGCTCGGATGCCCTGGCGAAAGGGCATCGAGGAGCTGAGGAGAGTCGCCCGGGGCCAGGTACCCCGCCTGACGGCGCGCAGGCGGGTCCCTCCGGGAACGCGAGTTCTTCGCGTGGCGGCCTCCCTCGGATCGGCTCTCGCAGGGTGGTACCTCCTCGACCGCCGAGCCGGTGGCACAGCGTCACGGGCCGGCCTCTCCAAGCGCCTCAGGCTCGCGTTCGAGAAGCTCGGTCCCACCTACATCAAGCTCGGGCAGATCATCTCCTCCGGGGAGGGCCTGTTCCCCGAAGAGCTCGTCGCGGAGTTCCGCAACTGCCGCGACAAGGTGCCCCCCGAGACCTTCGGCGCCATCCGGGAGATCGTGGAGACCGATCTCGGCTCCCCCCTCGCGAACACCTTCAGCTCGTTCGACCCGATCCCGCTGGCAGCCGCCTCTATCGCTCAGGTCCACGCGGCAAGGCTCGTGAGCGGAGAGCACGTGGTCGTAAAGGTACAGCGTCCCTCCGTTGCCAACCTCGTGCATCGCGACATCGCGGCAATGAGCTGGCTGGCCCCCTACCTGGTCGGTCGCATACCGGTAGCAGCCCTGGCCAACCCCCCGGCTCTGGTGGAGCTCTTCGCCGAGACGATCGTCGAGGAGCTCGACTTCCGCCTCGAAGCCGAGAACATGCTCGACGTGGCGCGAGTCCTCGCGAGCGCCGGGCAACGCGCGCTCGTGGTTCCACGCCCGCACCCGCGCCTCGTGACACGCCGGGTGCTGGTCATGGAACGCCTCGACGGCTTCGCGTGGGGCGACGCAGAGCGCATGCGCGAGGCGGGTATAGACACCGAAGCAGTCCTCCACGCCGGGCTCATAGCGTTCCTCGAAGGTGCCCTCCTCCACGGCGTGTTCCACGGCGACCTGCACGGGGGAAACCTCTTCGTGCGACCCGACAGCAGGGTCGCGCTGCTCGATTTCGGGATCACCGGCCGGCTCACAGAGCCCCAGCGCCTCGCATTCTTGCGGCTGGTGGTGAGCGGAAGCGCCTACGACATCCGCGCCCAGGTCGAGGCGCTCCGCGACCTCGGCGCGCTGCCGGCAGACGTGGACGTGGACGGGGTAATCGCGGACCTCGGGCTCGAAAGGGGCCCCCTCGACCCGACGAAGCTCACAGCAGAAGAGCTGACGGCCGAGCTCGCCCAGGTGACGAGAGCCCTACTCGGCTACGGGGCCCGCATGCCCAAGGAGCTCATGCTCTTCGTGAAGGACATGCTGTTCCTCGACGGCGCAATAGCGCTCATGGCGCCTGACCTCGACCTGCTCTCCGAGGTCGTCCGGATCTTCACCTACTTCCACGAGCATCACGGCGAGCGCATCGCCAGGGACATCGGCACCGACCCGGCTTTGCCACCCGTGATCGACGTCGACGGCATACGGGCGTCCTTCGGGGTGTCGGAGCCGGTCGAGCGGCTCACCTACCGCGACTTGGCGGAGCGGCGCGAGCTCATCCGTCGCCGTATGGAGCAGAGCCGGCGCCGCCCGCTTCGCCGATCTCTTGGCCGCCGGCTCCGTCGTCGGCTCCGTCGTCGGCTTCGTCGATCGCCGAGCGAAAGTCCGCGCTGACCCGCTCGATCTCCTCCGGAGTAGCGCCGTCGATGATCATACGCACGAACGCTGACCCGACGACGACCCCATCAGCCCCCGACGTCACCGACCGGGCCTGCTCAGGGGTTGATACTCCTATACCTACGCAAACGGGCAAGTCGGTCAAGCGCCCAAGGCGGGATCCCACAACCTGCGCGCTCGAAGCCAGCACCTCGCGCTCCCCAGTCACCCCCATGAGGCCGGCTGCGTAGACGAAGCCCCGCGACTGGCGGCAGATCTCCGCGGCGCGTTCCTCGGGGGTCACCGGGGCCACGAGCAGCACCGCCGAAACGCCCGCTGCAGCCGCTGCTGCACGCCAGGGCGCGGACTCCTCGAGCGGGAGGTCGGGCACTATGGCGCCCGTCACCCCAGCAGCGGCCATGGCTCCCGCCATCCTCTCGTGCCCGGCCCGGAACACCAAGTTGTAGTAGGTCATCACCGCAACGGGGACCTCAATGCGTGCCTGGGCGATCTCTTCGAGCAGCCCTGCTGGGGTGGCGCCGCGACCGAGCGCCAGCAAAGAGGCCCTCTGGATCACCGGACCGTCGATCATCGGGTCCGAGAAGGGCAGGCCCACCTCTATCGCGTCTGCCCCACCGGCTGCCAACGCATGAGCCATCTCCACCCATCCAGGGACCATGCCACCAGTCAGGTAGGCCACGAGGAGCTTCCTTCCCAGGTCCCTCCGCTCCCTCAGCACACTGGCGAGGTCGTGGGATGTCCCGACCTGCGAGACCGGGCTGCTCATCTCATCGTTCCTGCTCGGCCCGCGGAGCGGGTTCCTGCTCGGCCGGTCGCACTGACCGAACCTCGCCCAACTGACCTGCCTGGCCGTCCCCCAACTGACCCGCCGGTCCCCGGAGGATGTCGCGCACCTGGGCCACGTCCTTGTCTCCCCTTCCCGACAGCGTGACGAGCACGCAAGCGCCCTCGGGAATGGTGGTGCCCGCGTTGCGCACCACCCACGCCAGCGCGTGGGCAGGTTCGAGTGCGGGGATGATCCCCTCGGTCTCCGCGAGCATCCTGAACGCGGCCAAAACCTCCTCGTCGGTCGCGAAGTCGTACCGGGCTCGGCCGCTTGCAGCCAGATGAGCGTGCTCGGGGCCCACACCGGGATAATCGAGACCGGCAGAGATCGAGTGCGCTTCGCTGATCTGACCGACCTCGTCTTGGAGCAGATAGGAATACATGCCGTGGACAACCCCGGGGGCTCCGTGGCTCAGTGCCGCTCCCCCCGCAGCCTCCACGCCCACGAGGGCCGCACCGCTGCCCGCGAAGCCGGCGAAGGTACCAGCGGCGTTGGATCCCCCCCCGACACATGCCACCACCCAATCGGGGTCCGAGCCTCCGAGCAGCTCCCTGCACTGTGCACGCGCCTCGTCACCCACGACTCGCTGCAGCTCACGAACCATCCAGGGGTAGGGGTGGGGTCCCATTACCGAGCCCAGGCAGTAGTGGGTGGAGTCGACCGTGGCCACCCACTCTCGAAGTGCCTCGTTCACCGCGTCCTTGAGGGTCCGGCTACCCACCTCCACGGGCCGGACCTCCGCACCTAGCAGCTCCATGCGGAACACGTTCAGCGCCTGGCGCTCCATGTCGAGCCCTCCCATGAACACGACGCATCCCATGCCGAAGAGCGCCGCCGCCGTGGCCGTGGCCACCCCATGCTGACCGGCTCCCGTCTCTGCGATCAGGCGCTGCTTGCCCATCCGCCGGGCAAGCAGCGCCTGCCCGACCACATTGTTCAGCTTGTGGGAGCCGGTGTGAGCGAGGTCTTCGCGCTTCAGCAGAACCCTGATGCCGAGTCGCTCGGAGAGCCTCCGGCACTCGGTCACGGGGGTAGGGCGCCCGCCGTAGGAGCCGAGCAGCAAGTCGAGCTCGGCGTGGAACCCAGCGTCCGCCCAGGCGGCCGAGAAGGCAGCCTCCAGCTCCATGCATGCCGGGACCAGCGCCTCGGGCACGAAGCGGCCCCCGAAGGACCCGAAGTACCCAGCCTGGCTCGGTTCCCCCATGACGGCGGTCACTCCTCCTCCTCCCAGTCGTAGGCCACAGGCACAACCTCAGTTGCCACGCCGGCGGCAGGTTCCCCCGGCCGGGCTCCGGCATCGCACCCTCGCTTGGCTGCGCGCACGAAGTCCCGGATCTTGCGAGGATCCTTGCGGCCCGGAGAGGACTCCACACCCGAGGACACATCGACCCCGAATGGACGCAGGTGCTCCACGGCTGCTCCGACGTTGGCCGCGTTCAGCCCTCCCGACACCACCAGGCGGCCCGGGTCGACGACTCCCTCGGCCAGCCGCCAGTCGAACACCGCGCCCGATCCCGGAGAGGCTCCGTCCACTAGCACCAAGCCGGCGCCGTAGTCCTCGAAGCGGCCAATCCCAGGGTGACCGGCCGGGAACGCCTTGATGCACATCGGCACGCGCTCCGAAATATAGATGCAGTCAGCAGTCGCCTCGCTGCCGTGCAGCTGAGCTGCTCCGAGTCCGATCCCGTTCACTATCTCCACCACCCGCTTGGGCGACTCGTCTCTGAACACACCCACCGTCATGACTTCTCGCGGCAGCCGGTCGACGATCAACTCCACGGCACGAGGGCTCACCTGGCGTGGAGAGGGGGCGAAGACGAACCCGATGGCGTCAGCCCCGAGAGCCACCGCCAGCATGGCGTCGGCTTCGCTGGTCACGCCGCATATCTTCACTATCACCGGGACCGCTCCTCCCGAGCTCCAGTCACAGGGCCCCCAGTCACAGGGCCCCCGTCGAGGATGGGTGCCGCCTCCCTTGGAGCGCGCCTCCCCGAAGGCCTGCCCTCACGGGCAACCCAGACATGGCCCGTACCAAGGCAGGCCTGTCGGCCGAGCACATGATCGCCTCCCCGACGAGCACCGCGTCGAAGCCGCACTCTGCGAGCCTTTTCGCGTCCTCCGCCCCCCTTATACCCGATTCTGCCACTGCCACCACGCCTGCAGGGATGGACGCGCGGAGCCGCTCGGCGCGCGTCGTGTCCACTCCGAAGGTCCGCAGGTCGCGCTGGTTCACGCCGACGATCTTCGCCCTCGCGTCGAGGGCTCGCCCGAGCTCTTCGTCGTCGTGCACCTCGACGAGGGCGTCCATGCCAAGCCAGGCAGCCAGCTCCGTCAGCTCCGACAGCTCTTCGTCCCGCAGGGCAGCGACGATGAGCAGCACCGCGTCGGCCCCCATGAGGCGAGCGTCGCATATGCACGCAGGAGACAGCAGGAAGTCCTTGCGCAGCACGGGAAGGCTGCACGCCGATCGCGCGTCGGCTAGGTCGGCAGCCGACCCGCCGAAGAACTGCTCGTCAGTCAGAACCGAGATGCATGCCGCCCCCCCTGCCTCGTACTCCGTCGCGAGCATCGCCGGGTCAATCGAGACGCCGAAGGAGCCCTTGGACGGGGAGCGCCTCTTCACCTCGGCGATCACCTTCAAGCCACTGCCGGAGCCACTGCCGGCGCCGCAGCCGTCGCCGAACCCGGAGCCACTGCCGGTGAGTGCCCCTGCAAATGGCCGGATCCCCAGTGCGGCTTCGCGGGCAGCCGACTTCAGCTCGTCGAGGTCGCGCCGGTCGGCTGCGACGCGCTCTCGATGAGCCGCGATGATCGAGTCGAGGTACGTAGCTTCAGGCACCATGGGAGAGCCTACCGGCAGCCTGGCATGATGCCTTGTGATCCGTACTCTCAGAGGACAGGGATACCGGGCGCGCGATCCCCCCAGGTGGCAGGCTGTGCATCGTGATGCACACTGCAGGCGGAGCTCCGGGGGCAGATCGTGATGACCAGGAGGGGGCCCACCACGGCGAGCCCGACGTCGTCGTCGTCGTGGAAGACGATCCTGCCATCTCCGACCTCGTCGCCATGTACTTGCGCCGTGACGGGTTCCGTGTCCTGCAGGCGGAAGACGCCGAGGCCGCTCTCGCCCATATAGAGCGGGAGGAGCCCAAGGTCGTGGTGCTCGACATCGGCTTGCCCGGAGCCATGGACGGCCTCCAACTGTGCAGGAGAGTGAGCCAGCGACCGGGAAGCGGCGTGCTGATGCTCACCGCCCGCGACGAGGAGCTCGACCGCGTCCTCGGCCTGGAGCTCGGGGCGGACGACTACATGACCAAGCCGTTCTCACCACGTGAGCTCGTCGCGAGGGTCCATGCGATCCTTCGACGCCTGCGACGCCCGGAGCCCGATCCTCCGTCGGTGCTCCGTGCCGGTCAGGTCGAGATCGACCTCGGGCGTCGCGAGGTCACCTGCCCCGACGGACCCGTTACCCTGACCGCTCGTGAGTTCGACCTGCTCGCCTACCTGACATCCAACCGGGGGCTGGCCCTCAGCCGCCGCCAGCTGCTCGACGGCGTCTGGGGACCGGGCTGGTACGGCGACGAGCGGACCGTGGACGTGCACGTCCGCCAGCTCCGCAAGAAGCTCGGCGACGCCCTGCCACTCGTCACGGTCTGGGGAGTCGGCTACCGGCTCGGGTGACCCTGCATGCGCCGCCGCATCACGATCGCCATGGTGTCGGTGCTCGCCATAGCGCTCGCCCTCACCACGCTCGGGAGCCTGGTGCTCGTCCACCGGGCAGCCACGTCGAGCACCGAGGACGAGCTCACCGGCGAGGCGTACGCGATAGCTAGCGGGATCGACTCGGCCTCGACCCATCCCCGCCTCGACACAAGAGCCGCCCTCCGCCTGCTGGCGCGCGTAGGCAACTTCGCCGACGTCGAGCTCCTGGTCCTCACCCCCTCGGGAACCTTCCTGCCCGGTCTTCCCGCCCCGTTCAGCCCAGCCAACGTGGACACCCCTGCGATCGAAGCAGACCGGGCGGTATCGGGCAACGTGGGGCAGATCGTCTTCAGCGCGGTCCCGCTCTCGCTCGACGCCAGGGCGAGGAGCGCATTCGGCGGCATACCGCCTGCCGACCTTCCGGTGCTCTTCGTAGCTCGGCGGGTTCCGAGCCCGGTGAGCGGCTCGGCCTACTTCGCGCTCGTAGCCCTGGGAGCACTCGTCGTTGCCACGATCGTGGCCGCATTCCTCGGCGGGCGCATCAGCTCGCCACTGACGAGGGCCGTCGATACGACGACCGCCATAGCAAGCGGGGACCTAAGCGCCCGGGTGGAGGTGTCGCCTGGCGACTATCCCGAGCTGGCAGCATTGGCGCGCTCGATCAACGCCATGGGTGACAGCCTGGTGGAGGCCAAGGGCCTCGAGCGCCAGTTCCTGATGTCCGTCTCCCACGATCTCCGAACACCGCTAACGGCCATCCGGGGGTACGCCGAGGCCATCGCTGATGGGGCCTCGGACGATCCTGCGGCGGCTGCCGCCGTGATCATCGAGGCCTCTGCCAGGCTGGAGAGGCTCGTCCAGGATCTGCTCGACCTCGCACGCCTCGACGCGAAGAGGTTCTCGCTCGAGATCCGGGGCACCGACGCCGTCGAAGTGGCCCGCTCGGTCGTCCAGCGCTTCTCCCCGAAGGCCCGAGCGCTGCACGTGAGCCTCGACGGTACGCTCCCCGACAGCCCTGTCGAGGTGCGCGCCGACCCTGACCGGCTTGCCCAAGTCATCTCCAATCTTCTCGAGAACGCCCTCGATTTCGCATCATCCCGGGTTCTCGTCGGTGTCGGGGCAGCGGAGACGCACTGCGCCATCTGGGTGGACGACGACGGGCCCGGCATCGCACCCGAAGACCTCAGCCGGGTCTTCGATCGGCACTTCAGCGCGGACCGGACCTCCAGAAGGGCCATACGCTCGGGGCTCGGGCTGGCGATAGTAGCGGAGCTCGTAGCCGCCATGGAGGGGCAGGTACGTGCCGAGTCGCCCACCCCGAGCGGCGAGGGCACCCGCATGGTCGTCTGGATGCCGCGCTCGAGACCGAGCTCGCCGCTCCCACCACCTGTAGCGCTCAGCCGCGGAACGGCAGATCCCTGACCTCGGCGGCGATGCTTCGAGCGGGAAGGTCGCTCGATGCTGCGCACTCCACGGCCACCTCGCTCGAAGGAGCGACCGACCGGTGCAGATAGGCCAAGGCCACTACCGCGCCCGAAATCGGCGAAACGGCGGAAGAGGTCACCGACCCCACCTGCTTGCTCCCCACGAGGACGCGCGATCCGCGCTCGACGGGTGGTGCACCGTCCCCTGTGGGCCGAGCGCGGCCCGCCCCCGGCAGGTCCACGACCAGGCCACAGAGCCTCCGCGCCACCTTCGAGCCCCGTGCTTGGAGGCGCGCGACAAGCTCCTGGCCCGTGTAGCAGCCCTTGTCGAAGCTGACGCACCGATCCACTAGCCCCGCTTCCGCAGGTATGGTCCGCTCATCGAGCTCGGCTCCCATGAGCGGCAGGCCCTCCTCGATGCGGAAAGCCTCCCACGCCCCGGCGGCGCACCTGCTCGGCCCTGGCGGCACCTCCAAGGAAGCTCCCACGAGGTCCCATCCGACCACGGCGTTCCAAGCTACGCGGGCGACCACACTCGCCTCCGCGGCACTAGCAACTGCTTCCGGCGAGCGAGGTCCCCGCCATCCGAAGGCTCTCACGCCGAGCACCTCCACCTCTGCGCGAACCCTGATGCGGAAGCGCCTCAAGCGTTCCACGAGCGCCTCTCCGAACCCCCCGTCGAGGTCCACCAGCACCTCCTCGGCGCCCGAGAGCGTCACACGGGCCAGAGCGTCGAGCTTGCCACGGGGATCGAGCACCAGCGCGTCCGCGCAGTCTCCACCAGCGAGCGTCGAGATGTCTTGCGTGCACTGCCCCTGCATGAAGGAGACCGCGTCCGGTCCGCTCAGACGTACGAGGTCCCTCTGGAGCTCCACCAGAACAGACCCATCCCGGAGCTCCTCGTAGCTCGCCTCGAGCGACAGCTCCCCGCCAGAGGTGTGCGATCGGCGAGCGCGAGCCGCGGGTATGGTCGCCACGGCCGTCCCAGCACCGGCGGGGTTCGTCCCAGCACCGGTCGGGTTCCTCCCAGGGGCGACCGGGTTCATCCCGGGGCCTCCTCGCTCAGTTGGCGTGCAGCGCTCAGGCGCCTCGCAGCAGGTACCGCGGCAAGCAGGGCAGCCGCCTTGCTCGCACATTCGCGATCCTCGGCCTCCGGATCGCTGTCGGCCACAACACCGGCGCCCGCCTGGACATGCGCTCGGCCGTCGGGGGTAACCACCATCGTCCTTATCGCGATGGCCGTATCGAGGTTTCCCGAGAAGTCGACATAGCCGACGACTCCTCCGTAGACGCCCCGCTTGGTCGGCTCGAGCTCGTCGATCAGCTGCATCGCGCGCACCTTGGGCGCACCGGAGAGCGTTCCCGCCGGCATGGTCGCCCTGAGCACGTCCGCGGGGCCCTTGCCGGGCGCCAGGCGCGCCGATACCTGCGAGGTCAGGTGCATGACGTGGCTGTATCGCTCCAGGGTCATCAGCTCGTCCACCGTCTCCGTACCGAATGCGGCGACACGACCGACGTCGTTCCTTGCCAGGTCGACGAGCATCACGTGCTCTGCGATCTCCTTCGGGTGCTCCCTCAATTCAGCCGCGAGAAGGGCGTCCTCAGCCGGAGTCTCTCCCCTCGGCCTCGTCCCCGCAATTGGCCGCGAAACGACCACTCCGTCGCGAAGGCGCACGAGAGGCTCGGGCGACGCACCGACCACGGCGCACTCGGGCGTCCGCAGGAAATACAGGTACGGGCTCGGGTTGACCACCCGGAGAACCCGGTAGAGGTCCAGCGCGTCAGCGCCAAGATCGAAGTCGAAGCGCTGCGAGAGCACGACCTGGAACACGTCACCGGCCTCTATGTGCTCCTTGGCCACCTTCACCGCCATGACGTAGGAGCTCGAAGGCATGCCTCGGGAGACTTCGCTCGGATCCAGGTGCTCTCCTTCGATCGGGGGTTCGAGGACGGGCTCGCACAGAGGCGCGTACAAATCGCGCACCAGGTCGTCCAGACGTGACGCTGCTCGATCGAATGCGCTCCTCGCCTCCTCGCCGGACCACGAGGGGTCCACAGCCACGTTCTCCAGCACCACGGCCTCCTGGCGCCAGTGGTCGAACGCGCAGAGCTGCCCTATCACGAACAACGACGCGTCGGGCAGTCCCGTGTCGTCCTCGGGCGCGCTGCCGAGACGCTCGACCTCCCTGACGACGTCGTAGCCGAGGTACCCCACGACACCGCCATGCAGCGGGGGGAGTCCCTCGAGGTCGGGAGCTCTGCAGGCGTCGAGGAGCGCTTCGAGCGCTGCGAGAATGCCGCGATCCGGAGGAAGGATGCCAGCTAGTCCCTCCTTCGGCTCCACGCTCAGCTCGAGGCCCCTGGCGCTCAGGCGGGCCAGCGCGTTGCGCCCGACGAACGAGTACCGTCCCCAGCGCTCGCCTCCCTCGACCGACTCCAGCAGGAACCCCGGTCCAGAGCCGACCGTCCGCATGTAAGCGCCTACGGGCGTGAGGGTGTCCGCGAGGATCCTTCGCCACACGGGGACGATGGCGTGCTCGCGAGCCAGGGCGGCGAACTCGTCGCGTCCGGGCAGGCACGAGCCAGCACCTGGACCTGGCACCTACCGGTCCGGCTCCACGGACACGACGTCGAGCTCCCGGTAGAAGCAGGAGCGCATCCCGGTGTGGCATGCGCCTCTGCCTTCCTGGACGACGCGCACCAAGAGCACGTCGCCGTCACAGTCGTAGCTGACCGAGCGGACCCACTGGCGGTCTCCGGAGGTCTCACCCTTGCACCAGTACTCCTTGCGGCTGCGGCTCCAGAACCAGGTCCGACCGGTGGTCAGGGTGCGGCGGACGGCCTCGAGGTCCATCCAGGCGAGCATGAGCACGGTGCCGTCCTCCACGTCTTGGACTATCGCAGGGATGAGGCCGGAGGCGTCGAAGGACAGCGAGGAAAGCAGCTCCCCCTCCCCTTGGGTCGGCGCCCGACTAGTGCCGGGCTCCGGCCCCCGAGCAGGCCCGCTCACAGGTACAGCCCCGTCCCGCCGCCGATCCTCTCCGAGGCAACGGCATGGATGTCGCGCTCCCGCAAGATGACGTAGTCCTCGCCTTGCACCTCCACCTCGAAGCGGTCCTCGGGGTTGAACAGCACCTGGTCACCGATCTTGACAGTTCGGACGTGCGGGCCAATGGCCACTACCTCGGCCCACACGAGCCTCTTGGAAACCTGGGCGGTCGCCGGGATGAGAATGCCGGCGCGAGAGCGCCGTTCGCCCTCCGCCTGCGGCTGGTGAGCGAGAACTCTGTCGGCAAGCATGGTGACCGGCTGCTTCGCAGTAGCTCTCGAAGTGGCTTTCGCGGAGCGTTCCACGGAGGCACGCTACCTGATTCGCGGGGCAACCCAGAACGCGGCGCGCCCAGGCGTCCCCGCGTGCCGATCTGCTGGGCCTCTAATGCCCGAGGGCCGGACGTACGGGTACCCCCCGGGCAAGCAGGTACTCCTTGGCCTCGGCGATCGAGTACTCACCGAGGTGGAAGACCGATGCGGCCAAGAGCGCATCGGCACGGCCCGAAACAGCTCCTTCCACGAGGTGCTCGAGGCTCCCGACCCCGCCCGATGCAATGACGGGCACAGCCACTGAGCTCGCCACCGCACGCGTCAGCTCGAGATCGAAGCCCTCTCTGGTGCCGTCCCTGTCCATGGAGGTGAGAAGGATCTCCCCGGCGCCCTCCAGCGCGCAGCGAACCGCCCACTCGCAGGCGTCCACGCCGGTTCCCCGCCGCCCGCCGTGGGTGAAGACCTCCCATCCCTCTGCGCCCTCACGCCTCCGGGCGTCGATGGCCACGACCACGCACTGGGCGCCAAACTCCGCGGCAAGCTCACCGAGCAGCTGCGGGCGCTCGATCGCAGCCGTGTTGACCCCCACCTTGTCCGCCCCGGCCCGGAGAAGTGAACGCGCGTCGCCAACGCTGCGAACTCCCCCGCCCACGGTAAGTGGGATGAACACTTCCTCCGCAGTGCGCGAGACCACGTCCACCATGGTCGACCGGCCCTCGGCGGACGCCGTTATGTCCAAGAACACGATCTCGTCGGCGCCCTCGGCGTCGTAACGGGCGGCCAGCTCGACGGGGTCTCCCGCGTCGCGGATGGCCTCGAAGCGAACGCCTTTCACCACCCGGCCCCGGTCGACGTCGAGGCAGGGGATCAGCCTCACGCTCCGCACGCGACCAGAGCCTCCTCGATGCCGATCGTCCCCTCGACGATCGCCCTCCCGACTACGACTCCTGCAAGCCTCCGGCCACCGCCCTCGAGGTCGCGAAGCGCTCGTATGTCTTCGATGGAGCT
>JAJYXW010000191.1 GCA_021801525.1 Actinomycetes bacterium
CGAGCCGCCAAAGCCCGCCTCTTCATCCTCTCCGGCCAGGTGCGCCCGCAGGCGCTCGGGGTCCATGCCGACACCGTCGTCCTCCACGACGATCCGGCAGCGATCGCCGAGGTCCTCGGCCACAATGGTCACCACGCCGGTGCCCTCGCGCCGGCCTATCCCGTGGCGGACGGCGTTCTCGACGAGCGGCTGGACCACGAATGCGGGCAGGCTCACACCGAGCACCTCCGGGGCAATCCGGAGCCGCACCCGGAGCCGCTCCCCGAAGCGGGCACGCTCGAGGTCGAGGTAATGGTCGACCGCCAGGAGCTCGTCCGCGAGCGTCGCGAACTGGTTGTGGCTTTGCAGGCTGTACCGGGTGAACTCCGCGAACTCGAGCAGCAGCTCGCGAGCGCGGCCAGGATCGCTTCGCACGAAGGATGCGATGGCGCTCAGGGCGTTGTACACGAAGTGCGGCGAGATCTGGGCACGCAGGGCCCTGAGCTCGGCCTCAGCCAGGCGGGTCTTCGAGCGGTCGAGCTCGGCCAGCTCGACCTGAATGGCTATCCAGTGTGCCACAGCCTCGCTTATGCGGATGAGCCCGGTGGTGGCAGCGCCTGCCAGCACCACGAGCGCGCCGGCGACGTCGCCGTCTACCTCGATGGCCACGACCATGGCCGATCCGCACGTGCAGCCCTGATCTGCGCAAGCGTGGCCGAGCGGGGCAACCCGGCTCCGGCCGGTCCTGAGGGTGGGTTCGGCCAGTGCCATGACCTCGTGCAAGTGCCCTTGCACTGGCCCGCCGGAGGCGAGCACCTCGGTCTGGTCCACTATCACGACACCGGTGGCACCGAGAAGCTGGAGCAGGCCGGCGACGGTCTTCTCCGCCGCGGATCGGGTGAGCCCCTGGCGGAAAGGCGGGGCCAGGCGGTTCGCCTGCTCGAGCACGTCGAGGGTGGCTCGTTCGGCCGGGGAGCCGAAGGCTCTGCGCGAGCGGGCTACCTGCCACAGGGCCAATCCGGGGATCGCGAAAAGCATGATCACCGCTGCGGCCTCCAGCAGCGACCTCACAGGAGCGCCCTCACAGCACCGAGCGTACTGGTGCCGCCGGCTCCGGGCACCGGCCGGCGTTCTGAGGATGCCGTCGGGCGCAGCCGGGACAGCCTGATCCGCCGTTCAGCGGCAAGGGGGAACCGCTTGCCCGCGAGGACGCCGCTCGGCGGCATGCTCCCGAGCGGCCGGCGCACAGGGGGTTCCCCTCCCGCTTCGTAAGGCGCAAGCTGGGGGCAGGCAGGGGGCGGTGCTCGACCAACGAGCACTGTGGTCTGGAAAGCCCATCGCTGGGCCCAGCCCTGGACAGCCCAGTCTCCTGTCGGGGAAAGCGGAGGAGGGGAACATGTCCGCAGTCAGCGTGTCGAGCCGCGTAGATAGCCGCGAGGCCAGCCGCGAGGAGCGAGCAGGGCCGGTCCCGGCGCCTGCAGCAAGTGGAGCGCCGGCGATCGCCGACCCTGGAGCGCTTGGCCTCGCCGCCTTCGCTCTCACGACGTTCGTCCTGTCGGTGTTCAACGCCGGGTGGCTGGACGCGAAGCTCATGCCGGTGGTGCTACCCCTCGCGTTCTTCTACGGCGGCATCGTCCAGGTTGCCGCGGGCATGTGGGAGTTCCGCCGCAACAACACGTTTGCCGCAACGGTGTTCAGCTCCTACGGGGCGTTCTGGATCTCGTTCGCGGCGTTCGCGAAGTTCGTGGCCCCCCAGCTCCCGGCGGCGGATGCGAACCAGGCAGCGGGGATATTCCTTCTGGCATGGACGATCTTCACCGTATTTGCGGCGATCGCGGTTCTCCGGACCAACAAGGCGCTCATAACGACGTTTGCCTTCTTGATCCCGACTTTCGTGCTGCTGACCGCCGGGGCGTTCGCGAGCTCGGCAAGCCTGACCAAGGCCGGAGGGTGGTTCGGTGTAGCGACGGCGCTGCTCGCCTGGTACGCGTCGGCCGCGGTGCTCGTCAACACCACCCACGGGCGTACGGTGCTGCCGCTCGGTCCGGTGGGACACTGAGACCAGGCGGAGTGGCCAGAAAGAGAGGGAGGAGATGGACGTGATGGACGCGATGAACCCTGCTGTCAGGCGCCTGCTCGAGGATGCCGAGGCCGACCCCGAGGGCTTCTGGGCAGAGGCGGCCCGATCGGTGGGCTGGTTCAGGACCTGGGACCGAACCTTCGAGGCCGATCCCCCGTCGTTCCGCTGGTTCTCGGGAGGGCTCACGAACCTGAGCTACAACGCGCTCGACCGCCACGTGGCGGCCGGCCGCGGTGAGCATGCAGCCCTCGTGGCATACGACGAGCGCGGCCAGCACCGCGTGCTCAGCTACGCGCAGCTCCTGGCCGACACCCGGCGGATCGCGTCAGGGCTGCGCGCACTTGGAGTGCAGCGGGGGGACCGGGTCGCGATCTACATGCCGACCATCCCCGAAGCCATTTCCGCGATGCTCGCGGTCACCCGTATCGGTGCCGTGCACCTGGTGGTCTTCGCGGGCTTCGGGGCCAACGCCCTCGCCGAGCGGATCGGGCTGGCCGGGGCCCGCGTCCTGCTCGCGACGGACATCACCCTGCGCAAGGGTGCCGAGGTGCCCCTGTCGGGCATCGTGGAGGAGGCTCTCGCTGCCGAGGGCTCGCCGGTGGAGAAGGTCGTCCTGCTCCTCCGGGGGGAGAACCCTCCGGCACTGCGCCCCGGGCGGGACATGACCTGGGAGGAGATGATCTCCGCGGGAGCCGGGGTGGACGACTCGCACGCGGTGATGGAGTCGAACGAGCCCGCCTACATCCTCGCCACCTCGGGCACGACGGCCAAGCCCAAGCTTGCCGTGCATACCCACGGTGGCTACCAGGTGGGGATCGTGTCGACCGGGCGCTGGTGCTTCGGCCTCTCACCAGAGGACGTGTGGTGGTCCACCTCGGACATCGGGTGGGTGGTAGGGCACAGCTACATCGTCTACGCCCCGCTCATCACCGGGTGCACCACCATCGCCTACGAGGGCGCGATCGACCATCCCGGCCCCGAGCACCTCTACGAGATTGTCGAGGAGAACCGGGTGACCGGCATCTTCACGGCGCCCACGGCGGTGAGGCTGCTGATGCGCTACGGCACCGAGGTGGCGCGGCGCTTCGACCTCTCGTCGGTCGAGCGGGTGGTATGCGCCGGCGAGGTGCTGAACATACCGGCGTGGGAGTGGCTCCAGCGCGAGGTCTTCGAGGACAGGATCCCCGTGATCGACCACATGTGGCAGACCGAGACTGGTGGACCCGTCTTCGGCAACCCCTACGGGGTGGGCCTGCTGCCCATAAAGCCCGGATCGGCAGGGATCGCGCTGCCCGGCATGGCGGCGGAGGTCCGCCAGCCCGACGGCGAGCCGTGCCCTCCGGGGGACAAGGGCATCGTCGTCCTCACCCGCCCCTTCCCCGGGCTCACCCAGTCGCTGTGGTCCGACCCGGAGCGATATGCCGCCGACTACTGGGGGAAGATCCCTGGGGTCTACTTCACGGGCGATGCCGCGAGCGTGGATCCCGATGGCTACTTCTGGTTCTCGGGGCGGGCTGACGAGATCATCAAGATAGCCGGGCACCGGATCGGCACCATCGAGGTGGAGACGGCCTTCCTGCGGCATCCGGGGGTGGCCGAGGCCGGGGTGACAGGCAGGCCCGACGAGCTTCGCGGCGAGGTGATCTCGGCTTTCGTGGTGCTGCGGCCAGGTTTCGAGCCCTCCGAGGCGCTGCGCGCCGAGCTGCTCCGCGTCGTTCGCCGCGAGCTCGGTCCGGTAGCGGTGATAGGTGAGATCAACTTCGTCTCTGCGCTTCCCAAGACACGCTCGGGGAAGATCATGCGGAGGGTGTTCAAGGCCGTCGTTCTCGACACGGAGCCCGGCGACCTGTCCACCATCGAGGATGGAGGGTCGGTGGAGGAGGCCACTGAGGCATGGCAGCGAATGAAGTACGAGGTCGCGCGCGCCCCTGTTGCCTGAGGGTGCGCTCAGGCGAGCACTTCGGGGTTCACGGGGTGCTCTGGGTGCCGCCCGGCGAGCACGTCGGCAACCGCTTGCGTCGCCAGCCGAGCCATCGCGAGGCGCGTGGCGACCGATGCGCTGCCTATGTGGGGCAGCAGAACGGCTCCGGGGGCGCCGAGCAGCCGGGGGTGGACCGACGGCTCGTTCTCGTAAACGTCGATGCCCGCAGCGAAGATCCGCCCGGCATGGAGCGCCTCGGCGAGCGCCTCCTCGTCCACGACCGCTCCGCGGGCGGTGTTGACCAGGACGGCAGTCGGCTTCATGAGCCCGATGCGGCGCGCATCCACCAGGTGGCGGGTCTCTGATGTGAGCGGAACGTGCAGGCTCACGATGTCGGCCGCCGCCATCAGCTCGTCGAGGTCGGCGACGTAGCCGGGCCTGCCCGTCGGGTGGCGCGAGTGGTGCAGCACCCTCATGGCAAAGCCCTCCGCTCGCCGGGCAACGGCCTGGCCGATGCGCCCGAAGCCGACCAGGCCGAGCGTGGCCCCGTGCACGTCGCGCCCGGGCCGGTCCCCGAGCCTCCAACCGCGCCAGCCCCCGGAGCGAAGCTCCGCCTCCGCCTCGGACGTTCGCCGCGACGCTGCGAGCACGAGGGCGAACGCCAGGTCGGCGGTGGTCTCGTCGAGGACCCCGGGTGTGTTGCAGACGACTATCCTGCGGGCGCTCGCGGCCGCCACGTCTATGTTGTCGAACCCGACTGCGACGTTGGCCACGACCTTCAGGCGCGCCGCCCCGGCGAGCACGGCCGCATCGACGGTGTCCGTGAGGGTGCACACGAGAGCGTCGGCATCCGAGATATCGGCGGCTAGCACCGAGGGCCGGGAGACGACCTCGTGCTCGGCGAGCGGGTCGAGCCCCCCTGGGGGAAGCTCACAGGTGAGGAGGACGCGGGCCAAGGACCGCGAGTTTACGGTGGCGCTGCGGGGTGGCGGGTACGGGGCGACGCTGCGGGAGCAGCGAGCACGGCCTGACGCGGCACGCGGCTGGCCAAGGGCGCGTGAGGCGAGTGTAGGGTGGCGCCGCGGATGAGCGGCCCTGCCCAGCGCGTGGTACCGTGGACATGACATGAGCGTCAGCAAGACTTCGAGCTCGCCGGAGCCTGGTGCCTACCGTGTCGGAATCGACGTGGGCGGCACGTTCACCGACCTGATTTGCGTCGTGCCCTCCGGCGACATCGTGCTGGAGAAGTCCCCTACCACTCCCGAGGACCAATCTGTTGGAGTGATGGAGGGCATGGCGCGCCTGGCCGAGACGCTCGGCACCACCGTGGGCGACCTGTGCGCCCGGACCAGCGTCCTCGTCCACGGCACGACGACCGCGGACAACACGATGATCGAGATGAGCGGCGCCCCAACCGGCCTGCTCGTCACGGAGGGGCATCGCGACGAGATCGAGCTTCGCAGGGTCCACAAGGAGCAGATCTGGGACCCCACCTATCCAGCACCCCCGCCGATCGCGCCGAGGAGGGCCCGCATAGCGATCCCCGAGCGCCTCGACTTCGAGGGGAATGTGCTCTTGCCCCTGGACGAAGAGGCGGTGCGCAAGGGCGTGGCTAGGCTCCGCCAGCTCGGCGTGCGCTCGATCGCAGTCGTCTTTTTGTTCAGCTTCGTGAACCCCGACCACGAGCGCCGGGCACGCGACCTGGTGCTGGAGGAGTTCCCCGAGGTTGAGCACGTCTCGCTCTCCCACGAGGTGCTCCCGCGCGCCCCGGAGTTCGAGCGCACCTCCACCACGCTCGTGAACGCCTATGTGGCGCCCCGGATAACGGCGTACGTGGAGAGGATGGTCCGGCGGCTCGCAGGCGAGGGCTTCAGCGGCCAGGTCGTGCTCATGCAGGCCACGGGCGGGGTCATGCCTCCCGAGTACGTGGCGCGCCATGCCGTGTCGCTGCTCGGCTCCGGCCCGACCGGGGGGGTGATGGGCGCTGCGCTCGCCGCCGGGAGAAGCGGGGTGAGAGACGTCGTGTCGGTCGACATGGGGGGCACCTCCTACGACGTCTGCCTGGTGCGCGGTGGATCCCCGGAGGTGACCGTCGACTGGAACTGGCGGTACCGCTACTACATAGGCCTCCCGATGGTGGACGTGCAGAGCGTGGGCGCGGGCGGGGGCTCGATAGCCCGGGTGCGCCAAGGGGCTCTTCTCGTGGGCCCCGAGAGCGCCGGC
>JAJYXW010000039.1 GCA_021801525.1 Actinomycetes bacterium
CCGCCCTTCATCTCCTCGGTACACGGCGGAGGCGTGCCGTCCACATAGACGAGGATCGTTCCTCGCCGGCACCTCGCTTTGTGCACTCAACCAGGAGCCGATCGCGAGCGCTTCGCTGCGCTCGAGGTCCTCAGCGGTGACGTCCTTCAGGGTCTTGACCGTGGCCTCTCACCCGCGCGCCCGGATAGCATCGGCCAGCGCCTCGGCCGCACGGCCGGTCCGGCCTCCCCGACTCTCATAGGCAACGAGTACCTGCATGTTGCACCTCCTATGTCCGGGGATTGGTGTCGCTCAGCGGCTGACAGCCGGACACGATTGTTCCCACCACCTTGCCATGATCCGAGCGACGGTGCCGGACATGAACTGCCCTGATCCACCACGCTTCGTTCTGGACGAGAACTTCACCCGCTGGCTGGGGGAGCTGCTCCCACGACTCGACTACGAGGTACAACAGGTAGAGCGGGTCGAAGTGCCGGGAGACTCCCCCGAGTCGACCAACGAGTACGCTCGAGCACATGAGTACGGCTGATGCCGCCCACGAGTGGGACCTCACCGTTCCAGGTGACGACGCAGAGCTCGTAGCCGAGTTCCGGCGCCACGGTGTCCGGCCCGGCCAGCGGGTCCATGTTGCGGTAGTCACCAATGAGATCGAGCGTGACTACGGGCCCAGTGAAGCGCTCCCATCGTTCTTCGACAGCTTCGACGGGCCTGCGGACCTGGCCGAGCGCTCCGGCGAGATTCTCGAGGCAGAGTTCCCACCGAGCCGATGATCCTGGTGGACACCGGCCCGTTGGTGGCCGCTGCCAATCGCCGGGACGCGCACCACGCGGAGTCGATCACCGCGCTCGCTGCGGCCCCCGGACCCCGCCTCGTGCCCGGCCTGGTCATTGCCGAGGTGTCCTACCTGTTGGCGCGTGACGCCGGGATCGCGGTCGAGGCCGCGTTCCTGCGTTCGTTCGATACGGGCTTCCTCACCGTCACTGAGCTCAACGCGGGCGACTTGGTCCGCAGCGCCGACCTTGTGGAGCAGTACGCAGACCTGCCCTTGGGGGCTACGGATGCGTGCCTCGTTGCGCTGGCCGAGCGTCTCGGCATCACTGAGCTTGCAACGTTGGACCGCCGGCATTTCAGCATTGTCCGGCCCCGACACGTCGACGCGCTGGTGCTCATCCCGTAGGTGCCAAGCGAGGTCGGAAACCTGGCTCGGCCAAGATGGCCGGAGCGTGATGGGTGCCGTTCGTCATCAGCACCGTCTTATGAGCTCATAACCCGAAGGTCGCACGTGCCCTGTATCCAGGTGGCCTAGGCATCGCCCACGCTGTCCACCCGGACTGGCGGACAGGGAAGATCGCAGCGCATAGCGGTGCGGCATCGCGGGTCGTGGCCCTTGCGTGGCGTCGCTGCCAGTCGCTGCAGCGGCACAGACCTTCAGCAGCCTCACACCAAGTGATGTCGTGATATCGTGTATTCATGACGAAGCAGACCACCGTCAGGCTCCCAGAAGAGCTCGCCAACCAGGCCGAGGCGGTAGCACGCGTGCGCGCTGTGAGCGTCAACGCGCTCATCGTCGAGTCCCTGGCTTCGGAGATCCAGCGGGTCCGGGCCGACAAGGACTTCACGGCTCGTGCTCGAAAGCTGCTCGATCGCGACAAAGAGCTACTCGAGCGCCTCGCCCGCTGATCCGCTGCCTCACCTTGGCGGAGTATCTCTGGCTGGCCGAGCAGGTGACAGGGCTGGATGCGACCACCCTCGCCGTGACCGCCACGTTCTGCCCGACACGGTGAGCCGTATTGCCGACGTTGCGTACGCCTTCCAGGCTGCCCAGTGTCCGGAGCACGACCCTCGCCATCTGACCGATAATCAGATGCTCCGGAGGTCCCAGAATCTGACCCCCAATTTGACCCCCAAGCGGGCAGCTTTGCGTGGACGGCGGCAGACGTCGGTAGACAGAGTACCCCATCTGACCTGCGACGATGGACGACAGTAGACGCCGGAAGACGAGCCAGACCGGACTATGGATCAGAAGGTTGGGGGTTCAAGTCCCTCCGAGCGCGCTGAACAGGACTTTTGCAGGTGACCTGAGTCCGAAGCGAAGTCTGGCCCCTGCCGTTCTGCGCCACGCGTACGGAGCGGCCAATCCGCCCTCCATCGTCGGGGTGCCGGCACCAGGGTCGCGGGCTGATGGGTCTGCGATGGCAGCGACAATCGTTGTTCCGGTTGAGAGTAGAATATCGACTATGGGAAAGCGCACGATGGTCGACGACGAGCTACAGCGTGAGGCCCGGGCGCTCGGCGATCCGACCCGTCACCGCCTGTTCCGCTACATCGCGGATGCTCCTGGCCCGGTCGGGGTCGCCGAGCTGACCGAGTACGTGCGGCTCAACCACAACGCGGTGCGTCAGCACCTCGCGGTGTTGAAGGACGCCGGCTTGGTCATAGAGGAGATCGAGGAGCGTTCTCGCCCAGGGCGGCCGCGTCTGCTCTACCGGCTAGCGCCCGAGGCGGCAGGGAGATGGAACACCCCTGGTGCGTACGCCTGGTTGGCAGGCCTGCTGAGCGACGCGGTTCGTCGCCGAGTAGACCCGCGCCAGGTGGGCCGCCAAGACGGGCATCGCCGTGGGGCGGAGCTCACCGGTGCCGGGGAAGGGATAGATGTCTTGGAGGCCGAGATCGCTCGGCGCGGATTTCGGCCAACGCGGATCGAGCGGGGCCGCAAAGTCGAGTTCGTGCTGGGCCGCTGCCCGTTTGCCGACGTGGCCGGATCGGACCCAGACACGGTGTGCCAGCTGCACCTCGGCGTGCTCGAAGGGTTGGCCGAAGGGCTCGGTGGCTTCGACGTCGAAGGGCTCGTGGCCAAGGACTCCCGCCGAGCGGGATGTCGTTTGACCGTCCGGCGCCAAGCCGTGGCGGCAGCCGCCCGCTCCTGACAAGGCGGTGTACGCCTAGGCGGCATAGGACGAGCGGCGGTGGACTGAGGATCTCGTCACCTGAACCCGCCGCTTGCTCTGGCCGAGCACGGGGCTACGAGTGTGGCCACGCAGATGGCGGCCACAGGAGCACCGAGTCGGCCCCGATTGCCACCGCTAGGGAGCTCACCGCCCGTCTGGCGGAGAATCGAGCCCGCAGCGCTGTACCGACTGGTTCGTGGCGCTCGACATCAGCCGGTAGCCCCGTAGATGGTTCGTTACTCGGCTTTAGGGCTTGTTTATCTAGTGTAGAATGGAGATATAATAGAAGCGAACGATGAGGTCCTCCAGGACCTCCACACGAGGAGGACCATGACATGACAATCACTGACGCAGACGCCTTCGAAGCGATGTTGGCCCATCACCGCACCCTCGAAGACCAGGTGGCTCGGCGGGTGGCCACCCTCCAAGCCATTGCGGTCAGCAATGCTCCCTACGAGGCGGCTGTAGCAGAGCTGGTCGCCTACGTGGCTGAAGAGGTTCTACCGCACGCCATGGCCGAGGAGCACTCCATATACCAGGCAGCCGCTGGTCTTCCGGACCTTTCGGGCACGGTGGCGGAGATGATTGCCGAGCACCGGCAGCTGGCCGCGTCGGTCGCAGCTCTGGCGACGTCACAGAGCCCATCCGATGCGGCCGATCTCGCTGACGCAATCGGGACGCTGTTCACTGACCACGTGGCCAAGGAGAACGATCTCCTCCTGCCACCGCTCCAGGCCGACGACACGGTAAGCCTCTCGCAGCTGCTGGTGCAGATGCACCGGCTCACCGAGGCAGCCCGAAACGAGGCCTCGGCCATCGACGACGTCTCGCTCCCCGCCACTGCTACGTCGGTCGGCGAGGAGATCCTCGATGTGCGGGAGCTCGCGCCTGCGAAGCGTCACGAGTCGATTTTCGCCGCCTACGACGCCCTTCCTGGCGACGCCGGGTTCGTGCTGGTGAACGACCACGATCCCAAGCCACTGCGTTACCAGTTCGAGGCGGAGCATACCGGCGAGTACACCTGGGACTACCTCGAGCAAGGGCCTCGGGTGTGGCGGGTGCGCATCGGCCGTCTCGTGGACGCGCACGCGTAAGCGACTCTCGGCGAAGGCGTGGACACGGTGCCCCACGCGCCGCCACACCGCGTCGATACGGCGCCACACGGCGTCGATAACGCGACACACCCAGGCACCATCTCCACTGGCGCGGAGTAGGTCCGCCAGCTCGAGCAAGATAACAAGGAGCTGAAGCGGGCGAACGAGGTCTTGCGCCGGGCCTCAGCCTTCGCTCGCACCCGAAGCGCTGGTCAGGTCGTCATTCCCCGAGGAGCGGGAGCATCGACGGCACCTGCCGCGACAGGAGAGCTCTTACCGAGCCGTCCTGATCTCAGCAGGCGCACCGGTCGAACCGACAGGTTGGCCGCCACGATGATGCCGGTGACGACTAGCAGCAACCCAGCTGCGGCCGTTGCCGCTGGAAGTGAGGCACCGAGACCCACGCACAGCGCTGCTATGCCGGTAGTGGTGGTGGCATAGGTGGCGGCGGCCCAACTGTGGTCGTAGAGGTCGGCGAACATGAGATTCTTGCCCGACGGGCCAGTGGCGATCCCCCGTGAGCGAAGTGCTGACCACACGATGAACGGCACGACCTTGTGGGCGTGACCTACCAGCGCCTCGAGCAGCCAGCCACCGAAGGCGGCCATGGCGGCTGCCACCAGCGCCACACCCAGGGCGTAGCGGTGTGGGAGGACCAGCACGCTGGCGAGGGCTAGGCCTGCGCCGACGACCAGCCAGGCCGCCGAGGTCAGCACGAAGACCAGGTGCAGGTCGGCTTTCCTGCGGCGATGCCGGACGTGAGCGGAGAGCGACGCGAGGTGCGCGCCGAGCCCGACGGTGAGGATCCCTGCTCCGATCCACCCCAGGCCGAGGATGCTCCATCCCAGCCCTGCGGCAAGGGCTGCCGCTCCGATCGGGATCGTCCACACTGCAACAGCCCCGGCGTGACGTCCCGCGGGGAGGTGCGCCAGCATGAACATCGGCCACAGCTTCTCGGCGACACCGACGTAGGTGATCCCCAACCAGCCGAACATTCCGATAACGCCCATGGCAAGGTCGGCGTGACCGGAGAGCGCGAACCAGTTGCCCTGGCGGTCACCGACAAAGGTGACACCGAGGAACGCGGTCAGCACCGCGCCGGCGACGGCGAAGCGCAGAGCGATGACCGGAGCGCCTTTCCCTCCCACCGAGAGCGGAGCGGTGAGGTTCACCGCCAGCGCCACGATGGCCACGCCTGCGAGAGCGCCGCTAGCCGCCGTCACGCCGAGCTGCTCGGTCGCGATCCCGAACGGCAGCATCCACGATGCAAGCAGCCAGGTGACGAAAGTGGCTCGGGCCAATCCAAGCGATCGCAGCGGCCTGCCGGTGATGACCGGGGTGAACTGATGGGTGGCACCGAGGACTCCCATCGCGAGCGTGGCCAGCACCCCGAAGTGCACCGCGACGACTACCTGGTCCGCGCCGGGGTTCACGGCAGCGGCGCTGCTCGCCCAGATCCAGGCGGCGCCGCAGGCAACCAGACCGGCTGATGACGCAACCAGGAACGCCAGAGGCACCGACGGGGGCGGCACCGCACTGGGCACCCCAGGTGGCCGGCCCCGCCAGGACCCGGTGGCTCTGGCCGGCCGCGGTTCATCCTCAGTTGTCATCGCCCCCGCCTTCGAGCTGGCAGGCCATGGTGCACGCTACTGGGTCGGCCTGTTGCCAAGTCATCACCGGCTTACCCGTTGCTCGGCTCGGTGTCGTGAGGCTCTGATCGACCACCTGCCTAGTATATCTCTAGCATCAGTATATCTCTAGTAAATGGCAGAGTTTGGTAGCGGAGACGGGGCCGTGCCGGGCATCCGAAGCGACAGTCGGGCTCGTCTCGGGCCCGTCTCGGGCGCGTTTCGGGCGCGTTTCGGGCCCGTGGCGGGCGCGTCTCGGGTCCGTGGCGGACCTGCAGACCGCTCAGACCTGATAAGTTCTAGTATCGAACAGAACAATAGGGCACATCGGGAGCACTACCGTTGGCCCAGAAGGGAGCGAGCGATGGCTACTGTCGATGCTCGTCCGATCATCGCCTCGGGCGCCGAGCCGTTCGAGACGATAATGGCGGCGGCGGCTGCCCTCGGCGACGGTGAGGAATTGGTGGTGCTGGCTCCCTTCGAGCCGGTGCCCCTGGAAGGCGTGCTCTCCTCCCAGGGGTTTACCTATGAGGTGGAAGACCTAGGCGGGGGCGACTGGCAGGTCACCTTCCGGCGGCCGTCGTGAGCAGCATGGCCGGTGAGCCTGCCAGCGGAGGCACAGGCAGGCTCGGTACACCGCCTGGTGTTGGACCAGACTGGCTCGAGATGTCGGCGCCAGACGTTCTCGACGCGGCGTGGAATGCCTTGCGGGGCGTGTACGACCCGGAGCTGTACCTCGACGTCGTGTCGCTCGGCCTCGTTTACGACGTGCGCCACGAGAACGGCGCGGTGGTCGTGGAGATGACGATGACGACCCCCGGCTGCCCGGCCTCCGAGGTGCTTCCTGAGATGGCACGTGCCGCCATCACAGATGCCATCACAGACGCCGGAGATGGAGGCGTAGAAGTGGACGTACGGGTCGTGTGGGACCCGCCGTGGAGCCCAGCGATGATCGACGAGGACGCGGCACGCAGCCTAGGGTTCCGGACTGGGTGAGCACTGCCGTGACCGAAGCGCACGTCGAGGTGGTGCGGGTCTACGAAGATCCGGGGCGCAGCCCAGGTGAGCACCGGGTGCTCGTCGACCGGCTGTGGCCCCGCGGGCTCACGAAGACATCGGTCGACTTCGACGAATGGGAGAAGGACGCGGCCCCGAGCACCGAGCTGCGTCGCTGGTACGGCCACGACCCGGGACGCTTCGCCGAGTTCGCCCGCCGCTATCGGGCCGAGCTCGCCAGCGAGCCGGGCGCATCGGCCGTCTCGAAGCTGCTCGAGCTGGCCAAGAGCCGACGTCTCGTGCTGCTCACCGCCACCCGTGACGTCGAGCGCTCCGGCGCGGCGGTGCTGCAGAGGGTGCTTGTCGGACCGGGAGCCAGCTAGCCGGCCATCAACACTCCGGGATACCCACGCCGGAATAGCCGCCGAGGTGCGCGCCGGAGTTGCTTTCGTCTATTCCACCCTCGTTTTGCACACGATGCAGGAGATGGAAGACTGAGCCATGCCGACACCAGGAGGACCGCTATGAGAGCTATCGAGACCACTGTGACCGGGACCGTCGAGGAGGTGGAGCCGGTGGTGCGCGCCGCGCTGGCGGCCGAGGGCTTCGGGGTGCTCACCGAGGTGGACGTCGCCACGACGCTCCAAGAAAAGCTTGGCGTCACCCGAGCGCCGCTCAAGATCCTCGGCGCCTGCAACCCGACTCTTGCGCACCAGGCACTCGGGCTCGACCCGTCGGTCAGCCTTCTGATGCCTTGTAACGTGGTGCTCGAAGCCGACACCGAAGAGACCAAGGTCCGGGTCGCTGCGGTGCATCCCGCCGACCTGATGCCCGGCCCAGAGCTCGCAGCGCTATCTGCAGAGGCAGCGGGGCGATTGCAACGCGTGGTCAGCTCGCTGTCGGATCCCGGATAGATCTCCCGGATAGATCGATGAGGGACTCACGTCTGTGGAGTCGCTCCGGCTATTAGCACGAGCAGAGAAGGAACGATTGGCCAAGGCTGATCCCACAGGTCGCCTCCGGCGACCGCCTGTTCGCTGCTTGCACGCCTACTGCGGGCTCCGCATGTCGAGCAGTACGACAGCCGTTGTGGAGCCGGTACGCGAGATGACGTCCACCGTCCCAACCAACTCGGTACCCGCCTGGTTCCAAGAGCTGTCCGCGCAGATGACCCGGGTGCTCCCGAGGGCGGAAGTGTTGAAATAGGTGATGCGCCGTTTCGCCGAGCCGTCGGCTCTCATCATCCACCAGTCAGTGCGCAGTGTGAGGGCCCACGACGACGACGGCGTGAAACTCTCACCTTGGCTGCTAACCCAGGCTATGTGCCCCCCCGGTGCTAGTGCCGCGTGCTCGTTCCACACGCTGGTGTCGGGTGTCAACAGGCGGGGACCGCTCGAGGAGCTCGGGTTCCACGACCAGATGCCCAATGCACAGCCGCGGCACGAGCTTTCGTAGGGGCTGGCGAGATTGGAGGAGAAGATGACCACGCCTGAAGCGGTCAGAACGTGGGTCTCGTAGAACGTGGCCGGTGTTGCCGGTCCTGGGCGTGCAATGCTCTCCCCGGTCAGGCTGGGGACGCCGGCAGGGCTGACGACGAAGTTCGCCAGGTGAATGTCCCACTCACCCCGACCGGCCCCGCCCAGGTGGTCGTAGCCGGCCCATGTGAGGCGGGAGCCGTTCTGGGAGAACTGCGGGTGCAGCACGGCCTCGCCGCGGGTGACGTGGGTGAGCTGGTAAGCGCGGCGGCCATTGGGCGTTATAGCCCAGAGGTTGTTGTCGAAGCCGGCTCCCCCTTGCGCCAGGCGGGCCGGGAGTGGGCCAAGTCCCGGGTCGAGTCCCTCGAAGACGATGAACTGCCCGGTCGGATCCCAGACGGGAACGTCGTCGCTCACGTGAGGAACCACCGGGTTGCCGCAGGTGAGGCACCGCTTTCGAGCACCATCGGGTGACATGACATAGATGTTGGGGAAGCGGGTGCCGTTGACCACGTGGTCGAAGATGCTGAGAGCAATGAGACCCTGGGGACCCCACGACACCCGTCCTCCGTTTGCAGGGACGAGGACTCGCACGCTGCCAACGGGCGATCCCTGCCATCCTCCGCGCGGTACGGATAGAACCGAGGTGACGAGTTTCGGCGAAGTCGCTCCCCTGCGTCGGGCGAGTAGAGCGTGCAGCCTTCCGCCGCAACCAGTGCTGATTACGGCGAGAGCGACGAGCGCAATCGCCGGAAAGGCCCTGTGGAGCTTCCTCGCCCCGGCGCTGATCATTCGGCTCCTATCTTCACGTCGGCATGCTAGCGCTCGACTTCCAAGCTGGATAGATGTTGCCATCGAGGTGGTGCACCTCCTTGGCTGAAGCCACGGGACTCATCTAACCGTTGTTCGTCGCGACGTTTAGTCTTGCCGTTTCGAGCCTCATTGAGTTGCCCGTGCGGCAGGCGGTTATCATCGAACAATGGACAAGGTGTTCAGACGTGATGAGCACCAGCACCGTGGCGGGCACAGCCACGTGGTGAGCTCCGGCTCCGATGTCCGCTATCTGGCAGTTGCGCTGGTGCTGATCGTCGCGTTCATGGTGGCCGAAGTCGTGGTGGCGGCTTTGGCCTCGTCGCTGGCTCTGCTGGCAGACGCCGGGCACATGCTCGCCGATGTGGGTGCCCTCGGCACCTCGATCGGCGCTGCCCGCCTGGCGGCCCGTCCGGCGCGGGGACGTTGGACGTTCGGGTGGAAGCGAGCCGAAGTGCTCTCGGCGGCGATCAACGGGATCACCCTCGTGGTGGTTGCAGCCCTTGTGATCTTCGAGGCTGTCAGGCGGTTGATCTCACCTGGACCAGTAGACGGGCAAGCAGTGCTGATCGTGGCATTGGTGGGCGTGGCGGTGAACTTGGCAGCGAGCACGGTGCTGTCCCGGGCTGACAGGTCCAGCCTGAACGTCGAGGGTTCGTTCCGCCACATCCTCACCGACTTGTACGGCTTCGTTGCAACAGCAGTTGCCGGGGTGGTGATCCTCGTCACGGGGTTCGACCGCGCGGACGCCATCGCCTCGCTGGTAGTGGTGGCGCTGATGGCCAGGGCAGCCTGGGGATTGCTCGGATCCGCGGGTCGGGTCCTGCTGGAGGCAGCCCCCGAGGGGGTTGATCTCGATGAGGTGCGAACCCATCTTCTCTCGGGGCCGCATGTCCTCGATGTCCACGACTTGCACGTCTGGACGGTGACGAGCGCTCTGCCCGCCCTCTCCGCGCATGTGGTGGTGGACGGTGGCTGCTTCGTCGACGGCCACGCTCCCCAGATCCTCGACGAGCTCCAGGCGTGTGTCAGCGGGCATTTCGACGTGGAGCACTCCACCTTCCAGCTCGAGCCAGAAGGCCACGCCCCACACGAGTTCGAGACTCACCGGTGAACGTCGCCTCCAGCGCGCCGCGCCGCCCTTGGCGGGCGCTCCTCAGAGGTGCCAGCCCTCGACTCAGGAGTACCAGCCTGCGACGTCCACTATCACGTCGGTGCTGCCGTTGCTGTTGAACACGGAGATGGAGCCCCCGCTTCCGATCTTGACTACGACGAGGTTCGGGACGACCTTGCCCGGTGACCAGTTGATGTCGCTTGCCGTCGGCCGGCTCTGCCCGGAAGGCCAGACAGTCAGGTAGCCGCCCGAAGTCGTGTCCGCGACCGTGACGTTGGCCACCAGGGCTGCCGCGCCGGCAGGGACGCCACCCACGCCGCCCACTGCCACGCCTAGCGTGCTCCCGGCGGCCAGGGTCTTGCCGTTGCACTGGGCTGCCGCGCCGCTAAGCCCCGACGGGTCGCCAGGTCGCGTGTCGCAGATGCGCGTGGGTGCGCTCGGTGTGAACATCAAGCCGGTCGATCCGTAGTAGCCGCCTATGTCCACTATGACGTCGGTCGAACCCGAGCTGTTGAACACGTCGACCACTCCAGCACTTCCGAGTGGCACGATCACGCGGTTGGCCACCGTCGCGCCTGGTGACCAGTTCACGTTGGAGGCGACTGGTTGGGGCTGACCCGCCGGCCACACCGTGAGGTACCCCGCCGAGCTCGTGTTCGTCACCGTGACGTTGAGCACGGCCGCGGTCGCGCCCGAGGGCACTCCTGCGATTCCACTCACCTGCACAGGAAGCGTGGTGCCGCCGGCGAGCGTGTGACCGTTGCACTGGGCTGCTGCGCCGCTCAGCCCCGAAGGGTTGCCAGGTCGCGTGTCGCAGATGCGCGTGGGGACCATAGGCTGGTACCCGTCACCGGTGGTCGACGAGGTCGCCACCCAACCCTCGACGTCGACGATGAGGCTTACGGCGGTTCCGCCGTTTGGCGACTCGTAGACCGACAGGCCACCGGCTTCGGTGAAGCAGACGCTCCCGGCGGTGCCCACGGCCACTTCGACGAGGTTGGCCGTGACGGCATTCGCGCTCGGGTTGCCCACGAAGTTCAGGTTGGACGCAACGGGCGTAGCCGCACCGGCGGGCGATACCGTCAGGTAGCCGCCCGGGTAATAAGGAGGTGGCGGGGAGTTGTCCACGACGGTCACGTTGAGAACAGCCGCCTCGACGCCCGAGGAAGGGACACCACCGCTCGTCTGCCCCGGCGGGTTCGATCCCGCGACTTCGAGGCAGATCCTCCCGCCTTCGCCGTAGACGTTACCCGAGCAAGGCGTCGAGTTGCCGCTGCGCGTGTCGCAGATACGGTACGGGGTCACCGGGTTGTAGGCCCCCGGGGAGACGTAGAGGTAGCCGTCGGTCCCCGCCGTCCCCGAGGACGCTTGGTCGTAGGCCGGGCTCGTGCCGGTGGCCGTCGTCACTTGCACGTTCACCATCCCCGGTGACGTGGCCGGGGGCACCTGGGCGGTTATCTCGCTCGGAGAGACCACCGAGAAGCTGGAGGATGCCACCCCCCCGAAGCTCACAGAGCTGGCCCCCGTGAAGTAGGCGCCGCTGATGGTGACGGTCGACCCCCCGGCGAGCGGACCCGACGATGCAGACACTCCGGTCACAAGCGGGAGCACCCCTCCGTCGGACGTAGTCATGGCAGCGGCTCGGGCGTTGCCGGCAGCGCCGAGGGACGGGGACAGGCCCACAACTATGCAGGCCTGAGCGCTCGAGCATCCGATCGCGTAGCCCGCGGCCACGCTCGTGGAGGTTGCCTGGGGCACCCAGGTGGCTCCGCCGTTCGTCGTGGTGTCTACCACCGCTCGTGCGTTCGTGTACGGCTGGGCGCTGCCGGCGCTCCCTCCGTTCCAACCCGCGACGTAGCAGGTAGAGGTCCCGGTAACGCAGGTGATCCCGTTCTGGTCAACGACGCCGGTCATGACCGTGTCAGCGTTTCCCGGCAGCGGCTCGGACGCCCAGCTCTGGCCGGCGTTGGTGGTCATGGTGACGTGGGCTCCCCGGCTGTCGTAGCCGAGGACGAAACAAGAGCTCGCGCTGGTGCACGATATTCCCATGGGGCTGCCGAGAGCGCTGTCAGTGCCTTCGGAGAGAGCAACGTTCCAGGTCGCACCGCCGTCATTGGTCGTGAACACCCAGCCGCCGCAGTTGGTCACCCCGGCGCCTCCACAGCCGTTGTACCCGGTCGCCCATCCGTCCTCGGCATTGGAGAACCAGAGACCCGATATCCCCTGGACGTTGATGGAGTTGGCAGCGGTGTCGAGCACCGTGGTCGTCCAGCTCGCACCGCCGTCGGTGGTGGAGTCGATCGCCCCGGCGCCGCCTACCCAGCAATCCGACGAGTTGGCGCACCAGATCGAGTACGCACCCGACCCAGCAGCCGGTGGGGCCGTGACAGCGCTCCAGGTCTGCCCGCCGTCTGTGCTCACCACTGCCCCCGGGCTGGGAGTGCTCCCCGCCGTGCCGGAGAACCCCGTTGCCATGCAGAAGGTCGTCGAAGGGCACGACACCCCGAAGAGCGGTGGAGTACCAGATGGCATCTGCGCCGCTGCCCAGGTGGTGCCACCATCGGATGAGAAGACGGCCCCTGCGCTGCTCGTCCCACCGACGCTCACGCAAAGCGTGGCGCTAGGGCAGGCCACCGCAAAGAGCTCAGGTGTGCCGCTCGGAAGCGTCGCCGGTGTCCACCCGGGAGCGCTTGCCGCTCCTGCCTGTGGCGCACCCAGCGTCGCCAGGGGGATGGTCAGCACTGCGCTCGAGGCAAGCAGTGCGAGAACCACCGGTGCTGCGGCTGTCAACGCCCGATGCCGACACCTGATTGCCGTCATGGCAGTCCTCTTTCAGCCGTGGAGCGCCGGAGGATAGCGACGCCGCCGATGTGAAGGCAATGTAACACCGGAGGCCGAGCGTTGCCCTATGGGATCTGCTCGTCGCCATCGTCGTGCTGGTGGCACCGGGAGACCGCGGGCGGGCCTGCTGAGGTTTATTCCGGAGGGCGTAAGTTAGGATCGAGTGATTCCTATTCGACAGGCGACGGATGCGTTGGATGTGCGGCTGAGATGATGCCAAAGCCCACCGGGCCGACTGGACGCCGGCACCGCCGGGTGTGGTCAGGCAACGGCCGTGCTCACATCGAGGTGCGGGCAGGTCGCCGCCGGGGTGTGGAGTCCTTCACCCGCCAGGTGGAGGAGGCGCTTCGAGCCGTCGACTCCGTCCGATGGGCCGAGGTGAACGCGCTCACCGGGCGTGTGGTCGTGGCCTTCGACCCCGAGAGCTCTGAGCTCGACGACCTGATCGGCGTAGTAGAAGGCGTCGAGGAGGCGCACGGGCTCCACAGGGAGCGCTTCGGCCATGATCGCCCCGAGCACCCGGGCGATGTCGAGCCAATTCGCCGCAACGCCATATCGCTTGGCGCCGACGTGCTCGGTTTGTGGGTGAGCGTGCTCGGGCAGGTGATAGGGGTGACCCCCCTGCCGACGGAGATCGCCTCGCTCGTGGCGCTGTTCGAGAGCGCGCCCCGAGTGCGCAGCTTTCTCGACACCCGGCTTGGTCCCGCGGCGAGTGACCTCGGCCTCGGCCTTGCCAACGCGCTCGGACAGGCCGTGTCGCAGGGTCCCCTCGGCTTGGTGGTGGACATCGTCCAGCGTGGCAACGCCATAGGCGAGCTGCGGGCGAACCGGGCTGTCTGGGAGCGGCGCGAGCCGGAGTTGGCGGCAAGGGGCCAAGGTGCGCTCGACCCGATCGCCCGAGAGCCACGGCCGGTCCCCCTCCCCAGAGGGCCGGTGGAACGGTGGGCAGATCGCGCATCACTCGCCTCGTTCGCAGGCTTCGGCATGGTCCTGGCCGTGACCGGCAGGCCTCGGCTTGCTGCTACGGCCTTCAGTGCCGGGCTGCCCAAGGCGGCGCGGCTCGGGCGCGAAGCTTTCGCTGGCCAACTCGCCCGGGAGCTCGCTTCGCGAGACGTGGTCATGATGGACCGCGCTGCGCTTCGCAGGCTCGATCGGGTCGACACGGTACTGGTCGACCGGGCTGTGCTCGCCACAGGTGCCGGGAGGATCGCCGGCACGGAGCGTGTAGGCGCTTCAGCGGTAGGGGCGGCAGCGGTAGGGGCGGCAGCGGCGGGGGCGGCAGCGGTAGGGGCGGCAGCGGCGCAGGAGGAGCTCGACCCGTACGCACTGGCGCTGTCCGACTCGGTACGGCGTTCCGGCGCGCAGCTCGTGGTGGCTGGCACTCGAGGGTCAGTAGGTCGGCAGCTGGGCGCGGACCGTCTGGTAGCGGGCGGGAGACGCTTGTACGAGTCGGTTCGAGCGCTGCAGGCTGAGGGCCGCGTGGTGCTTCTTGTATCGGGCGGGACGGCGCATCGTGCGCTCGAGGCCGCTGACTGCAGCGTGGCAGTGACCGGGCGCTCGCGGGCGGCACCCTGGGGAGCAGACCTCGTGGCCGGGGACGACCTTGGGTCGGTGCTGCTGTTCGTCGACGCGATGCGCGACGCCCAACTGGCGAGCCGCCGCGGTGCAATGTTGGCTATGGCAGGCTCGGGGATCGGCAGCGTGTGGGCCGTTGCCGGATTGCCGGCCACGGCGGCTAGGCGGGCGGTGCTGCCGGTGAACGTGGCAGCGCTCGTAGCGCAAGCCGCCGGAACGCTCGGCGCGACATCTGCAGCGCGGCGCCGCGTGCCCCTGCCGACGTCTTCCCCACCCTGGCACGCGATGGCACCCGAAGATGTGCTCGGAGCCTTGGACAGCTCGCCGGCGGGTCTCGACGCGGAAGAGACTCGTCGTCGTGCCCGTCCTGCTGCACGCCGCCGGCCCCTGGCATTGCGGCTCGGTCAGGCGCTTGCACAGGAGCTGACGAACCCCCTTGCTCCGGTGCTCGCCGCCGGCGCGGGTTTGTCGGCTGCGGTGGGATCGGTGACTGACGCGGCACTCGTCGCGGGGGTGACGGTGGCCAACGCGGCCGTTGGCGCAGCTCAGCGTCTGCGTACCGAGGTGTCGCTCGAGCGCCTTGCGGAGGCAAGTGCTGCCCTGGTGAAGGTCAGACAAGGTGGAGTGGTGACCGAGGTTGGCCACGACCGCCTGCTCCCCGGTGACGTGCTCGAGCTGGCCGGCGGTGACCAGGTGGCAGCCGATTGCCGGATACTCGAGGCACTGGGTTGCGAGGTAGACGAGTCCTCGCTGACCGGGGAGTCTCTTCCCGTGCTCAAGCAGGCGGCAGCAACTCCCGGCAAGGGTGTAGCAGACCGTTCGTGCATGCTCTACGAGGGGACCACTGTCGTTGCGGGCAGCGCCCTGGCGGTTGTCGTTGCCGTCGGCCCCAGTACCGAAGCAGGCCGTGCCCTGGAAGACGCGCCTGCGCCGCCGCCCAGTGGGGTGGAGGCGCGGCTGGCCAAGCTGAGCGCGCTGGCGGTACCGGTGTCGCTGGCGAGCGGGGCAGCGGTTACGGGGATCGGGTTGCTCCGTGGCACGCCGCTGCGGCGTGCAATGAGCTCCGGGGTCGGCCTCATGGTCGCCTCGGTTCCCGAGGGCCTTCCACTGCTTGCCAGTGCGGCACAGCTCTCGGCGGCCCGCCGGCTTTCCGAGCGCGGTGCCCTGGTGCGCAATCCGCGTACCATCGAGGCGTTGGGCCGGGTAGATGTGCTCTGCTTCGACAAGACCGGGACCCTCACAGCAGGACGGATCGTATTGCAGAGGGTGTCGGATGGTGTGAATGACGAAGCCACGGGCGCACTGGGCCGGCGGACGCGCGCGGTATTGGCGGCTGCGTTGCGGGCAAGCCCCGAGGTGGAGGCCGATGGGGCCATATGGCACGCAACAGACCGAGCGGTCCTGGAAGGTGCGGCGCAAGCGGGAGTGCGCCCCGGCGACGGCATCGGGAGCTGGTCACAGATCGGCGAGTTGGCGTTCGAGCCGAGCCGCGGGTTCCACGCCGTGGTGGGCAAAGGGCGGTCGGGTCTCAGGGTCGCTGCCAAGGGTGCCCCCGAGGTGGTGCTGCCGCGATGCGCCACTTGGCGCTCTCCCGGCGGCGCTCGTCCCCTCGACGCGCGCGCACGGCGGCGACTCGGCGCCGAGGTCGAACGGCTGGCCGGTCGCGGCCTGAGGGTGCTGGCTGTCGCCGAGCGCCAAGCCGCGAGAGGCGGCGAGCTCGTCGACGAGCGTGTGTCGAGCCTCGAGCTGCTGGGGTTTCTCGGCCTTGCAGACCACGTGCGGCCGACCGCCGCGTTCGCGGTCGGGCAGCTCGGCCGAGCGGGCGTCGAGGTGGTGATGATCACGGGGGACCACCCGAGCACGGCTCATGCGGTCGCGCAAGAGCTTGGCATCCTCGACTCGAAGCAGGTGCTCACAGGGGCAGAGCTGGACGCCATGTCCGATGGGGAACTCGAGGCCCTGGTGGGCCAGGTATCGGTCTTCGCCCGTGTGACTCCGTCGCACAAGGTGCGGATCGTCGGAGCGTTCCAGCGTGCGGGGAGGGTGGTGGCGATGACCGGTGACGGGGCGAACGACGCCGCGGCCATTCGCCTTGCCCATGCCGGCATAGCGCTCGGGGCCCGCGGAGCGCCTGCAGCCCGCGAAGCCGCGGACCTGGTGGTCACCGACGACCGTCTCGAGACGATCGTCGACGCGATCGTCGAGGGCCGAGCCATGTGGTCGTCGGTGCGCGACGCGCTGGCCATCCTGGTAGGCGGGAACCTAGGTGAGGTCGCGTTCAGCGTGGCCACCACGGCGCTGAGCGGGTCGTCCGCCCTCGGAGCGCGCCAATTCCTACTTGTCAACCTGCTGACGGACATGGCGCCAGCCATTACCATAGCGCTCCGCCGGCCGGCCAGGCTCGCTCCCGAAGCGTTGCTCCACGAGGGACCCGACGCGGCCCTCGGTGGAGCGCTCGCTCGCGCCGTTGCCCTTCGCGCGGTGACGACGGCCGCTGGAGCCACGGGTGCATGGATTGTCGCGCGCTCAACAGGCCGCCGGCGTCGCGCGAGCACGGTCGCGCTGGTCGCTCTTGTGGGCACCCAGCTCGCGCAGACTGCCGTGGTCGGGGGGCGCAGCCCGGTGGTGCTCGGTGCGACCCTCGTGTCTGGTGCGGTCCTCGCCGGTGTGGTGCAGGTCCCAGGGGTGAGCCAGTTCTTCGGCTGCACCCCGCTCGGCCCCGTCGGCTGGTCCATCGCAGCATCTGCGGCTGGGATTGCGACCGCGGGGTCTCTGGTAATCCCGCGCGCGACGCCTCGGTTGGCGGAGCTGCTCGTAAAGCCCTTCGAGGGTCGGCTCAGCCCGGCAGCCTTCGAGCGGAACTTGGCCTGATCACATAGCGCCGCTGCCCGGCATAGCGCCGCTGCCCGGCATAGCTCATGGCATGGTGTCCGGTAGGTATCCCTTCTCGACAGCGGTGCGCACCATCTCGGGCACTCCCCACCAGATCGGCAGGCCGAGATCCTCTGCGATTGCATGGGCCGCGTTGTAGCCGGCACCGAGCAGCACCATCCCACCGGGGTGCGTGCTCGCCCCTGCCACGTAGAAGCCCTCGAGGGGGGTGCGGTACGAAGAGCAGTCCGAGGACGGCCGGTTGTAGCCCATCTGGATCGAGGTGTAGGCACCGTGCTTGATCGCGCCCCGGCGCATGCTCGGCAGGTGGTCCTCGATGTCCTTCGGGCTCCAGGGGAGCGACACCCTCACGTTCGCCTTGGCGAGGTTGGGTGCGTGCCGGCGCCAAGCTTCGAAAGCCTTTTCGGCGAGCTCCCTCTTGGACTGCGCCCAGTCGGCCTCGTAGGGGGCAAGGCATTCGAAGCGCAGCACCTCGCAGTTGCCGTACTGAGGGAGGTGGCGCGCAGCAGCCAGGGGATCGAAGAGCGACGGGCAGCTCATGTGGCCCACGGACCCGTCCGGCATCTCCCCGGAGCGTGCTGCTTCGAAGTGCGCGATGACGTCCTCGACCGACTCGACGCCCATCACTACGTTCAGCGCCTTGTCCACCTCGGAGGACCGGCCTTCGTAGCGCGGGGGATCTCCTACCACGCCCCAGTTGGCGACGAACAGGCTGGCCTCGTCCCATTCCCATGCCCGCGCTGCTTCCACCAAACTTGCCGGCAGCGCATCGGGCTCCACGAGCTGCAGGAAGTTCTGCTCGGGGTTGAGAGTGCTCACGACTGTCTGCGCGCTCAGCACGCTGGCGTCGTCGAGCCGGACTCCGCGCACTCGGCCACCATCGAGGACGACCTCGCGCACCTCGGCCGCCGTGATCACACGCCCCCCGGATGCTTCGAGCGCGCGGCGCAGTCCCGAGGCCATCTGGTGCGAGCCACCCGCTACGAGAGCGCTCTGCATGAGCCGGTAGACGTAGACGGGCATGAGGAAGCCCATGCCGCCGCCGTCGGGGTCGAGCCCGAACATGCTGGCGAGGTAGACGAGAGCCGCCTCCACCCGCTCGTCGGAGAAGCCGTAACCGTGGATCACCTCGCGCGGTGTCATCTCCGCCAGCTCGTTCAGCCAGCGGCCGACGTCTCCTGCCTCCGCGAGCAGCTCGATCTGGTCGAGCGGCTCGACCGGTGGGAAATAGGTTGCCGGGATGATCATCTCGTCGGAGGCGCGCCGGAAGTCCTCGTAGAGCTCGCGGAACACGCTTGCGTCGCCAGGCGACAGAGCTGCCACCGACGCGGCCGAGCGCTCCGGGTCCGAGTAGAGGACCATCGATTCGCTGCCGAAGAGGAATGCCGCCTGCGCCTCGGGTCGCACGAACGACACGCCGTAGCTCCGGAGGTCCAGGTCGTGATAGGGCGGCATCAGCTCTGCGAGCAGCATGTAGATGGCGTGCGAGTTGAGGGCGAAACCCGAGAGCTCCTGGGTGGTGAGCCCCCCTCCGCTCTCGACGTTTCTCTCCAGGACCGCGACCCGTGCGCCTGCGCGCGCCAGGTACGCACCGCACGTAAGGCCGTTCGGCCCGGCGCCGAGCACCAGGATGTCAAGATCCTCGGACATGTTCCACGTACCTTTCCAGGAAGCGCTCCATGGGTGCCGACCTCCACCACTCCTGGTCTCGCACCCCCAGGTCCTCCGCTACTACACCGGCTGCCACGTATCCGTTGCCGAGATGGGTGAGCGATGCCGGCCAGATGCCCTGCGAGAAGTAGATGCCCGGGATCGCGGAGCGCGGAGGTACCCGGCCTGTGTACCACTGCGGGCCGCTGTTGTCGCCGCCTATCTCGTGCCCGAAGGTCGCGGAGGCGTTGCGCCGCCAGTTGTCGAGCGGGGTGAAATAGAGGCTGTCGAGCACCTGCTTGCGGAACCCCGGAGCCAGGCGCTCCATCATGTCCGCGTGTGCCTCGTGCACCTGATCGATGAGCGCCTTGTCGTCCCAGGCCCCGAAGCCGCCGTGCTCCTCGAGAGCCACCGGGTACTCGATCTCTACCGACAGCGTGCAGCAGCCCGACGCCGAGATGCGCGAGCGGTCCTGGCCGCTCTGGTTGTATATCTCCGCGATATCGCCCAGCACCTCCATCGTCGCTCCCCGGTGGTAGCGCTCCTGGGACTCCTGAGCGTGCGACCACGAGTCGTACGGACGGAGCACGAACGGCGAGATGTCGACATCGGGATTCCATCCCCTGGAACCCCACTGCGGAAGCCCCTGGAGCAAGAAGTGCGATATGAACGCGCAATGCCCCTCCGAGCTCCAACCCTCCATTTTCTGGTGCAGTAGGGGATCGCGCCGCTTAACCTCGTCTCCGTCGAGAATCGACTTCACCACCGGAGGTGAGACGTTGAAGACGACAGCCTTCTTCGCGCGTATCTCGCGAGCCGGGTAGGGGCAGTCCTCGGACAGCACCACGGTGTGGCCGGCATCCATGGCGCCCTCCCCTGCCGGGGCCAGGTCGACGTGCGCTACGGGTGCGTTCAGCAGGAGCTTGCCACCGTGGGCTCGCAGGCAGCGCACGAGGGCGTGGACGAGCGTGTGCATGCCGCCTCGCGGTGTGCCGGTGGCGAGCAGGGAGGAGAGCATTACAGCAACGGCACCTTCGCCTGGCATCGCTACGTCGCCGAAGAGCCCGATGTCCGCGGCAGCCAGCCACAGCAGCCTTACGTGCTCCTCGTCGAAGATGGACTCCAGGAGCTCGAGGCCGTTCATCTGATGCATCTCGGCTGGAGAGATCCCGACATAGCGCCCCAGGTCGAAGAACAGCTCCTCTCCTTCGGGACTCGGAGGGCGGAAGAACAGCCAGAGCAGCTCTGCTGCGTCGGGGAGCAGCTTCTCGCGCATGGCGACGGTAGTTCGGGCGTCCTTCGGGGAGAGCCTCTCGAGCTCGCGCCGCTGCAGGTCGAGGTCGTAGTAGTACACGTAGTTCTTGCCATCGGGCCAGACGGTTGCGGCGGCCGACTTGCCCAGCAGGAGGTCGAAGCCGTAGTGGTCCAGCTCGAGATCTCCCCACACGGGGCTCATCGGCAGGAAGCAAACTGCGGCGTGGGTGTCGGTAGGGTTGCCTGCGCCGAAGAGGTCTTCGGTGAGGGCGAATGCTCCGCACTCGTTTCGCCTCTCGACGACAGCCACGCTGAGCCCGGCTCGCGCGAGGTACGCGCCGCAGGTGAGCCCGTTGACACCGGCCCCTATCACCACCACGTCGTAGGTGTCATCCATGCTGGGTTCCTCCCTGTGACCTGTGACCTGTGACCTGTGGCGCTACTAGGCGCTCGTATCGGCGGCGCGCTCGGCGCAGCGAGACGCATCGGGCATAGAGGCCCCAGGCGTCCTGTCCGGCTCGCCGCCGACTCCGCCGCGGGCTTTGGCACTTGCCCCGGAGTGGGACCGAAGCGTCGTGGAGCCGGAGCGGCGCTCCCACTCGGGAGGGGGTGCAGCCATCTCGGGGGTCTTCAGGTGCAATGCCCATCGGACCCCCATAGCTAGGACCTTCGGGCTGCACGCGACCCGCAGCATGCCGCCGATGTCCTCGGGGGCGATCCTTATGCTCGTCTCCCAGGTCACCGGCGCGTGCGTGACGCCCGACACGATCACCTCGTGTCCTTCCTTCGTGATCTTGAACTCGTGCAGGTCCATCTGCAGCTCCCTGCGGCCGAGACCTCTGGAGCGGATCTTCATGGGTGTTGCCTCCTCGTGTGCGAGATGGTGTGGATGGGGTTCCTGGTGCCGGACTCGGTTTGCTGCAGTGCGTCGAGCAGTAGCCGCCGGCGCACGATCACGCAGAGCTGCTCGGCATGCTCGAGTGCCGCGTTCATGACGGCCGCTGCATCTTCTGGTGGCACGTGCCTGATGAGTCTGCTGTCGAAGTAGCTGAGCTCGCTTTGCACGACGGCAGCCATCGCCTGGTGGTAGAGGCGGACGTCGCGGGGAAAGAAGCCGATCGCCTCGGTCATGCCAGCCTCTCGCATCCGCGCCAGTGCCTGGACCAGCTCGACGCTCAGCGAGTCGTACAGCTCGGCTTTCTCGCCGGCCTGCCCGTGTCCCGAAGGCTCTGCTCCGTCACGGCGTAGGAGGCCCAACGACTCGAGGTACTTGATGTCCTCGGGGTCGAGCCCGCTCTCCTCGATGAGCTGGGCGCGCGTCATGCGCGGGGCTTGCCCGCCGATCAGGTGGACCAGATTGGCGCCGGCCTCTGCGGTGCGGGCCAGGATCGCGTGTAGCGCTTCGAGACCGTGCTCGTCGATCGCGGCTCGCACCTCCGCAAGGGGCAGATGGCGCTCCGCGAGCGCACGGACCACCTCCACCCGCTCCACGCAGTCGGGCGCGTAGTAGGCCATGTTGTGAGCGGTCTTCACCGGGGCGGGCAGCAGGCCGAGAGCACAGTAGTGGTGGATGGTGGCCTTTGTCACTCCTGCTGCTGCGGAGAGCTCGGAAACGCTCAGGAAGCCCGGTGGGCGTGACCGTACCTCAGAAGGTGCTGCAAGCTGGGCTCCTGGGGCGCCTCTGTCCGCTCTTGCCGGAGACCGGCGCCTGGTGTCAGGTGTCACCTTTCACATGCTGTACCGCTCGTTGCCGGCGCGACAGGGTATTTGGACCCTAATCGCAGGCTGGCGCAATCGCAGGCTGGCGCAATCTGGGCCGTTCAGTGTTTCCCCCGCTCGCGCGGGTGCTCTATTGGTGGTCGCGACACCGTGTAGATGGAGCGGTCGTCCAGGGCGCGGGCGACGAGCATGGCCCCGGTCAGCGCGATGAGGATTGGAACAGCGAGCGATATCCCCGTGTCCGTCAGCTCGAGGGTGAGCACCACGGCCGCGAGCGGCGCCTGCATAGCGGCTGCGAGCAACGCTGCTCCACCGATGGCCGCGTAGGCAGGGAGCGGCTCGTGTGCGCCGCCTAGCGCTCCCCAGGCGTGCCCGCCCAGGCTGCCGAGCAGCACGCCCACGGTGAGCGTGGGAGTGAACAAGCCGCCGATCGCCCCTGCCCGCAGGAAGGCCGACGCCGCGAGCGGCCGCAGGACGAGCAGCACCGCCGCGACGCCGAGCCCCAGGGACCCGACGAAGGCGAGCTGGGTCACGTCCTTTCCGTTGCCGAGAACTCCGGGCCAACCGATGGCAAGCGCTCCGGTCGCGCTGAACACCGCCACGAGGCTGGCTGACCTGAGCCAGCCGGTGCCGAGGCGCTTCTTGCCCCAGGAGATCGACTTCACGTATAGAGCGGTCACGATCCCCGCCACAGGGCCGAAGACGAGCGCCCAGGCCAAGAGGGAGCTGCCCACCGGCAGCGCCGGCAGCACGTAGGTAGGCCGGTCTGGGAGGCCGATCCACGACACCGCAGTGGCGACGGCGGAGCAGGCGATCGCAGGGGCGACCACCGGCAGGCTCAAGGTGCCGAGAAGCACTTCCACGCCGAATAGCGCGCCGCCCAGGGGGACGTTGTACACCGCGGCCATACCCGCACCGGCCCCGCAGGCGACGAGCACACGGCGCTGCGCGTCGCTCATGGCAAACAGGTCCGCGAGCTTGCTGCCTACGGCCGCGCCCACCTCCTTCGGCGCGCCCTCCCGGCCGAGAGTGGCGCCGAAGGCGACCGCGACCATCTGGAAGACGCCGTTCAGGAGCGTGGCCAGGAACGGGAGCTTTCCGGTGCCTTCCCACAGGGACTCGGACAACCCATGGAGAGCTGGGCCGAAACGCCGCAGAGCGAGCCAGGCCGAGGACATGATGACCCCGCCGATGGTCATCGCCACCAATGGCCGCCAGTGCGGAGCGCGGACCACCCCTGCCTGGAACGAGCCGTGGCTGTAGCCATAGGCGATGTGCTGGACGGCATGGAGTATGCCCATGAGCGCGATCGCTCCGAACCCCGCCCCGACTCCGGTGAGCACGGTCAGCAGCCAGAAGCGGGCCGACCCGCCAGTGTGCTGCCACGAGACGGGCACGTTGGGTTGGTTGGTGGGAGCGTCCATCAGAGCACGCCGAGGAGAGTGATGGCTCTATCCGTGCTCGTCCGGAGCCCGACGTTGCGAGTGGCAGAGAGCGAGCGGCAGAGAGGACCAGCCGGCAACGAGCTTAGCCCGACTGGAGAAGACGGTGAAAGGCTCGGTCGCTCTTTGGACACCAGGCAACGGCGACAGCGTTGGCCTCGCGCGGCTCAGCCTCTTACCCGATGCCGCTCACCGAAGCAGCGAAGATGTCTTCGTGCTCAGGTGAGGCAGTTGGCTCAGCCGTACCAGCCGACGACGTCCACAACGACCTCGACGGTACCGGCTGACCCGTTGTAGATGTCGATGCTTCCGCCGCCGCTTCCGCCGCCGCTTCCGCCGCCGCTTCCGCCGCCGCTTCCGCCGCCGCTTCCGCCGCTGCCGAGCTCGACCACCACAAGGTTCGGCACGGCTGCCACCCCTTCGGGGAAGTTCACGTCCGAGATCACCGGTCGAGCGGAACCCGCCGGGTAGACAGACAGGTATCCGGGGTCGGCCGGCGTCACCGCGGTCACGTTCGCGACGACCGCGGTCGCGCCCGAGGGCACGCCGCCAGTCCCTGCGATTGCGATTGTCAGGGTGCCGCCGCCGCCAGGTGCGGCCAGCCCCGAGTTCTGCGGCGGCAGGTTCTCTCCGGCGCAGAAGGAGGGTGGGGGAGAGGCTGCACAGCGAGTGTCCGCCGTGCGCGTCGGCACCTGGCCGGTGAAGAGCGAACCGGAGGTCGAGGTCGTGTAGGTGCCGTTCGCGTCGAGCACGACCTGGACCGGAGCGCTCGATCCGTTGTAGATATCCACCTTCCCGCCCGCTGCCTGCACCTCGACCCGGTTGGCAGCGGTCTCCCCCGCGCTGAAGTCGACGTTCGAGGTGGGGGGCCGGGAGGTGCCGGCGGGGTACATGGTCAGGTAGCCGCCTGCTTGGGGGTTCGCCACAGTGAGGTTGGCTACGAGCACTCCGCTGCTCGACAGCGCCGCAGGCAGGGTCACCGTCGCGCTGGAGCCCGCTGGTATGGGCGCGGCAGGGCTCACCTGGTTCGGCACGCCCTTGCAGTACGAGGGGTTCGACTGCTCGAAGGCCGTTCCGAAGCAGCGAGTGTCCACCAGGCGCTCAGGTGCCATCGGCGAGAACGTCTCTCCGGGCGCCGAGCTGGTGGGAGGGGCGCTGTAGCCCTCCAAGTCCACGACGACGTCCGCAGAGCCAGCCGAGCCTCCCATGGTGATCGACACCTGCCCGGAGGTGGGCAGCTCCACTTCGACCAGGTTCGCCACCGTCTCGCCCTTCGTCCAGTTGAGGTTCGAGGTCTCCGGCGTGACAGCGCCCGCGGGGTAGACGGTCAGGTAGCCGGCAGAGGTGGTGTTCGTGACAGCTACGTCGAGGACCGCAGCAGTGGCCGAGGAAGGCACGCCCCCCGAGCCCGATACCTGCGCCGTGATCGTTTGCTCGGGGGGAGCCACGCTCGCCTGCACGGCTCCGCCCACGTTGTCGACGGCCATGCAGTAGCTGGTGGAGGGGCACGACACCGAGCTGAGTCCGCCGTTGCCCGGATCGGCGGACTCTGGCGGGGACCATGCGGTGCCGTCGTACGTGAACGAGCTCCCGGCGTTGTCCACGAGCACGCAGAAGCTGGAGCTGGCGCACGACAGCGGATCGGCGTAAGCGTAAATTCCCTGGTCGCCTATGGAGGTGACAGCTGACCACGAGGAGCCGTTCCAGGTGACTACCTTGCCGAAGTAGTCGGCGGCCGTGCAGAAGATGGTGGAGGTGCACGACACCGAGAAGAGCCCCCCGCCGTTCGGGTCCACGGGCTCGGGCGATCCCCAGAGCATGTCGTTGAAGAACATGGCGTTGCCGCCCGAGTCGACGGCGGCGCAGAAGCCGGTCGTCGGGCATGACACCGAGCGCACGTTGCCCCCGGGGTCTACGCTCACAGGCGCCGACCACGTGGACCCGTTGAAGGTGAGCGCCATCCCGGAGTAGTCCACCGCCATGCAGAAGGTCGTGGTCGGGCACGACACCGATCCGTCGCCGCCGCTCTGGTCGACTATCTGGGGCAAGGACCACGACGACCCGTCGAAGTACATGGCGTCGCCTCCGTCGTCCATGGCAACGCAGAAAGAGGAGCTGGCGCACGACAGGGCTGTCACCTCGTCGGCGTTGACGCCTATGGCCTGGGGTGATGACCACGACGACCCGTTCCAGTAGAGGGCCTCGTTCACCACCGCCCCGTTGGTACCGGGCACGCTCGGGTTGCCGCCTATCACCATGCAGAACTTCGGGCCTGTGCACGAGACGAGCTGGCCGCCCTGGTTCTGGTCGATGCTCTGGCGGGCCGACCACCGCGGTCCTCCTGGGCCCAGCGTTCCGAGGGACGCGTTGGCCGGAGGCAGGTTCTCCCCGGCGCAGAAGGAAGGTGTGGGTGACTGAGAGCAGCGGGTGTCGACGATCCGGGCCGGCACGGCGGGGAAGTAGGCGCCTGCCGAGGCACCCTGGCTACTCGCACGGGATGCCGCTGTCTGCGCAGGAGGCGCCTGCACACTCCGGGACGCGCCAAGGGCGGAGCCCGCCGGCACCAGAGCCGTGAGCGTTCCGGCCAGTACGACGGCGGGCAGCAACCGCGCCCGAGCGCGTGCCGCAGGACGTGACGACTCCAGCGCTCCGCCGCCACCTGCGCGCATCGAAGTGTGCCAGTGGGAAGGGTTGCCGCCAGCGCCCACACACCCACGATACAGCAGGGTGGCCGGCTGCGCCCCTGACGCCGCATGGTCACGAGGCGATAGACGCTACGAGGCGATAGACGCTACGAGGCGATAGACGCTACGAGGCGATAGACGCTACGAGGCAATAGACGCTACGAGGCAATAGACGCTACGAGGCGATAGACATCAGCCAGCTCTGGAGCGAGGAAGATCCGCCGGTGGCCGAGGTCGTCGAATGACCGGTAGCTGCGGGGCCCGAGATTCCCAGTGGCCCCGTCGCCTTCAGGATGCTGTTGAGCAGCCCGCCTACGAGCTGGGTGACAGTCGATGTCGGCTTGTGTTGTGGGGGGGTCGGCTGCGTTGTCGTGGTCGTCGGCTGCGTTGTCGTGGTCGTCGGCTGCGTCGTGGTCGGGGGCTGGCTCGACTGAGTGGTCAGCGTCGTCGGCTTGGGCGCTACGGTGAGGGATTGGGTCGCGATCTGGTACCCGGCGATGTGGGGCAAGGCGCTCTGCGGGCTCGCGTTTCTCGCGCTCGGAGCTGTGGGTCCCGCCGAGCCCCTAGTGGCGCCAGCGGGTCCAGAAGACTTCGAGGCGCGCGCGGCTCCTGGGGCGGACTTCGTGCTCCGGGCGCGAGCGGACCCGAGCACCGGCGCCACGGCGACGTGCTTCACCGGGCTGCGCGCGCCGATGGTCATCCCTACGAGCGCTGCAGCTAGGAGCAATGCAGCAGCTCCGATCCAGGCGACGCGCTCGTGCTGCAACGTTCGCAGGATCGCATCAGGGCGCGGTGGCGTTTCCTCATCGGCCCGTGCCCAGGTGGTGAGCCTGGGCTTGCGTGCGCTCGGCCAGAACCCGGATGCGAGAGCAGCGCGCCCAGCACTGGATGCGGGTGCAGCGCGCCCGACCCGGCGCACGTGCCGCCTGCGGTAGAGGTCTGCGTCTGCCATCTCGAGCAGCGCGCCGGCCTCTAGAGCGTCGCGAGGGTAGCCGGCCACGCCCCAGCTGAAGAGTGGAGCAGACGCAGCAATGCGCTCCATCAGCGCCTCCGCGGCAGGCGCGTCGGTGAAGGGGACGACGAGCAGGAACTCGTCACCGCCGGTGCGGTACAGGAGGTCCTGGTCTCGTACCTCGTTCTTCACAGCCTCCACGAGGGCGAGGAGAGCTGCGTCACCGGCGGCATGTCCTTCCGTGTCGTTTATCGCCTTCAGGCCGTCGAGGTCGATGGCTACTACCGAAACCGGGTGACCCTGCCTGCTGGCGCCGGCCAGAGCGGCGTGCAGCGCCTCGTCGAGCGCTCGCCTGTTCCCGACGCCCGTCAGCGTGTCGGTGCGCGATACCCGCTCCAGGCGGCTCAAGGCCTCCTCGGCGGCGGCAGCGGTGACCTCGTCGAGAGAGCGCTGGAGCTTCGCCTGCTCGGTGCCGGCGTTGAGCGCGAGCCAGTTTCGCAGCACGGACAGGCGGCCGACCATCTCCGAGGTGTCCCGGTTGGCGCGTGCCCACATTGCTCCTGCCTCGTCGGCCGGCGCTCCGCCCACGACGGCGTCGATAACCGCGGCGGCAGCTTCGGCGGCCCAGGGACCCACGTCGCCCGCGTCGCCTACGCCGGCCACGTCGCCCGCGCCGCCCGCGCCGCTCACGCCACCCACGCCACCCACGCCACCCACGCCACCCACGCCACCCACGCCACTTCCGGAGCCAGACCCGGCACGCGCAACCCATCCTTCGTGCCATTCCCTGAGGGCCTTTTCGCGCAGCCGGACATCCTCGTCCTGGGGCGCGCCGCGGGCGGCCTCGTCTTGGGCCCCGCCAGTGGCAGGCACGGGCGGTACAGGGCCTTGCCCCTGTGAACTGGAATTGTGCATCTGCTCCCCTGCCCGCCGTCTGTCACCAGGGTATGCCTGCCGCCCGGCCGGTATACCCACACCCAGGCCAGTCCGCCTGCGTATGAACAGGTAACGGGCCACAAAGGGTGATCTTGCGCCTACGGGCCAGGTCGATTCGCCGACTGTCCCCCCTCAGCGCCCCGGACACCCGCCCAGCGCCCCGAACACCCGCCCAGCGCCCCGGACACCCCCCCAGCGCCCCGAACACCCCCTCAGCTCCCCGAGCGCGGCCCGCCACAACACCCGGGTACCGCCCAGCCGCCGCACCAGGGGCGCTCTCAGGCGGCTGGGTCGTGAGGCAGGCCGAGCACCCGCTCGGCCACGATGTTGCGCTGGACCTCGGAGGTGCCCCCGCCGATGGTGAGCGCCGGCGAGAAGAGGAACCCCTTGGCCCAGAACGACGACGGCCACGCTGCGCCGCCTTCCCCTGGCATCGTCCCGGCGCCGGACTTCCCGGCGAGACCGTCGAGCGGCCCGCCATCGGACAGCAGACCGTATGGCCCTGCAAGGTCCCTGGCAAGGTTCATCACCCGCCCGCCGTGGCGGTCCGCGAGGGCCTTTCGCACGGAGGCCTCGGCTCCGGGGGTGCGCCCGGCCAAGAGCGCCCCGAGCGTCCGCAGGCGGACGAGCCGGAGAACCTCTCCTTCCGCCCAGGTGGCGACCAGCCGGTCGCGGATGTCCCCGTGGGCGGCGCCCCGAAGGTCGGCGGGGGAGCGGCGCACCAGGTCGACCAGGTCCGCAGCCGTTGGGCCGTTGCCCCACAGGGCGCCCTCGCCCGAGAGCGACACCCGCTCGTTGCCGAGGGTGACCTTCGCGAGGCGCCACCCGTCGTTCATCTTGCCGACCAGGTTCCCGGCCGGGATGCGGACCTCGTCGAGGAACACCTCGTTGAAGGCGTGGTCGCCGGTCATGTCCACGATCGGCCGGACCGTCACGCCCGGCGAGCCCACGGGTAGGACGAAATACGAGATCCCCTGGTGCTTCGGCGCCTCGGCATCGGTGCGGGCCAGCAAGATCCCGTATTTCGCTACATGCGCCAGAGTCGTCCAGACCTTCTGGCCGTTCACCACCCATTCGTCCCCGTCGCGCACCGCCCGCGTGGTTAGCGACGCGAGATCGGAGCCGGCGCCGGGCTCGCTGAAGAGCTGGCACCAGATGTCCTCGCCGGAGAGGATGCCGGGGAGGTAGGCGCTCTGCTGCTCCTCGGTGCCGGCGTGCATCAGCGTCGGTCCGGCCCAGCCGATCCCGATCGGGTTGATCGGGCGGCGGATTCCTGCCCGCTTCATCTCCTCGTCGATCACGAGCTGGGAGATCGGGTCGGCGTCGAGCCCCCAGGGCCGCGGCCAGTGGGGGGCAACGTAGCCGGCCTCTGCCACCTCTTTCGCGCTGGGGCTCGGGTGCTCGGCGAGCCAGGTCCTGAACGCGGCTCGAGCGGGGTGGTCGTCTCCGGGGAGGGCGAAGTCCATGCTGCCGAGCGTAGACGAGCCAAGGCAGGCCAAGGCAGGCCAAGGCAGGCCAAGGCAGGCCAAGCGCTCGTCGCCCGCATGCTACGTGGTCCAGGCGCAGGTCACTAGAGTGCTGGCGTGACCGATTGGAACTTTGCAGACGTGTGGGAGACCCTTGCCGAGCTGATACCCGATGCGCCGGCCCTGGTGCACGGGGAGCGGCACATCACCTGGGGGGAGATGGACCGGCGTGCCGACGCCCTTGCAAAGTCTTTGGCAGCGACGGGGGTGAGCCGTCAGGACAAGGTGGCGCACTACCTCTACAACTGCCCCGAGTACATGGAGTCGACGTTTGCCATCCTGAAGGCCGGCCTCGTGCCCGTGAACACCAACTACCGCTATGGCGACGACGAGATCGTCTACTTGTGGGACAACGCGGACGCTGTGGCTGTCGTCTTCCACGGGGTCTTCGCCGATCGGGTGGAGGCGCTGCGCCCGCGGGTGCCGAAGGTGAAGCATTGGTATTGGGTGGACGACGGCTCCGGAGCGTGCCCCGGCTGGGCGGTTCCCTACGAGGAGGCGGTCGCCGGGGCCAGCCAGCCCCCCGAGCCCGGCCAGCCTGCCCAGCCCCCCGAGCCCGCCGGAAGCCACTTCCAGCCTCCGTGGGGCCGCAGCGGTGACGATCTGATGTTGCTCTACACGGGCGGCACCACCGGCATGCCCAAGGGGGTGATGTGGCGCCAGGACGATCTCTTCAGGCGCCTGAACGCCGGGAACCTGGTCAAGCTCCCCGAGGACGAGGGGATGGAGGGGATAGCGCGCACGATCTCGGGGCCTGGGTTCGTGCACATTCCGGCGTGCCCCCTCATGCACGGCACAGGCTCGTTCACATCCCTCGGCGTGATGGACGTCGGGGGTTGCATAGTCACCCTCACCTCACGCCGCTTCGATCCCGTGGAGCTGCTCGACGTGGTGGACGCCGAGCACGTCAACACCGTTGCGATTGTGGGCGATGCGTTCGCTAAGCCCATCCTCGCGGCGCTCGACGCCGAGCCGGGCCGGTGGCACCTCTCCACGCTGCTCGCGTTCATCTCGTCGGGGGTGATGTGGAGCGAGCAGACCAAGGAGGGGCTGCTGCGCCACAAGCCGAGCCTCGTGCTCATCGACGCGTTCTCGTCCTCGGAGGCCCTCGGCATGGGTGTGTCGATCTCGAGCGGCACGAAGGCGGAGCGAACGGCGCACTTCACCCTAGGCCCCGACGTGAAGGTGATCGACCCCGACACTGGCAAGGACATCGAGCCAGGTTCCGGGGAGGTGGGCGTGCTCGCTCTGGGTGGCCGTAACCCTCTCGGCTACTACAAGGACCCCGCCAAGAGCGAAGCAACCTTCAAGGAGATCGACGGGGTGCGCTACTCGATCCCCGGCGACTGGGCGACCGTCGAAGACGACGGGGAGATCACCTTGCTCGGGCGCGGCTCGGTGTGTATCAACACCGGCGGGGAGAAGGTGTTCCCCGAGGAGGTGGAGGAGGTGCTGAAGCTCCACCCTGCCGTGCGCGACGCGGTGGCTGTCGGGCTCGACGACGAGCGCTTCGTCGAGGTCGTTGCCGCCGTGGTGGAGCTGCGCCCGGGCGCAGAGGCCACCGAGGAGGAGATCATCGAGCACGTGAAGGGGCGCCTGGCGGGCTACAAGGCGCCCAAGCGGGTGCGCTTCGTGGAGAGCATCGGCCGCGCTCCGACGGGCAAGGTCGACTACGGGCGCCACCGCTCCGACATGGCATCCTGGGCCGGCCGAGCCGCCGGCTGAGGCCGGCGTCTCGCCCAGGGCCGGCCGAGCCCCTGCCGCCCCGGGTCCGCCTGGCGCTCTGGCCCCACCCTTACCCGCGCCCGGCCGGCGGCAGTGTCTCGCCCGGAAAGCTGCCTTGGCACCGGCGATGAGCAGCGACGAGCAGCGATGTGTCACACTCTGATACGCTTGTAGCAGAGTGTGACACGGAGGAGGAGACCATGGCTGTCGACAGGCCCACCCGCTTCGCCGCCGATCTGCTCGAGTCTGCCGCGGTCGAGGGCCGGCGAGAGAGCCGATCGGCCAAGCAGCAGCTCGACTACTGGGCCCGCCTTGGCCGAGCCGTCTCCATGCACGAGAGCGCTTCACGTCGACGTATCGAAGCCGTCCTCGCCGGGAAGCTCGAGCTGTCCGATCTCTCGGGCACCGAGCGGCTCGTTGTCAATGCCGAGTTGGACGCAGCGATCCAGGGCCGCGGAGCCGCGATCGCCTTCGGCTGGGAACTGTCCGCCGAGGGGATCACCACTGTCGCGCTCGACGCGCGGGGGAACCTGGTGGAGCACCGTCCTGACGGCTCCGAGGAGATTGTGGCCGCTTCAACGGCGACCGGGTGAGCCGGCTCGATCTCGTCGTCGGCCCCAACGGATCCGGGAAGTCGACGTTCATCCGTAAGGTCGTCGTGCCGAAGTGGCCGGCCGCTGCAGTCGTGGACCCGGACGCGATCGCCGTTCAGAACTGGCCGGAGGATCCCGAGTCGCATGGGTACGAGGCGGCCGAGATCGCGGCTGCCACGCGAGCACGCCTGATCGAGCTCAGCCGGCCTTTTGTCGCCGAGACTGTGTTCTCGCATCCGTCCAAGCTCGACCTGCTCGATGTTGCCCGAGGTGCTGGCTATTACATCGCCATGCACGTGCTGCTCGTCCCCGAGGAGCTTGCCGTCGCCCGAGTGGCTTACCGAAAGGCGGGTGGTGGGCACGGCGTGCCAGAAGACAAGATCCGCGGTCGCTACCAGCGGCTCTGGGACAACGTGGCCGTGGCTGTGACAAGGTCCGACTCGGCCACCTTCTGGGACAACTCGCGATTCGACGGGCCGGTGTGCGTCGCCCTGTTCGCCGACGGGGTCGTAGTAGGCAGTCCTTCCTGGCCGCCTTGGGCGCCTGCCGTGGTTGCGAACCGCTGACTGGGGGACGACGAGCCCGCCGTGCCTATCCGCTGGGCCTCTCAGCCCCGGTTGGCTCCGTGGGTGCGCACGAAGTCGTTAACCGCGTAGTAGGCGTCGATCGACTCCCCTGCGTCTCCCCAGAAGCCGTCGAGCACGTCGTAAGCCATCGACCCCTTGGCGATGTAGGCGTTGTTCACGTCGGTGATCTCGAGCTCGCCTCGCCCGGAAGGCTCGAGCGTCGAGATGGTGTCGAACACCGACGCGTCGTAGCAGTAGATGCCGGTGACCGCGTATGGGCTCGGAGGGTCTTCGGGCTTCTCTACGATGCGGGCTATACGGCCGCTCGCGTCCATGACCGGCACGCCCAGGCTCCGGAGGTGCTCGGGGTCCTGCCCCGCGGTGAGCACGATGCGCGCCCCTATTGGGTCGGCGCAGAAGCGCTCGACGGTGGGCCGGAGCGAACGCTCGACGATGTTGTCGCCGAGCATGACGAGCACCGGGTCGCCGTCCACGAAGCGCTCGGTCAGCCCCAGTGCCTCGGCTATGCCGCCGGGGCGGTCCTGGTAGGCGTAGAGGAGGCGGTCGAGGCCGTGCTCGTGGCCGTTGCCGAGGAGGCGGAGGAACTCCCCGGCGTGGGTGCCGCCGGTCACGAGCATGACTTCCGTGATGCCGGCCTGCACGAGAGCCTCGATGGCATACGCGATCATCGGGCGGTCGTAGATCGGGAGCAGGTGCTTGTTGGTGATGCGCGTGAGCGGGTGCAGCCTGGTCCCGCTGCCGCCGGCAAGTATCACGCCCTTCATCGCAGCGAGAGCCTAAGGGCGCCAGGCGCCGCGCGCCAGGGGGCCGGCGGGGGGGGACCGCTAGCCTTCCGCGCTGTGGGCAGCGTTGCAGGCATACCGGCGAAGGGTCCGGCAGATCCTCCGGCGCACAGACCGGCGGATGGTCCGGCGGAGGCGCTCTCGGTGGCCGCGGCGCCCGGCGTAGCAGCCGGGGCGCCCCCTGTGGAGATCCGGGGGCTTGCCAAGCGCTTCAGGAACGGCGTGCTGGCCGTCGACGGGCTCGACCTCACCGTGGGCCCGGGAGAGGTCTACGGGCTGCTCGGGCTGAACGGCGCCGGTAAGACGACGACG
>JAJYXW010000102.1 GCA_021801525.1 Actinomycetes bacterium
TCAGCGTCGCTGACAACATAGCTATCGGGCTCGAGCGCCACATCGAGACGCGTGACCACCTCTCTGCGCTCATGTTCCTGCCTGCTATCCAGGAGTCCGAGGCCGACGTGCGTTTCACCGTCGAGCAGCTCATCGAGCTGCTGAGCCTGGAGTCGTTCCGCGACAAGTTCGTCTCCGAGCTGTCCACCGGGAGCCGCCGGATAGTGGACCTGGCAATGGCCATTGCCCACGACCCGAGCGTGCTCATCCTCGACGAGCCGTCCTCGGGAATCGCCCAACGAGAAACGGAGGCACTCGGGCCCCTGCTTCTGCGGATCCAGCGCGAGACTGGATGCGCGATGCTGGTGATCGAGCACGACATGCCTCTCATCACCTCCATCTCCGACGAGATGATCGCCCTCGACCTCGGTACTGTCGTCGTGCGCGGCACCCCAGACGAGGTCGTGAACGACCCCCGGGTGGTGGCCGCATACCTCGGCAACGAGCCCGCCACAACGGCACGCTCGGGTGCCGGAACAGGGATCGTGCAAAGCGCGCCGATCGTGGAGACAGCGCCGATCGTGCAGAGCGCGCCCATCGTGGAAGGGGCACAGCAGGGATCCACAGAGCGAGTCGCACAAGGAGCACAGTCCGTGACGCCAACCGATCCGACGATGCAGCTTCCCCGCTACGAGGAGCAGCGATGACCTTCCCTCGCGGCTATAGAAGGCGTGTCGGAGCGCCGGCGGCGCGTCCACGATCGAGGAGGGCACTAGCCATGCGGCTCGGCTCGCTCGGGTCCTTCGGCGCAGCGGCGGCCCTGTTGCTCGCAGCAGGCCCGGTATCTGCAGCCTCGTCCTCCGGCCCGAGCTCAGGTTGGTGGAACGAGTCGCCCCTTCCGATCAGTGCTTCCCCCACGACCCCAGCCGGCGACCTGCAGGTCACCTACAGCGGGACGAGCACCCTCGCCTTTGCCGCTGTGCGCTACAGCGTCCCGCTCACCTCTGGCGGCCAGCAGATCGATCCGTCGTCCATCACGGCGGCCCTCACCCTCAGCTTCCCCAGCACCGGCGTCGTCGGCACTCCCGCAATAGATGCCTGCCCCACCACGTCCTCGTGGAGCGCGGGCGGCGACCAGCCTTCTTCCAAGGCGCCGACATACTCGTGCTCGAACGGGCTCGCGAGCAGCGGGGTCTACGACTCGGGCAGCAGCACGATGGTCTGGTCGCTCGGTGCGGCCCAGGAGAGCGCTTCGACGCCTGGCGTCTTCTCGGTAGCGCTCGTGCCAGCGCCCGGCACCACGAGTCCGTTCTCCGCAGAGATAAGCGCTCCGAGTGCCTCGGACTTCCAGGTGCTGAGCGAGAGCTCGGTCTCCCAGTCAGGCGGCGGGGGCAGCTCCGGCACCACCTCGGGGGGCACGTCGGGGACGAGCACCAACACCGGGACCAACCTCGGCGGATCCGGCTACTCGGGTTCGGGATCGAGTGCCGGATCGGGCTCCGGATCGGGCTCGGCGAGCTACGTGCCGGCCGGATCGTCGGCGAGCGTCTTCAATCCACCGCCGTTCACGGCTACCCCGGCTACTACGGGCTCCAGTACGCCCTCCCCGGTCTCCACGAGCGCGACGCCGGCCAGCGCGCCGAGCACAGGAAGCTCGCTCGGTGGTGCGAGTAGAGGGTCCACCCGCCTCGCCCTCGGTGCTCCCGTTTCACGCAAGGGGACGAGCTCGAGCAATCAGAGGACCATCGGTTTGGTGATGCTGATCGCCCTGGGCGTCGCACTGGCAGCGGGAGCCTCGCGCCAGAACCGCGCTCCGCGCCTGGTGGCGGACCTAGCCTTCCTCGGTGATCGGACCGCACACGCGGAGCCGGGCTCGGTCCACCTGGCCGGATAGAGCAGGGCGCGACTCGCGTTGCACATGGTCGCCCGGGACGAGCCTCGAGCTTGGCAGCTCCACGCGCGTAACTACCACCATGTGACCAGCGCGCGCTAACATAAAGCTCCACCGGAGGTGAAGCCTGCTCAGCAGTAGTGGGATGACCGTGAGGGATCCGCTGGCAGGCGAAACCACAGGTCGAGGGTGAGGGTGCGCGCCAGGGGCGACCCCACCGGGGCGAATGGAGGCCCAGTGGAGGAGGACGCGATGGGTGAAGGCACACACCCGCAAGGATCGGACGCGCCGGGCAGCAGGGCCTTGGGTAGCACGGTTTCGGGCAGCAGTGTTTCGGAAGGATTCGCGGGGCCCGAGGTCTGCCGCATCACGGGCATCACCTACCGCCAGCTCGACTACTGGGCTCGAACGGATTTCCTCAGGCCGTCGATCGCCGATGCCCGGGGAAGCGGGACCAAGCGACGCTACTCGTACCACGACGTCATCGAGCTGAAGGTCGTGAAGAGGCTCCTCGACGCCGGTGTCTCGCTCCAGCGTGCCCGCCGTGCTCTGCAGTGCCTGCGCGACGACCTGGGGTCCGACCTTGCGTCGGCGAACCTCGTCTTGGCGGGTACGGACTCGCTGCTCGCCCACAGCGACGGGGAAGTGGTCGATTTGTTGCGCGGCGGCCAGGGTGTGTTGAACATCGTGCCGCTCGCAGGGGTTCTCCACGAGCTCGAGGCCGACGTGCGCTCCTTGTCCTCTGCGCGCAGGGGCGCCCCAGCCACGACATCCACGGCGCGCAGCTCTTCCCCGAGGCGCCCTGAGCGCGGAGCAGCCGGCGCGTGAGCCGGAGGGCGCGCCCGCGGCAGCCAAGGCCGGGGGGTGAGCCTTTCGCCAACGACTCCGAGCGCGTGTTTGCCTCGCTGCTCGACTTCTACGCAGTTCGCTACGTCTACGAGCCGGTCGAGTTCGTCCTCGATTGGCATCGTGACGGCAGGCCCAAGGCAGGCTTCCGCCCCGATTTCTACCTGCCCGATCACGGGTGCTTCGTAGAGATCACCACGCTCGACCAGCGGCTGGTCACTCGCAAGCACGCCAAGCTCCGCAGGCTCGCGCTCCTCTATCCGGACGTCGAGGTGAAGCTCCTGCACCGTCGCGACTACCGGGCTCTGGTCGCCAGGCACGGCCTCGTGGTGCACGACCTCGTCCGGGCAGGCGTGTCGGCGCCTGCCGCATGACGGGCCCCGCCGAACCCGGCCAAACCCCAGGAGGAGGTCAGTCGCCAGACGGGGACCGATCCGCGGACGGGGCTCGCTCCGCGGGCGGAGCCGTGCCTCAGCCTCGCTCTTCGCCCCTTGGGCATGCCCACGCTTCGCTCGGTGCGAAGATGGTCGACTTCGGCGGATGGTCCATGCCGCTCGCCTACCCGGGGGGAACGATCGCAGAGCACATGGCGTGCAGGCGCGACTGCGCCGTCTTCGACGTGAGTCATCTCGGCACCTTGCGAGTCGAAGGACCCCAGGCGTTCACTCGCCTTCAGCGAGAGCTGACGAACGACCTCGCGAAGATCACGCCCGGGCGCGCCCAGTACACCCACCTGCTCGACGCCGAGGACGGGTCCGTGCTCGACGACATAATCGTCTGGTGGGTGTCGGACGAGCGCTTCGAGGTCATGCCGAACGCGTCGAACACCGACCGGGTCCACGACGCGCTCGGCGGGCGCGACGTGACGCCCGAGCGGGTGGTACTGGCTATCCAGGGCCCTCGGGCACGCGAGCGCCTCGGGACGCTCTCTGCAGCGGCAGCTGCGACCCCTCGCTTTGCGTGCCGTACCTTCACGTGGCAGAGCGCGCAGTGCATTGTGGCAGGCACTGGCTACACGGGGGAGGACGGCGTGGAATGCGCTCTGCCGACGGAGGTCGCGAGCGGGTTCTTCGAGGCGCTGGTCGAAGCCGGAGTAACGCCCGCCGGCCTCGGTGCGCGCGACACGCTCCGGCTCGAGTCCGGCCTGCCGCTCCACGGGCACGAGCTCGGTCCTGGGATCACCCCGCTCCAGGCGGGCCTCGGCTGGGTCGTCGCATGGGCGAAGGGGGACTTCCGGGGACGCCGCGCTCTCGAGGATGAAGCGCGCTCCGGCCCGACTCGCCTGCTCCGTGGGCTTGCCGCTGCGGGACGCCAGCCACCTCGCGAGGGCGCATTGGTGCTCACGGAGGGCCGGCGGGCAGGCCAGGTGACGAGTGGCAACTTCTCGCCGGTGCTGCAGCGCGGCATCGCGCTCGCGCTGATCGACGTTCGTGACCCGCGCCCTGGCGGGTCCGGCCCGTCCGGCCTAGTGGACGGCACGACTGTCGAGGTGGTGCTCCGGGGGCGCAGCATTGCAGCACGGGTCATCACCCCTCCGTTCGTCCGTTCCGGAGAGCCGGCGCCCGGAGCGCTACCCTGAGCGGACAGGCGGCCGCCGGACAGGGAGCTGCCGGACAGGGAGCCGTCGCCAGCGCGAGGAAATATGCCTACGTACACGCCGCACACACCGGAGGAGATCGATGCGATGCTCGGATCGCTCGGACTCTCCTCCATGGAGGAGCTCTTCGAGGTAATACCTGCTTCCATGCGCCTCGCCGGCGGCCTCGACCTGCCCCCGGGGTCGCCCGAACCGGACGTGCGCGCACACATGGAGGCCTATGCCGCCGCCAACCGACCATGCGGGAACGCCCTGGTGTGCTTCGCGGGTGGCGGTGCCTACGACCACGAGGTCCCGGCCGTGACACGCTCCCTCGCTTCGCGCTCGGAGTTCGTGACCTCCTACACTCCGTACCAGCCCGAGGTCGCCCAAGGAGTGCTGCAGGCGCTTTTCGAGTTCCAGACCATGGTCGTGCGCCTTGCTGGTCTCGACGTGGCGAACGCGTCCCTCTACGACGGGTCGGCGGCGCTCGTGGAAGCGGTGAACCTGGCTACGTCGGCCACCGGCCGCGACACGATCTGGATCTCCTCCGGGGTGCGTCCGGCGTGGCGTCAGGTGCTCGGCACCTACGCAGGTGGCACCGGCCACGACCTCGTGGAGCTGCCGCTGGCTGACGGGTCGACTGCCTGGCCCGCCAGGCCCTCGCCGAGCACACATCCGCCCGCCGCTCTGGTGGTCGCTTACCCCAACCATCTCGGCTGCCTGGAGGACCTGGCGGAGGCGAAGGCGCTCTCCATGGCAGCGGGCGCTCTCCTCGTCGTAGCGTTCGACCCGGTGGCGGCGGGGATCCTGCGCTCTGCCGGGGAATGGGGTGCGGACGTGGCAGTGGGGGAGGGGCAGGCGCTCGGGCTGCCGCTCTCCTTCGGGGGGCCCTATCTGGGCCTATTCGCATGCCGTAGGCAGCACGTCCGCCAGATGCCGGGTCGCCTCGTCGGCGAGACTCTCGACCTCGATTCGAAGCGGGCGTACGTGACGACCCTGCGCGCACGCGAGCAGGACATACGGCGGGAGAAGGCGAGCTCCAACGTCTGCACCAACCAGACACTCATGGCGGTCACCGCAGCAGTTCAGATGGCGTGGCTCGGTCCGGCGGGTCTCGCCGAGGTTGCGACCCGCTCGGCAAGGGCGACCCGCTACTGCCGGGACGCGCTGCTCGGCATCGAAGGAGTCGAGCCGCTCTGCAGTGCCCCGGTATTGCGCGAGATGGCCCTACGCGTGCCGGTCGACGCCTCGGTGCTGGTGGAGCGGCTGGTGGACGAGGGTTTCCTCGCGGGGTTGGCACTCGAGCCCGAGTACACGGGGGGGAGCCCCGACGGCCTACTGGTCGCCTGCACGGAGCGCCGAACCCGGGCTGAGATCGACGCGTTCGCGGGCGCGTTCGCGAAGGCGGTGCGCTGATGACTCCGAGCTCGTCGAGCCCAGGCGGCACGGCGTCGAGCCCAGGCGGCACGGCGTCGAGCCCAGGCGGCACGGCGTCGAGCGCGCCGCTCCTCGGGCGGGCAAGCGAACCTACGCTCTTCGAGTTGTCCTCGCCGGGGCGTAGCGCATGGCAGCTCCCGACGAGCGGAGTGCCCGAGGTAGCCCTGAAGGACCTCGTGCCGGCCGAGCATCTCCGCGCACAGCCCCCCGAGCTGCCACAGGTGTCCGAGAGAGATCTCGTCGCCCATTTCACGCGGCTCAGCCACCGGCAGTTCTCCGTCGACCTCGGCGCCTACCCGCTCGGATCCTGCACCATGAAGTACAACCCGAAG
>JAJYXW010000046.1 GCA_021801525.1 Actinomycetes bacterium
AAGGGACGTTCCAACTACCTCTGCGTGCAACGCGCGCGCGAGGTGTCAGCGGATGCTCTGTTCGACCCTGCTGCGGGCCCCGAAGGCTCCACGGGCTCCACGGGTTCCACGGGTTCCACGGGTTCCCAGGGGGTCCTCGTGGGCATCGACCAGGAGGACGCCTGGAGCACGGAGGCGGCTGAGAGCATTTCGTCCGACCGCGCTAAGGGCCTTTCGCCCCAGGGATTGGGTGAGCAGCTGAGGCGCATCATCGCATGGTCCGGTACGTCCTCGACGGGCGATCGTGCCGACCTCGACTTCGAACCGCACCCGCGGGTTTGGGCAATGCTGTCGACCACCGCGCGGGAGTGCCCCGGCGCCTACCGCTGCCCCTCCGGCGATGCCTGCTTTGCCGAGCGCGCCCGATCCCTGGCCGCAGAGGCTCGGGTGGTGGTCGTGAACACCCATCTCTACGCAGCACACGTAGCGAGCGACAGAGCCGTGCTCCCCGAGCACGACCTGCTCGTTATCGACGAGGCGCACGAGGCCGAGGACGTTTTCGCCGCCAGCCTCGGTGCCGAGGTGACGCCGGGGCGCTTTCGCGCCCTTGCCGCCTCCTCACGGGGCCTCACTTCCCAGGGGGACACTCGCGAGATAGACCGGGTTGCCGATCTGAGCGATCGCTTCGAGGCCGCCCTCCGCCCACTCGCCGGCAAGCGAGTGCTGGCCGGCGCTGGCATATCTCCTGGCGGGGCCGGCACACCTCCTGGCGGGGCCGGCACACCTCCTGGCGGGGCCGGCACACCTCCTGGCGGGGCCGGCACACCTCCTGGCGGGGCCGGCACATCTCCTGGCGGGGCCGGCACATCTGCGAGCCCCCTGAGCGCCCAGGGCGACGATGGTGTCGGGGGTGGCCCCCCGGGCATCGAGCGATCGCTCACCGACCCGGGTCCTGCCGCCAGTCGAACGCGTGCCGGTGCTCCAGGGCGTGCCGCCGAGTCAGCTCCTCGTGCACGGCAGCCGGCCTTGGACGGCCTGGTGGAGCTCCTCGAGCTCGCGCGCAACCGCGTCGAGACCCTGGGGGCTGCGCTGCGCCGGGCCGAGGCCTCCGGCCCTCCGGGAGACCTCACCGCGGACGCACGGGCAAGGCGAGCAAGGGCCCTCCAGGCAGGCAGTCATCTGGGTAACGAGCTCGGCGCTCTGCTCTCCATCGACGAGAGCCACGTCGCATGGGTCGAGACCACGGGGGCAGGCGGGCGCTCCCTGGCGCTTCGCGTCGCGCCCGTGTACGTCGGTGATCTGCTGGCAGAGAAACTCTGGCCCCATGTCAGCGCGACGCTCACCAGCGCCACCATCCCGCCCCGGCTGGCCGAGCGTCTTGGCATGCCTCCGGAGCTGACCGACGAGGTCCGAGTGCCTAGCCCGTTCCCCTACCGGCAGAACGCCCTGTTGTACTGCGCGGCGCACCTGCCCGACCCCCGCACCCAAGGCTTCGAGGCCCGCGCACGTGACGAGATCCGCTCCCTGGTCGAGGCTGCAGGGGGCCGGACCCTTGCCCTGTTCACGAGCTGGAGGGCCATGCGGGCGACCGTCGAGGCCCTCGCCCCCAGGCTCGAGTACCCAGTGCTCGCCCAGGGCGACCTGCCCAAGGCCCGCCTCGTAGAAGCCTTCAGCTCCGAGGAGGAGGCCTGCCTGTTCGCCACAATGTCGTTCTGGCAGGGTGTCGACGTCCCCGGAGCTACCCTGAGCTTGGTCGTGATCGACCGGATACCCTTCCCGAGACCTGACGACCCGCTCTTCCAGGCACGCCGTGAGCACGCCGGCACATCCGCCTTCCGGGTGGTCGACCTACCGAGGGCAGCAGCCCTCCTGGCTCAGGGTGCGGGACGCCTGATCCGGAGGAAGGACGACAGGGGGGTGGTGGCAGTGCTTGACAGCCGGCTGGCCAAGGCGTCGTACCGCAAGCTCCTCCTCGACGCACTGCCCCCGATGAGGCGTACCACCGATCCCGCCGAGGCATACCGACTGCTCGCCGCCTGCCGGGAGGCTGCCACCTCCGGAGAGCCGGCAAACGCCTCTCAGTAACCCAGGCGCTCGATCAGATCGGGACGGTCCTGCCAGTGCTTCACCACCACCACGTGCAGGTCGAGGTAGACGCCGTCGCCGATCTGGGCGCGAGCCGCCTCCCCCACCGCCCGTAGCACTCGCCCTTCACGACCAATCACGATCGCCTTCTGTGAATCGCGCTCGACGAGGATCTCCACCCTCACGCGTGGCCATTCCCACTCAGTGACCCTGCACGCCACCGAATGAGGGATCTCCTCCCTCGTGTGCGCGAGCAGCTGCTCGCGGACGAGCTCCGCCACCACGAAGTGCTCGGGCGCATCGGAGACCATGCCCGCGGGGAAGTAGGCAGGCCCCTCGGGCAGCGAGGCCGCGACGATCTCCACCACTGCCTCCACTCCTGCCCCGGTCAGTGCGGACACCGGGAAATACTCCGTGCGCTCGGCGACCGAGGCTGCCGCTGCTACGCGGCGTCCTTCCACCGCCTGGTAACCATCTCCAAGGCGCTCAGCGCACGCCCGCGCCTCGAGCTCCACGATCGACTGCAGCTCCACGAGGGCGCCTGCCACCGCCGCCCTTGCCGCACGGTCGACCTTGTTCGCCAGAACCACCACGCGCATTCCAGGGGTGCTCGTGGCACCCTCCACGCACCTCTCGATCACCAGGCGATCGCCTCTGCCGATGCCGGCTGATGCGTCGACGAGCGCGATCACCATGTCTACGTCGCAAATGGCGCTGGCGACGTGCTCGTTCATCCTCCTCCCGAGCGCGCTCCGCGGCTTGTGCAAGCCCGGGGTGTCCACCAATACCGCCTGAAGGCCCGGCCTGTTCAGCACACCCCTCAGCGCGCGCCGCGTGGTGTTGGGCCGCGGCGACATGATCGACACCTTCGAGCCCACCATTGCATTGACGAGCGTCGACTTGCCAACGTTGGGCCTCCCCACCACTGCCACGAACCCCGAGCGAAGAGGGACCTCCGCAACCTCCGTGCCAGGGCTCATTGCCCGGGCAGAGGGGCAGGCGTCACCCGAACACGGCCGATCCTGCTCCCCTGCACTCTCTCTGCCGTGAGGCGCAAACCGTCGACTACTATTGACTCTCCTTCGACGGGGACGTGCCCGAGCACGTCGAACACCAGCCCGCCAACGGTGTCCCAGCGCCCCTCAGGCAGCTCGGTGCCCATAGCCTCGCTCAGCTCCCCGACCCCGAGCCGGGCCGACACCGAGAGCTCACCTCCGCGAAGGCGGACCACAGGCGGCTCCTCGACGTCGAACTCGTCCACTATCTCACCGACCAGCTCCTCGATAAGGTCTTCGAGAGCAACCAGGCCGGCGGTGCCACCGTACTCGTCGACGACGACCGCTAGGTGGAACTTCTGGTCCTGCATCTCGCGCATCAGGCTCGCGACGCGCTTTGTCTCCGGCACGAACCGAGCGCCCCGGACGTGGTCGACGACAGGGTCGTCCCCGTGCCCCTCGTGCTCGGCGCGAAATAGATCCTTCGCGTAGGCGATACCTACGATGTCGTCGAGGTTGCCCTTGTGAACGGGAAGGCGGCTGTAGCCGGCCTCCATCGCGACCTCGAGTGCCTTGCTCACCCGAAGCCCCGCGTCGATAGCCCGCATGTCCGGACGGGGCACCATGACCTCGCGTACTACCGTGTCGCCGAACTCGATTATCGAGTGGATGAGCGCGCGCTCCTCGGTGGCTATCACCTTCTCCTCCATTGCGACGTCTGCAAGGGCCAGCAGCTCCGATTCCGTGACCCCGGCTCCGGCGTCCCCGGCTCCCCCGCTCCCGAGCATCAGGTTCGCGAGGGCCAGAAGGCCTGCCGATATCCACTTCACAAGTGGGAACCTCACCACCGCGCTGACCAGCGGTGCCGCGAAGAGCGCCGAGCGGTCGGGGTTGCGGACAGCCCAGTTCTTAGGGATGGCCTCGGCGAGCACGAAGATGACTATGACCTCCGCCAACGCAGCCAGGGCGACTCCCAGCGCGCCGAAGATCCGCTCTGCGAGCACTCCGATCAATGTGGCGGACACGAGCTGGCAGACGAGCACCACCAGGAGCACTGCGCTCAAGAACTGGTCTGGATGCTCCACGAGCTCTACGAGCTGGCGCGCGCCACGGCGCCCCTCGTCCTCCAAGGAGAGGGCCCGCGCCTTGGAGGTCTTCACCAGGCTGGTCTCCGCGAGCGCGAGCACCGCAGCGGCAACGAGCATGACCACGACCAGCGCTGCCAGCAACCAGTCGCCTGGACCTAGACGCCCGGACACGGCCAGCAGCAGCGCTCCTCGGGCCGGAGGCGCTCCAGGACTTCCCGCTCGGAGGATCACCTCGTGCCCAGTGCCCCAAAGCGCTCGAGGAGCTCCCGCTCGCGCCTTTCCATTTCCTCGGCCTCTGATTCCTCGGAATGGTCCATGCCGAGGAGGTGGAGAAGCCCATGCACCACCAGAAGCGCGATCTCGTCCTGGAGCGCGACGCCGTGCTCGGCCGCTCCAGCGCTTGCGACGGCCGGACACACCACCACGTCACCGAGGAGGAGTGGCATCACCCCGTCGTCATAGGAAGAGCCGCCTGGCCCGGTTCCTCCCTCGTCCGGCGAGCGCCCTCCCGGCTCGGGAGCGTCGTCGATGGGAAATGCGAGCACGTCGGTCGGACCGCTGCGGCCGAGGAAGCGTTGGTTCAGCTCCGCGATGGCCTCTTCCTCCACGAAGAGCAGCGACACCTCCGTCTCTCCTCTAACGCCCTCCGCTCCTAGAACGTCGGTGGCCAGCCGCGCGTAGCGCTCGATGTCGATCACAAATGCATCCTGCTCGTCGGCGACGAAGACCTCTGCCGCCACGTCAGCGTCCCTTGCGCGAACGCCCCGAGCCCGCTCGCGGCCCGGGTGTACCACCGGCACGCTCGTAGGCGGCGACGATGTCCGCGACGATCCGGTGACGCACGACGTCGCGCCGCGTGAGCTCCACGAATGCCACTCCGTCGATCCCGCCCAGCAGCTCGGGTAAACCATCCAGGCCCGAGCGACCGCCTGGGACGTCGGCCTGGGTCACGTCGCCCGTGACCACTGCCTTCGACTCGAACCCGATGCGGGTCAGGAACATCTTCATCTGCTCGGGAGTAGTGTTCTGCGCCTCGTCGAGAATTATGAAGCTCCGGTTGAGCGTCCGCCCGCGCATGAAGGCCAGGGGCGCGACCTCTACCGAGCCGCGCTCGATCAGTCGCTGGGCGCCCTCGGGAGCGAGCAAGTCGTAAAGGGCGTCGTAGAGAGGACGTAGGTACGGGTCGACCTTCGCCATGAGGTCGCCCGGCAGGAACCCCAGGCGCTCGCCGGCCTCCACCGCAGGGCGCGTGAGGATTATGCGGTCCACCTCGCGCCCCTGTAGAGCCCTGACTCCGAGAGCCACAGCAAGGTAGGACTTGCCTGTCCCAGCAGGACCTATCCCGAAGGTGACCACGTTGGCAGCTATCGCGTCCGCGTAGCGCTTCTGGCCCGCCGTCTTCGGGCGTACCGCGCGACCTCGCGCCGAGCGGAGGACTTCGTGCGCCAGGACCTCCGCCGGGCTCGTATCGTCCTTCACCATCGCCACGGTGCGTCCTATATCTGCTGCGTCGAGCCGCTGCCCCTGCTCGAGAAGCACCACCAGCTCCCCGAAGAGGCGCACCACCGTATCCGCTTCGGGACCCTGGGCACTGATCTCGTTGCCTCGGACCACGATGCGCGTCCCCTCGAAGCCCCGCTCCACGAGCCTGAGCAGCTCGTCGTGCTGGCCGAGCAAGCCGACCATCAAGTCGTTACCAGGCACCACGAAGGTCTCGCCGGTGCCATGGTGCGCGACCTGCCCTGGCCCCTCCCGCATGCGCGCCGGTCCTGCCTGCGAAGTGTCCAATGTGCCCCCGGACCTGCCAGGCGAAGCTGCCCCGTCGCGGGGTGCCCCGTCCTCA
>JAJYXW010000154.1 GCA_021801525.1 Actinomycetes bacterium
AGGCGGTCTGGTAATGCACCCCCTCTTGCTTCGCCCACTCAGACAACCTCACACTGACAGCCTAATACATACGTTCGCACATAGTCAGTGATAGTTTGCGGAGCAGTTGCGGACCCCACGTTCGCCGCCGGACCGGCCGCCGCGAGGCTGCCGGCGATCGTGCTCAGGTAGTGCCCGGACACAGCGCCACCGGGCGTGCCCGCGCCAGGTACGGGCACGCTCTCGGGTGCTTGGTCGTAGGACCATGTGCCGCCCCCGTCGGAGGAGCTCAGCATCACGATCCCCGACGCAACCGACTTTCCCGCGGCCAGGCACGACGAAGCAGTCGGGCACGTCACGGCGTCGAGGAGGCCGACCCCTGGGGGAAGCGCCGCGCTCGACCAGGTCGACCCGCCGTTCTCTGAGACCAGGACCACCCCAGTGCCAAGGGAGCCGCCCGGCGAGCCGGCAGGGGCGTTGCCGCCGACCGCGACGCATATGGACGCCGTCGGGCAGGAGACCGACTCCAGGATCCCCACCCCTGCGGGAGCCGCCATCGTCCAAGCCGGTGCTCCCGCAGCCACGTCGCTCGACACGACTATCACCCCCTGGGCAGCTCCGGCACCCTGGCCTGAGCTGCCCGCGGCGCCCGGCGGCGGGCCCGGCTCCTGGCCGACAGCGACACACTCGTTCGCCGAAGAGCAGTCGATCCCATCGAGCCGGCCGGACGCGAAGGGCAAAGGCCGGACCGCCCACCCGCCGCCATCGGTTGCCGCAGCGGGGTTGTCGACAAGGAGGGGAACCATCGTCGCGTCCGCCGCGTCGTAGTAGTTGCCGGCCGACGCGCACGCGCCGCCTGTAGAACAGGACATCGCTCGCAGCTGCACGGGGTTGCCGGGTACCGGCATCGCCTGCAGTCCCCAGCCGGCCCCTCCGTCGGTGGTCGCGATCACCCCGTTGAACGTGACCGACGACCAGCAGCCGGCGCCAACGGAGCCGGTCGTGGTGCCGCCCACGCCACCGGTGCCGGCCGAGGAGCCAGGTGCGAGGCCCGCGCACGAGACTCCGCTCAGGAACGGAGCTCCCGGAGGAGCAGGCTGTGCCACCCAGGACGTACCGGAGATGGTGGTGGCGACTATGGACGCAGCCGGGAGGCTGTAGGGGTCCGGTCCCGCAGCGGAGCCCACGGCCGTGCAGTAAGCGACGCTCGCACACGAGATCGCCGCCAGCGACGAGCTGCCCGGCGGGGTGGGCTCTGCGCTCCAGGAGTGCCCTGCATCCGAGGTGCCGAGCAGCACCGCGCTGGTGGACGACCCTGGAGCCCCTGGCGCCACGGTCGAGCCGGCGGCGAAGCAGCGCGCCGGGCTCGCGCAGGCGAGCGCGTCGATTGTGGCGATGGCGGCGCTTGCCGGCGCGGCCGGCTCGAGCCGGGCGACCGCAGGTGAAGGAAGCGGCGCTGTGCGCGGCGCCACGAGTCCGGCTGCGACCAATAGACCCAGTGGGAAGGCGTGCAGAGACCGTCGCCCCCCACGCAGCACAGCGCAGCTTGCGCGAGCACATGCACGCTTCATCAGTGGAAAGCCCTATAGGGCCGCGTGCTCGGGGGCTGGGTGCTCGGGGGCTGGGTGCTCGGAGGCAGAAAGCGACCGCGTCTCACGGACCAGGGTGGTGATTCCCACCCCGAGAACGGCGAAAAGCACTAGAACCAGCGGCAGGCCGAAATGGGCCAGGTTGTGGACATGCAAGCCGGTGCCGATACTCGATCCTGCCAGGTTCGGGAAGGCCAAGCCGAAGAGCCCGCCCACCACGAACGCAAAGCCGCCCCATTTGAGCGTACGCCCCGCCGTGAGGAGCGCAACCCTGCGGATGCCCTCCTGGGACAGCCCGCGCCTCGAGGCGACCTTGCCGAAGAGCGCGCCCGCGAGCACCTGCACCACGGTGGTGCCGAGCCCGAACAGAGCGCCCGGTACCCATCCGAGCGCGGCAGAGTGCATCGCCGGGGCGAGCACCGTGTAGATGATGACGGCGAAGGCTCCGAAGCCCCATCCGGCTACGAACCCATGCACTGCGGGCATCCAGGGACGGGGGTCGTCGAGCCAGCCAGGTGCACTGCCCGAGGGCTCGGCAGCCGTGTGCATGGAGCGGTCCGCGTAACGCTGAAGGCCCGGCAGGTGCAGGTGGAGCGTGCGGCGTCGCTTCACGATCATGACCCCCCCCAGGGCCATCAGGGCGCCGACGACGACGTAGAGCGCGTAGTCGACCGAACCGGTGGTGAGCACCCGGGCGAGCCCGAGGTAGGCGAGCTCGCTCGCGAGGGCACGCTGCAGCGTGAAGAAGAACGAGAACACGAGCCCAGCCCTCATTCCCTTCTTCGTCGAGTAGCCCCCTATCGCGTAGCTGAAGGTGATCGGCCATGTGTGCTCGTCGGGCGTGATGCCGTGGACGATGCCGAGCAGGAACGCCGTGACCAGCACCGCGATCCCGGCTATGTGGCCGGGAGCCCAGAGGTCGACGGCGGCAAGGGTCATCGGCCGTCGCCCCGGCATTCCCTGCAGGTGCCGGTCAGCACCAGGCTGTGGCCTCCGATGGCGAACCCGGTAGCGGCCTCGATGGCCGACACCGCCGGCGAGACCACGCCGCAGCTGACAGGGACCACAGCGCCGCAGGCCTCGCAGCGTACGTGGTCGTGATGGCCTTCGTGCCCGCTCACGGCGCTCGAGCAAGGGGCCATCTCGAAGCGGGCACGGCCGTCACCGAGCTCGACCCGTTGGAGCACGCCGTCGGACTCGAGCTTCGCCGCCGCCCGGAACACCGAGGAGAAGTCCGCTGCCACCCCCGAGGCGACCAGGCCCTCGTGGAGCTCCTCGAGGCTCCACGCATGGCGCCCGCCGCTTCGGAGCAGCTCTTCGAGCGCAGCCGGTATGCGCGGTCGTCGACCCATGAGGCGAGCCTACGCCCTGGCACAGCATTGTGCAAGTTACTTGTGCAACCAGGTTTCACAACGCTGCCCCTCGCGGCAGGTGGCCGCGGAAGCGGTCCAGCCGCGCATCTACATGATCGTCCGCAAACGGTACGGCGCTGGCTACATGGCGATGTCCGGGGCGACGTTCCAGCCCGACTGCACCATCGCCCTGCCGCAGGCGAAGCTCGGCCTCATGGGCCCAGAGGCGGCGTTCCAGGCAATCTACGGCCGCAAGATCGAGGAGATCGAGCCCGACGAGCGGGAGAGCTTCGTGGCGGCAAAGCGCGAGGAGTACGAGCGCGACATCGGGGCATGGGGCCCCGCAGCGGAGCTCTTCGTCGACGACATCGTCCCCGGCCGCGAGCTTCGCCGGCAGCTCGCCACTCGACTCGCTCTCTACCGCTCCTCGCCAGCGAGACCGCGGGTGTTGATCGAGCGCCGGACCCACATAATGCGCGGCTGATGAGCACGCGCCCCGGAAGCTCGCAATCGCCGGCCTGACGGTCCTCGAGCTCGCCCACGTGATAGCGGGACCGATGGCGGGGACACTGCTCGCCGACCTGGGGGGAGGACGACCTGAGCGCTGTAACACGGTGTCCAGCTCGAACGCGCCGGGCATCCCGGCAGCTCGGGGAGCGGAGACCTCAGCGCTCGATGACGAGCAGGACCTCGCCCTCGCCGACGGAGTCGCCCTCGCTCACGCGTACCTCAGACACCGTGCCGCCGACCGGCGAGAAGAGCGGTATCTCCATCTTCATCGACTCCATCACGAGGAGCTCCTGGCCCGAGTCGACCTGGTCGCCCGGAGCTACCCGGAGCTTCCAGATCGAACCAGTCACCTCCGATGCCACGTTCGTCGCCGGCACGAGCCCTACGCCTCGCCGCCTCGCCACGCCCCCGCCGTCCGGGTCTGGCGCCCAACGCCCGTCCCCACTGCCTCAGTCCCCGTCCGCACTGCCTCAGTCCCCGCCCAGGCTGCTCGCGAGCTCCGCCACGGTCTCCACGTACTCCTGAACCATGTCGAGGAGCACCTGGCGCGCGGGCCGCACGCTTTCGAGTGATCCCACGACCTGGCCCACGAAGTAGTTGGCGAGCTCTTTCGCTCCGGGATTGCCAGCGACCGCAGCCCGGTCTATCCGCCTCACCGCGTCCTCGACTAGCAACGGTTGGAGCGGCATGGGGAGCGCCCCGGGGCTCTCCGGCGACTCCCACGCGTCGGTCCATGCGCTTCGAAGCTGGCGTGCCGGCTTGCCGGTGCGCGACTTGGAACGCACCGTGTCGCGCGAGGACGCTGCGAGCAGCTTCTCCTTCACCACCGGGTTCGTCTCGGCCTCCTCCGTGGTGAGCCAGACCGAACCCGTCCAGACCCCCTGGGCCCCGAGTGCCATCGCCGCGGCCATCTGCCTACCGGACGCGATCCCTCCGGCAGCGAGGACCGGCAGCGGCGCCACTGCCTTCACCACCTCGGGCACGAGGACCATGGTGCCGATCTCACCGGTGTGGCCTCCTGCCTCGGTGCCCTGGGCGACCACGATGTCCACGCCGGCATCCCTCTGGCGCAGCGCATGCTCCTTCGTGCCTACGAGCGCGGCCACCTGCACACCGCGCTCGTGCGCGGCGGTGACGAGCTTGGCAGGCGGCGGTCCGAGGGCACTCGCGACCAACCCGATCGGGTGCTCCAGGGCGACCTCTGCAAGGGTGGTCGGCAGCACCAGACCCCCTAGGCCAGGCCGCCTGCGACCATGCTCCTGGCCCTGGTCCTGGGCGGCAGGGACGCCGTGACGGGCCAGCAGGTCGTCGAGGAAGTGCCGCTGCGGCTCAGGCAGGAGCTGCTTCACATCGATGCCCTCGAGGGTGCTCGGGTCCAGATCTCCCAGTCCCTCGATGCTCGCCGGAATGAGGACGTCGATGCCGTAGGGCTTTCCCCCCACCTGCTCCTCGATCCACTTCAGCTCGACCTCGAGCTCGTCGGGAGTGTACGTCACAGCTCCGAGGACACCCATCCCCCCAGCCTTGGAGACGGCGGCCACCACGTCGCGGCAGTGGCTGAACGCCAGCACCGGGTACTCGATCCCAAGCAGTTCGCAGATGCTCTCCATCGGCCCTCCCTCACTCGTGCCCGAAGGCTAGCGCCGGGGCTGCGACGGGGGCTAGCCGGCGCGCTGGGAGAGCGCCTGGAGTGCCTGGTCGGCGTGCTTGGCCATGTCGAGCTCGCTCGCAATGACTGCGATCACCTTGTGGTCCGTGCCGATCACGAAGGTAGCCCTCTTGTTGAAGATTGGGCCGGGCCGCTTCACGCCGAAGGCGGCCGCCACCTTCCGGTCGGTGTCCGACAGGAGCGGGAAGTCGAAGCCATGCTTGTCCGCGAAGCGCTTCTGGCGCTCGACCGGGTCCGCGCTGATGCCGAGTCGCGTGGCCCCCACGTCCGCGAACTCCTTGGCGAGATCCCGGAAATGGCAGCTCTCCGCCGTGCATCCGGCGGTCAGCGCCCGCGGATAGAAATAGAGCACAACGGGGCCCTTTTCGAGAACCTCGTAGAGCGACACGAGGGTGCCGTCCTCCCGAGGGATGGTGAAGTCTGGAGCGGTGTCGCCAGCTTTCATGCAGGTGATGCTAGCCATCCGTCTTACAGATGGCGCGAGGTCGACCGCCGAGCCAACGGCAGCAGGTGTGGCTTCCCGGTAGTGTTCCCGCCGTGGGCCGGCGACGTCGAACCAGTCCCGGCGTGCGTGCCGGACGGGTTCCAGGGATACCACGTCTCGGTGAGCGGCGCCAGGGTCGTATCCAAGCCATGTGCGAGCATGCTCGAGTTCGCGTCCAGGAGAGGGGCGCCGAGCGCCGTAGTCACGCTCAGCCCGGGAGGTGCTTGCCGGGGCTAGGCAGCAGTGTTCGGCCCGCGGGTCCGCTTTGCCCTTCGCGCCGCCTCCGCTTGGCGTCGTACATGGCCTTGTCGGCTGCCTGCACCAGCTTGGCAGGATCCGAGCTCGCACCCTGCTCGCTGATAGCGATCCCCACGCTGCAA
>JAJYXW010000177.1 GCA_021801525.1 Actinomycetes bacterium
AGCGCCCAACTTGCAGATCGCCATTCTCGGGCCTGGCTGCGAGGAGGTCGCGCCGGGCGAGACCGGAGAGATCGCCGTACGCGGGTCGACCGTCATGAACGGCTACCACAACCGCCCCGAGGTGAACGCCGAGCGCCAGCGCGGGGGATGGCACCACACAGGGGACCTCGGCCGGATCGAGGACGACGGGTCTCTCACCTTCATCGGCCCCAAGACCAGGATCGTCAAATCAGCTGCGGAGAACATCTACCCCGTCGAGGTGGAGGCCTGCCTGAAGACTCATCCCGCCGTGGCCGATGCCGCAGTCATAGGGGTGCCGGACCGCACGTGGGGCCAGAACGTGAAGGCGATCGTCGTCTTGAAGGATGGCGCGACGGCGTCGGAGTCCGAACTGATAGAGCACTGCCGCGAGAACATCGCCTCCTACAAGAAGCCCAAGTCCGTGGAGCTCGTAGAGGAGCTGCCCCGCAAGGGATTTGCCGTCGACTACGACGCCCTCGACGAGCGCTTCGGCGGCGGCGGCTACCCCGGCACCGGCAGCTGAGCGCTCAGAGGCCGATCAGGCGGGCCACACGCTCCCGGTGCTCGGCAGCCGAGCCCAGTAAGAGGGCGCCGGTCTTCGCCCTCTTCACGAACATGTGCATGTCGTGCTCCCAGGTGTAGCCGATGCCGCCGAGGCACTGGATCCCCTCTTCGGCGACCAGCTCCTGGCAGTCCCCGGCAGCGGCTTTCGCCATCGATGCGGCGAGCCCGGCCCGCTCGTCGTTCTCGGCAATGGCTGCTGCGGCAAAGTAGGTGAGGGCCCTCGCCGACTCCACGGCCACGTACATGTTCGCGGCCTTGTGCTTCACCGCCTGGAAAGAGCCGATCTTCACGCCGAACTGCTCGCGGCTCGACACGTGCGTCACGACCATGTCCAGTATCGACTGGCAGGTGCCCACGATCTCGGCGGCTAGAGCGACCGCTGCCTGGCAGAGCACCGCCTCGAGCTTCCCAGCTGAGCTCCCCGGAGCTCCGAGCACTCGGTCCGGGCCCACTCGCACCCCGCGCATCGACACCGTGGAGAGCTCCCTGGAGGTGTCCAGGGAAACGGTCGGCACCACGTCCAGAGCACTGCGGGGAACTGCGAAGAGAGACAGGCCCTCCCTGCCCGAAGTGCCTTCGAGGCGGGCCGCTACCACTATCTCGGTTGCGCCCGAGGCTTCCATGACATAGTCCTTCGTGCCGCTCAGCACGAAGGCGTCGCCGTCGGGCCGGGCAACGGCGCGGACATCCTCCGGGGCGAAGCTGGCAGGGCGCTCGGCAAACGCCAAGGTGCCCTTCGACTCTCCTCGTGCCACCGGGCGGAGGAACCGTTCGCGCTGCTCAGCGTCGGCTGAGGCCAGGATGGCGGGAACGAACTGCGAGACCGTCGGGAACAGCGGACCGGGCGCTACTGCCCGGCCGAGCTGCTCGGCAAGGAGCACCGTCTCGACGAAGCCGAGCCCGAGGCCGCCCTCTGCCTCGGGCACGCCGATGGCTGGCCAGTCAAGCTCCGCCATCTTGGCGAAGAGCGCATCCAGCTCCTTCGCCGCCCCCTCCGATCCGGCAAGCCTCCCTTCGACGACGGCGCGCACCAGCGAAGGCGGGCACTCGCGGGCGAGCAGGGCGGCGACTGCTCCCTGGAGGTCGCGCTGGTCGTCGGTGAGCTCCAGATCCATCGGGCCGTCAGCGGCTCGACTTCTTCGCTGCCGGAGGGCGCGCCTCTGCCGGCTTCGATGCGAGCACCACGAGGGAGTCGAGCGCCAGAGCTCCTGTGGGAAGGACGGTAACCGGGTTCAGGTCGAGCTCGAGAAGCTCTTCCCCGCAAGCCGAAGCCAGGCGTGCGACGGACATGATCACGTCCACCAGCGCCTTCAGGTCCCCTCGCGCGCGCCCGCGGGCACCAGCGAGGAGCGCGGCCCCCTTCAGCGACCTCACCATCTCCTCTGCGTCGCGCCGGTCGACCGGGAGGGGTCGTACCGCCACGTCGGCCAGCACCTCTGCGAACACTCCCCCTGTTCCCACCATGATCGCCGGCCCGAGCACGGGGTCGCGAGTGACGCCGACGATCATCTCGATGCCACCCTCCACCTGCTGGTGAACGGTCACGCCGTCGAGGTGGGCACCGGGCTTCACCTCCCTGGCACGCTCGACGAGCCTCGAGAATGTGCGCCTCGCCTCGGCCGGGGAGGGGACGCCCACGACGACCAGGCCGGCGTCCGACTTGTGCGGGAAGTCGGCGGAGGCGATCTTCATCACCACCGGCGGCCCGATCTCGGTAGCAAGCCTGGCCGCGTCCGCCGCCGTGCCCGCCAGGCCCTCGGCAGGCATCGGCACCCCGAACGACGCCAGCAGGGCCGTCGAGGAGACAGCGTCGAGCACGCGGCGCGAGGACCGGGGGGGGCCAGGCGGCAAGCTCTCCATGACTTCCCTCGCCGCCGCCGGGAGCCTCGCTGGCAAGCTCCGGCGGTGCCGGAAGCGCTCGGCTGCCCGCTGGTAGCCGGCGAAGGCGTCGAGAGCGGCAAAGCAGCCCCGGAAGGAACGGAACATCGGCAGACCGGTCTCGACTAGGAGGGAAAAGCCCTTGTCGTCGGTCTTGAAGGAGTTCCAGGTGACGACCACCGGCTTAGGGAGCTCGTCGGCGAAGGCCGCGAGGTCCTCTGCGAAGCGGTCGGTGAGCCTGCCGAGCGCGCCCGTGATGCCGACGACGATCACGTCGATCGCCGGGTCGGAGGCGACGAGCTCGAGCACCCTGCGCCGGTCGGCCTCGGGCGCCGAGACGAGGAACTGGGCGCCGTTGTCCACGGGGTTGCCGACCGTCAGGTAGTCGGGAAGGACCTCGTGCAGGGCAGCCTGCGTCCTTGGCGAGAGCAGCGGGACCGGCACGCCATGAGACTCGGCCACCTCGGCCATGAGCGCGCCGGAGCCGCCCGAGATCGAGTAGAGGCAGCAGTTGGGGCCCGTACCCGCGGGAAGCTTGGCGAACAGCGCGGCAGTCTCCAAGAGCTCGTCCAGATCGCGGACGCGCACCACGCCGTGCTGCGCGAAGAGCCCGCTCACCACCGCGTCGGATCCGGCCAGGTGCCCGGTGTGCGAGGCAGCCATGCGCGTACCAGCGCTCGTGGAGCCGACCTTCAGCGCCACCACCGGCTTGCGCTGGTCGTTGGCAGCCTCGAGGGCGCGCCTCAACTTGGACGGATCGCGGAAACCCTCGAAGTAGCCCGCGATAACAGCAGTCCTGTCGTCGTAGGCGAAGTACTCGATGAAGTCGGCCGCGTCGAGATCGAGCTCGTTGCCGGTCGGCACCCAGCGCGAGAACGCCACGCCGAACTCGGTGCCCTGGACGATGGGCCGCCCCTGGTGGCCGCTCTGGGTGACGAGGCCTATGCGGCCCCCGCGCACTCGCGGCGGCTCGGGCAGCGCCTCGAACGCGTTCGTGTTGGTATTGGGGCCGAACACGCGGATGCCGTAGCGGCCGGCCATCTCGCCCACCTCGCGCTCCAAGGCGGCGCCCTTTGGACCCACCTCGCTGAAGCCGGCGGTGAAGACCAGCACGTAGGGCACGCCGTGCTTTCCGCACTCCTCCATCACCCCGGCCACCAGCTTGGTGCCGACGTTCACGACTGCGAGCGTCAGCGCAACCGGGACATCGGTCACTCTCTCGTAGATCCTCACGTCGCCGACCGAGCCGCCCTTGGCGTTGACCAGGTACCACTTGCCGGCGCCCCAGCGCTCGTCGTAGAAAGCCCTAAGCTTGCCCGGGTCCGCCTTGCGGTTCACCGAACCGACTATCGCCACCGCGTCGGGGTGGAAGAGCCTCTCCAGGTCCTGGCGCTTGTTCGACCCGTTCTCGGGGGAGCGCGCCTTGCCCTTCGCGACCCTCGCCTCGCGCTTGGTCCTTGCATCCATCTCGCGCATCACCCTGCTGGTCACTGGAGGACCGAGAAGTCCAACCGGCCGGTGACCATACCCGCGGAGAAGCCCCCGTCGACGTAGATGTTGGCGCCGGTCAGGTACGAGGCGGCGTCACTGTTCATGAAGACGAGCATGTGGGCCTGCTCCGCCGCAGTCGAGTTCCGGCCCAGGGGCTTCGGGAAGCGATCCATGAAGTCTTTGCCCATGTAGGACTCGAAGGACGGCATCATGGGGGTGTTGGTCGGCCCGGGGCTCGTGCAGTTCACCCGGATGCCTTTCGGCGCGAGGTCGATGGCGGCGTGCATGGTCCACACGATGATCGCCTGCTTCGAGAGCAGGTAGCCTTCGCCCACCGCCTCGGGATGTTCCTCACACCATCTGCGGGCTGCCTCGTAGCCAGTTGTCGCCACCAGCTCCGCCACCTGGCCGATGGCCTGCTCCCATCCGTACGCGCCTGCAGAGGAGATCGTAGCCACGGCGCCACCTCCGGGCATCATGGCACTGACCCGGCCTGTGAGATGCCGTGCGGCAACGAAGTTGACGAGCATCACGTCGAGCCCGCTGAACGGCGGGCCGGGCAGCCCGGCGCAGTTGAACAGCGCGTCGATACGCCCGCCCATGCCGTCGACGGCCTCGTCGATCACCTGCGGATCGCGCAGGTCGACCGCCGTGAAGCTGGTCACATCGACCGGGGGCTCCAACAGATCGAACACGTGCACCTCGGCGCCGAGAGAGACGAGGTCGCGCACGACCTCCGATCCCATTCCGGCTCCGCCGCCGCCGCTCACCAGCACACGCTTACCCTCGTAATCCCACGGCGTCGCCACGGATTCCTCCTCTCAGCCGAGCCGGTATAGCTCGTGAGCGTTGTCGCAGACCATGCGGCGGCGCTCCGCCTCTGGCACCCCAGCCATCGACTCCTCCACCACCCGCCGGCTGTAGGGCCAATCGTGCCGGTGATGAGGGTAGTCGGACGACCACATGAGGTTGTCGACGCCAATCCAATGGCGCACAGCAACCGCAAAGGGCTCCCGTATGAACGTTGCCTTCCAGTTCCGCCTGAAGTACTCGCTCGGGAGCATCTTCAGCTCCGAGCCCACCCAGGTGCGGTTGCGCCAGTAGTGGTCGTCCATGTGCTCGAGGAAGTGCGGGATCCAACCGGCTCCGCACTCGACCGCGACCATCTGCAGGCCCGGGAAGCGGTCGAAGAGCCCCGAGTAGATGAACTTGGACATGAACTGCGACGCGTCGCCGACGGCACCTCCCATCTGGGCGAGGCCGGGCGGCTTGCCCGCCTCGACGGCTGCACGCTGGCCCGAGCCGGACTTCTTGCGCTTGCCTGCCTGACGCAGCCCGCTGTGTATGTGAACCGGCATCTGCTCGGCCTCGGCCACCTCGAAGAACGCGTCGTCGTCGCGAGAGAGGTCCGCGTTGCCCGACGGGTAGGCGGAGATGATCACGCCCTTGTACCCCGCCGCCTTGGCGTCGCGGAGCCACTTGATCGCGGTGGCCACGTCGACTCCCGGCATCTGGGCGAGGCCGATGAGGCGATCGGGGTCGGCCGCCATCAGCTCGTCGTGCATCCAGGTGTTGTAAGCCTCGAGGCCTGCCAGGTGGTAGTCGTCGTCTTCCTGCGCCATGAAAGCGGCCATGGTGCGCTGGGACGGGAAGAGCACCTCGGCGTCCACGCCGTCGAAGTCCTGCTCCTCGAGACGCTCCTTGCCCGAGAAGGCCCCCTTCATGATGGTCTCGTAGGTGGAGCCGTACCACTCGAGCTCCTCGTAGCGCTTGCCATAGGGGCCGGCATTGGTGACTAGGCCTATCGGCATGGGCGGGGCGCCTGGCGCCAGCTCCCAGGCGTCTCCTCCCTTCGGGTCCTTCACCAAGCGCGGCGCACGGTCGTGAAAGCGCGCCGGCAGGTACTTCGTCCACATGTCAGGCGGCTCCACCACGTGCCCGTCGGCAGAGATCAACCGGTACTCGTGCGCCATCGCTCCTCCCTCGCTTCCCCCGTCAGTTCCCTGACTCTCGTGTCAGTGTACTTCACCTCGGCGGCGCTTGCCCAGTGCCGGCCTCGGGCGCCACTGGGTGCTTACCAACCCCTGAACTCCGGCTTGCGGCGCTCGGCGAAGGCCCTCATGCCCTCCGCCATGTCCGCCGTCTGAGTGACCAGCTCCTGCGCCATTGCCTCCTCGTCGAAGGCGGTGCGCCTGTCGGAGTCGAGCGAGCGGTTGAGCAGCCACTTGGCGGCACCGAGCGCCTTGGTGGGGCCAGAAGCCAGGCGCCCCGCCCACTCGCCGGCCGCGCGCTCCAGGTCCACTCTCGGGACCACCCGGTTGACCAGTCCCAACCTCTCCGCGTGAGCTGCAGGCAGGTCGTCGCCGAAGAACACGAGCTCTTTGGCTCGCTGCAGTCCGACCAGGCGTGGCAAGAGGTAGGCACCGCCTGCGTCGGGGGAGATCCCCCGGCGCACGAACACCTCGATGAAGCGCGCCTCTTCGGCCGCGACGACGAGGTCGCAGGCGAAGGCCAGGTGCGCACCAAGGCCCGCCGCGGTGCCGTTCACGGCGGCCAGCACCGGCTTCTCGCAGTCGATGACTGCAGCGATCAGGCGCTGCGCACCCTGGCGGATCATCCGCGACACGTCGCCCATGGTGCGCTCGGGGGCCGCGACCGGGCGTGGTGCCCCGCCCGGGCGGCCTGCCCGGAGATCGGCCCCGGTGCAGAAACCCTCGCCCGTCGCCGTGATGACTACCGCACCCACGTCCAGGGAGGCGCTCGCCTCGTCGAGCAGGGAGATAACCCTCTCGCGCTGGTCCGCTGTCATGGCGTTCCGGACCTCCGGGCGGTTCAGGGTTATCCACGAGACCCGATCGGCCACCCGGTGGAGCACCTGCTCGTCCAATGGACGCTCTTCCGGTGGGCTGCCTACTGGTGCGCTGCCTGCTTGTGATTGCTCGGACACGGGTAGCCTCCTCCTCGAGCGCCGGCACGTCGAACGGGGACCGGCGCATGTTGTTCTCGGTGTTTCGCTAGCGCTTGTGCGCGCCTGTACGCCAGTGCTTCGAACTTCTGGAACTTCTCCGGCCGGTGCCACTCTATGACACGGGCGTCATCGCCGTCGGATAGCCTGGCAGCATGACCACCACTGCTGCGTCCGAGGCATCCACCCGCCAGATCCCGATCGTCGACTACCTGGTGCTGCAGGGCGATCCGCACCTGGTGGCAAACGCGTGTGCGTCGTGTGGAGCTCTCTTCTTCGACCGGCGGAACGCCTGTGCCTCGTGCGGCACCACGAGCTTCGAGAAGAAGTCGCTCGCCACGACGGGGACGCTTCGCTCGTTCACCATCGTCAGCCGCGCTGCCCCCGGCGTCCCCGTTCCGTACGTGTCGTGCACGGTCGCCCTCGACGGAGACGGCATGGTGAAGGCAAACCTGGTCGGTGTGGAGCCCGATCCAGCTTCGATAGAGCTGGGCGCCCGGGTAAGGCTCACGACCTTCCCGTGCGGGGTGGACGAGGAGGGGACAGAGGCGGTGGCCTTCGGCTTCACGCCCGCGTGAGGTCCGGGTGAGGTCCGGGTGAAGGCCGGGTGAAGGCCGGGTGAAGGCCGGGTGAAGGCCCGGGGTGAGGCCCGGGGTGAGAATGGAGAGGGACTGCAGGCAGGGACCGGCAGCACTCAGCACAGCGAGCGCACTGGAGGAGAGATGAGCGCAGAAGCCTGGATAATCGGCGCGTCGATGACCCGCTTCGGGAGGTACCCGGACCACGACGTAATAGACCTGGCAGCAGATGCGGCCCTGGCTGCGCTTGGCGATGCCCAGGCGACCATCCACGACATGCAGGTGATGGCGGTGGGATGCCTGTCGGAGGCCCCGAACATGCTCGGCCAGCGCCTACAGAAGCAGATAGGCCAGACGGGCATCCCCGTGTACAACGTGGCGAACGCGTGCGCCACCGGGGCAACCGCGGTGCGCACTTCGATCCTCGCCATCAAGGCGGGCGAGGCGGACATGGCCCTGGCGGTCGGCGTCGAGCAGATGGGGAAGATGGGCTTGCTCGGCAACGCCGGCAGGTCGCGTCCGAAGCCCGCCGGCTTCACCCCCTCGGGCCGCTACGGCTCCGTCATGCCTGTCGAAGGGATAATAGGAACGCAGCTGATGCCCGGGGTGTTCGCTCAGGTGGGGATGGAGTACGCGTACGAGCACGGAGGCGTCGGGTTGGAGCAGTTCGCCAAGGTGGCGGAGAAGAACCACGCCCACTCGACCCTGAACCCGCTCGCCCAGTACCAGAAGCGCTTCAGCCTCGAGGAGATAATGGCAGCCGAGATGGTCGCCTACCCGAACACGCTCCTCATGTGCTGCCCGACTGGCGACGGCGCGGCGGCGCTCGTGCTCTGCTCGGACGCGAAGCTCGCGACCCTCGACCCCGACGTGCGCCGGCGGGCGGTGAAGATCTCCGCTTCGGTGCTCACAAGTGACCCGTACGTGCCGAGCGATATGGCCGACTTCGACGTATCCACCCTCACCAAGCTCGCCGCTGCCACCGCCTACGAGAAGGCCGGGATAGGCCCCTCCGACCTCGACCTGGTGGAGCTGCACGACTGCTTCGCGACTGCCGAGCTGGTCCACTACGAGAACCTGCAGCTCTGCGAACCGGGCGGGGCAGGCGACTTCATCGACCGGCGTGCCCCCTGGCGCGACGGCACCACGCCGGTGAACGTGTCGGGCGGGCTCATCTCCAAGGGCCATCCAATCGGAGCGACGGGCGTCGCCAACCTCTACGAGGTGGCCACCCACCTGCGCGGCGAGGCAGGTGACCGCCAGGTCGACGGCGCGAAGGTCGGCCTCACGCACGTGATCGGCCTCGGATCGGCGTGCGCCGTCCACGTCCTCGAGAAGGCGGCGTCCTGAGCACCGAGGCATTGCTCCAGGGATTGGAGGTGCTCGACCTCGCGGGCGAGCCGGCCGCGCTCGCGGGGCGGATACTCGCTGACCTCGGCGCCAGGGTCGTGAAGGCGGAGCCGCCCGGGGGCGACCCACTCCGGCGAGTGCCGCCGCTCGGCCCCGACGGAACGTCCCTTCGCTTCGTCGCGTGGAGCGCCGGCAAGGAGCTGCTCGAACTAGAGGGGCCCGGCGATCCCGTGCTCGATGCCCTGCTTGCCCGATCCGACGTCGTGATCGACACGCCGAGGTGGCCGGGCAGCGTCGTGATCGACCCCGCCCGGGCGCCGCACGCCGTATGGGTGTCAGTCACGCCCTTCGGACTGGAGGGCCCACGCTCCGAATGGAGCGCCACGGACCTCGGGATAATGGCCTCGACGGGGAACATGTACTGCACCGGCGACCCTGACCGCCCGCCACTGCGCTGCGCCGAACCGGTCTCCTACGCTCACAGCGGCCCCGAGGCCGCGATGGCGGCGCTCAGCGCGCTTGCCTCGGGCAGGCCCCAGCGGGTCGACCTCTCCATGCAGGAATCGGTGATGATCGCCTCGATGGGTTGGCCCGGCCGCTACGCCAGGACCGCCAACCGGGGGCGGCGCCTAGGCGCCAATATCGGCGCGACAAGGGAGATATGGCCGTGCAAGGACGGCTTCGTGTCCTTCGGCCTGCGCGGTGGCAAGGCCCGCGTCGCCAACCTCGAGACCATCACCCGCCTCGTCGAAGAGGCGGGTCTCGCCACTCCGGCGCTGAGCGAGCGGGACTGGGCGAGCTTCGACCACACCTCGACGAGCCCCGAGGAGCTCGACGCGATCTCGCGCCCGGTGGCGGCGTTCTTCGCCACGCGAACGATGGCAGAGCTCTACGAGGCCGCATGCGCCACCAACTTGATGCTTGCCCCGATCAACTCGCCCGCCGAGCTGCTCGCCTCCAAGCAGCTAGCCGAGCGCGGCTTCTTCCGCCCGGCCGAGGGAGTGGAGAGGTTCCCCGCTTCGTTCCTCCAGGTGAAGCACCCAGACGGGCAAATCGAACGCCCGGGGCCGGCCGGGAACGCCACCACCGAGCGCAGCGCCCGGAGCGGTCGTTACCAGCAGGAGCACTCTTCACCTGTCGCCGGGCACGGCAGCGGGGCATGGGAGGGCACCAGGCTCGTCGAGCTCGGCAGCGGAGCCGCCGGGCCCATCGCGCTGCGCTACTTCGCCGAGAACGGTGCGACGGTCGTCCGCATAGAGTCCCGTGCACGCCCCGACTTCCTCCGCACCTACGGGCTGCGCCCCGGAAGCCCCTGCGGCCTCGACGGCTCCGACATGTTCGACTCGCTGAACGTGGGAAAGCTCGGCATCACGCTGAACCTCAAGTCGGCCGAAGGAAAGGAGATCGCCAGGCGGCTCGTCGCGTGGTCGGACGGCGTCGCGGAGAACTTCGCACCCCGTGCACTGAGAGGGTTGGGCCTCGACTACGACTCCCTCCTCGAAGTGAAGCCGGACCTGGTGATGGTGAGCTCGTGCCTCCAGGGTCAGACCGGGCCACACCGTGACTACCCGGGCTTCGGAGGCCAGGGCTCTGCTCTCGCCGGCTACAACTACCTGACCGGATGGCCCGATCGCGAGCCCGTGGGCCCGTACGGCACCATCACCGACTCACTGGCCCCGCGCTTCGTCGCGACCGCGCTCGCGGCGGGCCTTCTCTACCGGAGGCGCACGGGGCTGGGACTGCACCTAGACGTGAGCCAGGTCGAGGCAGCCACTTACACGCTTGCGCCATGGGTGCTCGACTTCGAGGTGAACGGCCGGGCTGGCGGCAGGTGCGGCAACCGCTCGGAAAGGTTCGCCCCCCACGGCGCCTTCCCGTGCCAAGGAGACGACAGGTTCGTTGCGATAGCGTGCCACGACGACGAGGCCTGGGACCGGCTGGCAGGTCTCCTCGGCCCCGGTGCGCGCAACGCGTCTCTTCGCACCCTCGAAGGCCGGCTCTTGGAGGTCGAACGGGTCGAAGCGCTCGTCGGCGAGTGGACCATCACGCGCGACGCAGCCGAGGTCGCAGCCGAGCTCCAGGCGCTTGGCATCGAGGCCGTCCCGGTGGCCGACTTCGCCGACGCATCGTTGGACCCCCAGCTAGCAGCCAGAGGCCACTTCGTGACCCTGGACCACCCCTGCATGGGGGCGTGCGGCTACGAGAGGAACGGGTTTCGCCTGTCGGACGCGAAGGCGGGCTACGACCGCCCGAGCCCGCTCCTCGGCGAGCACGAGGAGCTGGTTCTAGGTGAGATCCTCGGCATCGGGGAGGCTGAGCGCAAACGCCTCGCCGAAGCCGGCGTGCTCGCCTGAGCGGCAAAGGGCGCGGGCCAGCTCGGAGATCGAGCCGAGCGAGCGAAGCAGGTCGTTCAGGTGCGTGCAGCATTCGACGCCACTAGAGCGCTCCAATGCCGCCGCGGGCAGGTCGGCGACCGCCACCCCGACCAGGCGCCCCACGAAGCCCGCTGCCGCGGGGCACTCCGGGAAGGGGAGGACTCTGGGCGCGGCTACGATCCTTCGGACCACGAGAGCGTCGTGGTCGTGGTCGCGACCCGCGATCCTCTCGGCGTGCGGCGGTCCCACTTCGAGCTCCACCACGTACTCGTGCAATACCGACTCCCCGCCCCCGGGCTCTCCGATGGTGTCCCGGAACATGGCCCAGACCGAGAACGACCCGTCCTCCCCCTGGCTCACGTCGACGAGGCGCCGGCGGCGCATGACGTCGGGAGCGAGAGGGCCGATCGCATGCCAACCGACCGGGTCACCGGCTGAGAGGTCGGTTGCCGGCGGGCAGTCCTGCACCGGTACTCCCAGCCCGGCCAGCACGGTCTCGAGCGCGTAGCCGCCCGGTCGCCAACCCGAGCACGTCCCCGAGAGCTTCTCTATCCTCTCGGGTGGGATGGTGACCGCCGGCTCGTGGCCGACCCGTTGCGCGAGTCGGATGAGCGAGTAGCCGGCGATCAGCGCCCCGGCTGGCAGGTCATCGAGGAGCTGGCGGGCGAGGGAGCGGTCGCCCTCCGGTGCCACTTCCTCGATGCGGCCTCGAAACCCGGCGGCGGCGCGGGTCCCGAGCAGCTTATCCGCCCAGGGCACCGGGGGATCCAGGCAGAGATCGCCAAGTGCACGCTCGGGATCGAAGCCCGCAGACAGAGCCGTCTCTCCGAGCGCGGTCACGCCAGGCAGCAACCGCTCGCCCTCCAGAGCGCCACTCGATCCGCCGGGGCCGGCTGTATCGGGCGTGACGGCATCGCGGGCCCAACCTTGCATCCAGAGCGCCCCGGGGCCGGCTGCCTCCCACGGGCCCACGTCGAGGTGCGTAGTCCGGCGTACGCTCCCGGGCTGGCGAGCGACGACCGAGCTGATCGGATCGCGAAGGCCGCGGGCACGCTCTGCGCGCATCATCCGGCTGGAAAGGCCATGGCCTTCACCTCTAGGTACTCTTCGAACCCCTCCACGCCGTTCTCACGGCCCACGCCGCTCTGCCGGTACCCGCCAAAGGGCACGTCGGGAGCAAACCACATCCCGCCGTTCACCGATACGGTGCCGGTGCGGATCCTGCGAGCCACAGCAAGAGCACGTTCCTCCGAAGCACTCGTCACTGCTCCGGAGAGGCCATATGCCGAGTCGTTGGCGATCCGCACGGCATCCTCGTCGTCCTCGAAAGGGATCACCACGAGCACAGGCCCGAATATCTCCTCCTGGGCGATGGTCGCCTTCGGGTCGACGTCGGCGAAGAGGGTGGGCTCCAGGTAGAAGCCGCGATCTAGCCCACTCGGGACCCCACCACCCGTCACGAGCCTCGCACCCTCGGAACGGCCCTTCTCGATGTAGCCGAGCACCCGCTCCTTCTGGCGCGCGCTCACCTGCGGGCCCTGGAGCACCGAGGGGTCCCACGGGTCGCCTACCGCGACGTTTCCCATCCCCGCGGCAGCCAGCTCGACGCCTTCTTCGTAACGCGACCTGGGGAGTAGCAGGCGCGTGGTGATGGCGCAGCCCTGCCCGGCGTGGGTGCAGACGCCGATTGCGCTCATAGGGATGGCAGAAGCCATGTCCGCGTCGTCGAGGACGACGTTGGCCGACTTGCCGCCCAACTCTAGGAACACCTTCTTCACCGTGGCCGAGGCGTTGGCCATGATGCGGCGCCCGGTGGCAGTCGAACCTGTGAAAGTGACCATGTCCACCCTCGGGTCGCCGGTGAGCACCTCCCCGACGAGGTGGTCCGACGAGGTGACCACGTTCAAGACGCCGGGCGGCAGGTCGGTCTCCTCGAGCGCGATCCTCCCGAGCAGCGTCGCGGACCAGGGCGTGTCAGGGGCGGGCTTCAGCACGACGGTGTTCCCAGCGGCGAGAGCAGGTCCGACCTTGGCAACGTTCAGGTAGAGGGGATAGTTCCAAGGCGTGATCGCCCCGACCACGCCGACCGCCTCGCGCGCTACCAGGCGCCGGTGGCGCTGCCCGAACACCTCGCGCTCAGGAAGCCAGCGCTCGTAGGAGTACGAGCCTGCCATGTCGGCCCAGTAGGTGAGATCCGCTATCGGCTCCTCCACCTGCACCGCGTAGGTCATTGCGAGCGGGCTTCCGGCCTCCCCCACCACGACGGCGCGCAGCTCCTCCTTGTGGGCTTCCATGGCCTGCTGGAGCTGCTCCAGACAGCGCCGCCTGAAGGCGTGATCGGTGGACCACGAGGTCTCGTCGAAGGCACGCCGCGCCGCTGCTATCGCGCGGTCCATGTCTTCACCGGACGCGTCGGCCGTGCTGCCGAGCACCTCCTCCGTGGCCGGATCGACGTTCGGGAAGGTCTTGCCCGAGAGCGCTCCGTGCAGCTCGCCCCCGATCAGCATGCGCTCCTCGCCCCTCACCTCCGGGTGGCCTGCAACCGTGTCGCTCATGTGGCTTGCCTCCTCGCTCCGCTGCGCTCCTCGCGCAGGCGGTTCTTCAGCACCTTTCCGTTCGGCTCGCGCTCGAGCGATCCGACGACCTCTACGCTCCGGGGAAGCTTGTAGCGAGCCAGCCGCGTGGACACCCTTGCAACGAGCTCGTCGGTGCCGATGCTCGTGCCGGGGCGAAGCTCCACCAACGCATGCACCCTCTGGCCCATCTCGTCGTCGGGCAGGCCTATCACCGCCACGTCGACTACGTCTGCCTCCTCCATGAAGGCCTGCTCGACCTCGGCAGGGTAGATGTTCACGCCCCCACTGATAATGAGGTCGTTCCGGCGGTCGGCCAGGAACAGGTAGCCGTCTTCATCGAGCCAGCCGAGGTCGCCGACGGTGAAGAACCCGTCGCGCCAAGCCGCCCGGGTCTTCTCCGGCGCGTTGTGGTAGTCGAAGCGCGCCGCGGGGGTAGTGGAGATGTAGACGGCCCCGATCTCGCCACGAGGCATCTCCTTGCCGTCGTCGTCGAGGATCCTGATCTCGAGGCCGGGGAAAGGCCTGCCCACACTGCCGGGCTTTTCGAGCCACTCCTCTGGTGAGATGACAGATGCCATGCCCTCGCTCGCGCCGTAATACTCCCAGATCGTCCCGGGAGGGAACACCTCGAGGACCCGGCGCTTGAGCGCTACCGGGCAGGGGGCGGCGGCATGGAGGATCTTCCGGATGCTGGATCGGTCGAAAGAGCGCCAGTCGGCCTGGACGATCCTCACGAAGTTGGCCGGGACCATGTGCGAGGTGGTCACACGTTCGGCTTCGATCAGCCGCAGGCACTCGGTCGCGTCGAAGCGCTCCATGACCACGACCCTTCCGCCCTCGACCAGCGTCATGTGTGCGTAGGCCCCCGGCGCCGTGTGGTACGCGGGCCCGCACAGGAGGTGGACGTCACTAGGTCCGAAGCCCCAGAAGCGGGCAAAGGGCTGCGGCGGAGCCTCGCGGGCGGGAGCCGGGGCGGGGCGCACTATGCCCTTCGGCCTGCCGGTCGTGCCCGAGGTGTAACCCATCGCCGTGACGGGCGCCCCGAGGAACTCCTCAGCCGGTGGAGCGCTGGACGGCGTGGCTATAGGCGGGTCCGCCGGATCTGCGCTCTCCACTCCCGCCAGAGCGGCTGCTTCGTTTGCGGCCGGCGAACCATCGTGGACGAAGAAGGCAGCACCCGAGTCCCCGAGGATGTAGGCGATCTCGGGAGCGGTGAGCCTCCACGACACCGGCACGACCAGCGCCCCGAGACGCGCCACGCCGTGGTGGACGGAGAAGAGCTCGGGCACGTTGCCTAACATCACCGCCACCCGGTCGCCTGGAGCAACCCCGGCCGCCGCGAGTCCCTGCGCCACTCCGTTGGCGGCTTGGTCCAGCCGCCGGAAGGTCCAGCTGCCCCCGGGAAGCACCAGCGCCACGCGCTCGGGGTCGCCAGCTGCGATCGCCGCGACACCTCGCAGCTCTGATGGCTCCCTGCCTGGCCCGGCGTTCGCCGGACCGGCCGGTGAGGGCCGCGAACCCCTTTGCCGAGCGCTCCCAGGGTCTCCGTCAAGCTCGCCCACGGAGGCGAGCATAGGGCAACTTCGCGGGATGTGCCTGACGGCAACGTCAGAGTTATGATGGGGATCTGGTCAGCTACCCGGCCCTCGAGCGTGAGGTGGCCGGCGACCGGGGAGGAGGGATGGCCATGCAGGCAGAGGATCTCGTTCTCGTGAGCGTGGACGACCATGTAGTGGAGCCGCCCGACCTCTTCGAGGGCCGTGTTCCGGCTCGCTATCGCGACAGGGCGCCGAAGGTCGTTCGCAAGGAGGACGGCACCGACGTGTGGTCCTACGAGGGGTCGGAGATACCCAACATCGGGCTGAACGCGGTCGCCGGGCGATCTCCGGAAGAGTACGGGATAGAGCCCACGTCGTTCGAGGAGATGCGAGCTGGCTGCTACGACATCCACGAGCGGGTGCGCGACATGAACGTGAACGGCGTGCTCGGCTCGATGTGCTTCCCCTCCTTCCCCCAGTTCTGCGGGCAGCTCTTCGCCCGCACCGAGGACAAGGAGCAGGCGCTGGCAATGCTCCAGGCGTACAACGACTGGCACGTCGAAGGCTGGTGCGGCGCGTACCCGGGCCGTTTCATACCCCTTGCCCTGCCCCCCCTCTGGGACCCCGAGCTGATGGGCGCCGAGGTACGTCGCATGGCTGCCAAAGGCTGCCACGCGGTGACCTTCTCGGAGAACCCCTCCAAGCTCGGCTACCCGAGCCTCCACTCCGAGCACTGGGACCCCTTCTGGAGCGCCTGCTCGGACGAGGGGACCGTGGTGTGCCTCCACATCGGCTCCTCGTCACAGCTCGTCATCACCGCGCCGGACGCCCCCATCGACGTGCTCATAACCCTGCAGCCGATGAACATCGTGCAGGCTGCCGCTGACCTCGTCTGGTCCCCGGTGCTGCGGAAGTACCCCGACCTGAAGATAGCCCTCTCCGAGGGGGGCATCGGCTGGATCCCGTACTTCCTGGAGCGGATCGACTACGTCTACCAGCACCACAAGGCCTGGACGGGCCAGAGCTTCGGCGACCAGCTCCCGAGCCAGGTATTCCTCGACCGGATAGTCACCTGCTTCATCGACGACTCCTTCGGGGTGGAGAGCCGAGCGCACCTGAACCTCGACCAGGTCTGCTGGGAGTGCGACTACCCCCATTCGGACTCGACGTGGCCGAACGCTCCCGAGGCTGCAATGAAGTACTTGGCCGGGCTGCCGGACGCGGACGTGAACCGCATCACGCACGAGAACGCGATGAGGATCTTCTCCTACGACCCGTTCGCTTCGAGGGCCCGCGATCGGTGCACGGCCGGAGCCCTCAGGGCCGAAGCTGGTGATGTGGACGTGAGCATCGCTGCACGCAGGGCACCGGGTGAGCAGACCAAGCACACCCACGCCACAGACCTCGGCTCGCTCAGCTCCAAGCGCTGAACGACCAGAGGGCTCAGCTCACTCCTCGACGCTGAGCGCTTGCTCGGGGCAGTTGGCGACTCCGCTCAGAGCCGCCTCACGCAGCTCGGGCGGGACGTCCTTCGCCAAAGGGAGCACGACACAGTGGCCGAGGTCGTCGGGCTCGAAGAGCTCGGGCGTGAGCGTGTAGCAGCGGCCATGCCCCTGGCAGCGCTCCGGGTCCAAGATCACCCGCACCGCAGGACCACCATCGTCAACCCACGAACTCCGCGACGGGCGAGAACACGAGCGGCAGGCGTGACACCGACCGCAGGCCGGGCGTGTATTCGAGAACGGTTCCGGGCGCGAGCGAGTACTCCGGTATGCGCTTGTGGAACTCGCGCAGCACCACGCGCAGCTCCACCCTCGCGAGATGCGACCCCAGGCAACGATGCACGCCGCCCCCGAAGGCAAGGTGCGGGTTGGGGTTACGCCTCAGGTCGACCACGTCCGCCCCCGGCATGGCTTCGTAGTCGGTGTTCGCCGACCCAAGCAGCAAGAACACGTTGTCCCCCGCGTGGACGGGGCAGCCACCCACCTCGGTGTCCTCGAGAGCCACGCGGGCGATACCCGGCACCGGGCTCTCCCAGCGCAGCAGCTCCTCCACCGACGAGGATATGACGCCTGGGTCCTCCACTATCTGGCGGCGGTGCTCCGGGTGCTGGGCAAGGTGGGCGAAGAAGCAATCGAGCGAGTCTGTGACCGTGTCGAGGCCTGCGATCAGGAACAAGAAGCAGACGTCGAGCACCTCCTCCTTGGTGAGCTGCTCTCCGTCCACCTCGGAACCCATGATGCGGGTCAGAAGATCGTCGCCGGGCTTGGCGCGCCGCTCGTCAACCAAGTCGCCGAAGTAGGCGTAGATGGCGTCGGCGGTGCGCTTGCGCTCTGGCTCCTGCTCTTCCATAGTCGCCCCGGGAGGGCGGATGATCCCCTCCTTCAGCGACAAGAAGAGCTCCAGGTCACCCAAGGGCAGTCCCATCAGCCTGAGGAAGACCGTGCAGGGAAGCGGCACTGCCAGCTCCTCGTGGAAATCGCACTCGCCGCGACCCACGAACTTGCCCATCAGGTCATCCACCAGCTCGACGATCTCCCCCTCGAGAGCCGCCATCTGGCGTGGGGCGAACAGCGGGTCGAGAATGCGCCTGTACTTCACGTGCTTGGGCGGGTCTATCTGGAGAGGTATGAGCGGGCGCACGTTGCCCAGCTTCACCGCCTCCTCCCGCGAGGAGAACAGCGCCGGGTTGCGAAGCGCCGCTTCGATGTCGTGCCGCCGGGTAAGGGCGGCAAAGCCCGGTCCGATCTGCAGGACGGGCTGCTTGCGGAGCTCTTCGAACAGGGCCCTCGGATCATCCGACGAGGCCGGGTCGAAGCCGGCAAGGGAAGTTTGCTCTGTGCTCTCGTTCTCTCCGTACATCTCGGTCCCCCTCCTAGGTGGGCGAGCCGGCTGGCATAGGGCATCGCCCGGAGCATGCCTGAGGCGGTGCTGCTTTTCAGCGTATCAGTCTATGACGTCCTTGTCAGCTTCGAACAGACACTGACGTCAGTATCGGGAGCGCAGAGGCGCCCGCCTCGTTGCAAATCTCGTTGCAGCGAGGACTGGCCCGGGTGCCGCTTCGCCATCAGGCCATCAGGCATCAGGGTGGCAGATCCGGCAGGGCTGCATGCGGGCGCGCGCCGCCTCGTCCACCTCGTGCACTCCGCCGGTGAACGACGCCACCACCGGGCAATCTCCGAGGTGGTAGGCGCTTCCCACCGCGGTCGCGTACAGTCGGCCCTTTGCGCCGCTCGCCGGGACACCCAATGCCTGGGGAGCCGGCACTAGAGACGGCACTAGAGACGGGGCTGGAGCCGGGGCTGGAGCCGGGGCTGGGGACGGCACTAGAGACGGCACTTCCGAGGGCTGCGCGATGCCTGGCATGCCGGCGGGCAGGGAGCCGAGCCTGGACACTGCCTCGCTCAAGTCTCCGAGGACCTTCACGAGTGCCTGCTGGGTCACGGCTAGCTGCTCCTGGTGCAAGTCTGCCTGGTCGTAAATTCGGTAGAGCCACTGGGCCCAGAAGAGGAGCCCCCCTGTGACCATCAGCCCCAAGCCGATGAACGAGCCGCTCGCCATGAAGGGGATCTGCTGTTGCACGTAGGGAGTGTGAGCGGCTCCGTACCAGCCGAAGAGGATGATCACCACCCCGAGTGGGATTAGCACTGCGCCGACTCCGGCCTGCCAGGTCCTCTTCACGTCGAAACGGTCGCGCTTCGCCTCGACGGCACCGGGCTCGTTGCCGGTAGGCGCGACCGGGGGAATCCCGCCGCGCTCGGCTCCCTGCGCTCCTGTGGAGCCCGGGAGCGCACCGCCCACAGGCTCCTCGCTCGGCAAAGCGTCCGGCGCGGGACGATCACCTCTCAGCCTCTCCATCACCTGCATGAATGCCTCCTTTCCGACCTCGGGAACGTCACCTGCGGCGCCCGACGAGCAGTTGCCAGCGGCTGTAGAACAACAGTGGGCCCGAGAGAACGACCGACGCGGCGATTCCGGCGACCACCCAGCCGAAGGGTACGGGGAAACCTAGCGGCGGCACCTTTGTGGACCCCGCGGGACTTGCCTCCAAGACGCTGGAGCCACCCGAGGTGCCGCCCGTGCCGGGATTGCCGAGGGCCGCCGAGAGCGAGCTCCCCGGCCCGCTGGCCGGGAAGGTCTGCGACACGTTGCCGGTGCTGAAGGTGCTGCTCGGGTACTGCCCGCTTCCCGAGAGCGAGGACGGGAATGGACCACCCGTGGACAGGGGGCTCGAGCTCGAAAAGCTCGGGAGCGCCGTGGCGTTCACCGTCGAGGTGGCATACCCGAGGTCGATGGTCGTCACGGTCGGGATTGACGTGCCCGGTGAGAAGTTCCCGAGCCCCGGCAACGGGATGGGCGGCAGACCGGTCGGCGGCAACGGGATCGAGCGCTCGATGGTGATCTCGAGGGCACCAGAAGTCGCCGTCACAGCACCGGTGCTCGCGTCGGTGCTCGTCTTGCCGGGCAGCTCGCGGATGGTGAGCTGGTCCTGCTGGAGCGTGTGGTCGAGCACCGAGGACACCTCGGCCGGCGACGGCACGCCTGCGGGCGTGGGGGACTGACCCACGACGTGGACGCCGTACTGGTCTATGTAGGCCTTCTGGCCATCCACCGTAACTGCGCCGATGTGTAGTGTGGCCACGGGTTTCGTGGTCGATCCGTCCGAGCTCACCCCGGCGGAGCTCTCGATGCCGGCGATATGGACCAGGCCGGCAATCGTGATGCTTCCCACACTCGACGTCGCCCCCGAGTCGACGCTCGAGGCGCCGTAGGTGACCTCGTTACCGGCGTCGAAGCTGCCCGCGCTGAAGAGCCCGGTCGACTGTGCAGGGAGGTCGAACCCGAGCTTTGCTGCAGTCGCCGTGACCGACGCCGCCGAGGCGCTCGCCGTCGCGCTCACCGAGCCGACCGAGGCAGCCGGACCGGTGCCGGAGGAAGCCGGCTGCCCGCCGGAGGGGAAGCTAGCGGAGGAACCGTGGTGGGCGGAGGCCGGGTAGTCGGCTTGGGCCACAACCGGGTAGTTCGGGATGTTGGACGGCGCCTGGCTGCTGAACTCGGGGATCTCCGAGCCGAGGTTAGCCGCGGGGTAACCAGGGTACAGAGGCGATCCAAGTGCCTCCACGGTCGGGCCCGACGAAGCGGTCGTGTCCGCGTACGGGACGTTCACCTCCATTAGCGGGTGCGTGATCGGAACGAGACCGGGGATGTTGAATGTGACTCGGACGGCCGCGGACCGCGCCTGCAGGGTGAAGCCCGCAAGCCCCCCGCCCGACCCGGTTCCACCGCTCGGAGCCGGTGAGGAAGAGGGGTACGCCGACGCCCATGCCGGCGCGCTCCCCAGTGCGACCACCAGCCCTCCGGCGAACAGCGCTGCCAGGGGAGCTCTGAGCGTCCTGAAAACTCGATTCTCACCCATCGTTGTCAACCTCCCAAGTACGTAGCCAGCACACCACCGGAGCGGAGGTCGGCCGGCTCTCCCACGGACACCACGCGACCCTTGTCGAGGAGATAGGCATAGTCAGCCAAGCCCAAGGCTGCCTCGACGTACTGCTCGACCACGAGCGCTGTGACGCCGGTTTCCGTCATCTTCCTTACGGCGTCGAACAGCGCTGTCACAATGATCGGCGCGAGCCCCATCGAGATCTCGTCCAGCATCACCAGCTTCGGGCGCGCTAGCAGCCCGCGCGCGAGGGCCAGCATCTGCTGCTCCCCGCCCGAAAGCGAGCGGGCATGCTGCGAAAGTCTGTCCCCGAGACGCGGGAACAGCTCTACCCCCCTCGCGACGACTTCGTCCACGTCGGAGCCCTGCGGCATGGAGTATGCGGCCATCCGCAGGTTCTCCTCCACGGTCAGGCTCGGGAAGATGCCTCGTCCTTCGGGGACGTGAACCATGCCGAGACGGGCAATACGGTGAGGTGGCCAGCCGGTCACGTCCCTCCCCGCGAAGATGATCCTGCCACGCTCGATGTCAGCGAGGCCCGATGCTGCCCGGAGCAGGGTGGTCTTGCCGGCGCCGTTGGGCCCGAGAAGAGCCACCACGCAACCGGCCGGCACGCTCATGCTCACACCCGACAGGGCACGCACACCACCGTAGGACACACTCAGGTCGCTGATCTCGAGCACGTTCATGGTGCGATCGCTCCCTCGGGCTCGATCGCTGATCCCTCGGGCTCGATCTCGGCACCCAGGTAAGCCTCGATGACGCGCGGGTCGTTGCGGATCTGCTCGGGCGGGCCATGGGCGATCCTCTGGCCGAAGTCGAGCACGGTGATCTCGGCACACACCTCCATCACCAGCGACATGTCGTGCTCCACGAGGAGCACCGCCGGCTCGCCGTCGCGTGCACCGGCAACTTGTCCGAGCACCTGAGCGAACCACGACGTCTCGACGTCGTCGAGGCCGGAAGAAGGCTCGTCGAGGAGCAGCACGCGCGGGGCGGTGACGATCGCGCGCGCCAGCTCCACCAGTCGTGCCTGGCCAGTCGGCAAGGTGCCGGCGAGCCTCGTCGCCAGAGCACCGAGGTCGAGGCTCTCGATCACCTCCGCCACTCGCGCACGTCCCTCGGACTTGTGCCGCCCGAGGACCGCCCCGGGGGTCACTCCCTCCCACGCCGCGAGGAGGTTGTCGTACACGGTCAGCCGGTCGAATAGCTCGAGGCGCTGGAAGGTCCGGGCAATGCCTGCCCGGCCACGCCGGTGCGTGGGCCAGCGAGTCACGTCTGTGCCGCCGAGCAGCACGCGCCCCCCGTTCGGCTCTATCACGCCCGAGAGCACGTTGAACAACGTGGTCTTGCCTGCCCCGTTGGGCCCGATAAGCCCGACGATCTGGCCGCTCGGCACCTCGAGGTCCACCGAGTCGAGGGCTACCACGCCGCCGAAGCGCACCGTCACGTCTTCAGCCTGCAATAACCCCTCAGGCATCCCCGCCACCGCCTCCGCCCCTGGTCGTTGCAACAAGCTCCTCTACCGGCGAGCCGTCACCCGCCACGGAGCCCGCTACGCCACCCGCTACGCCGCCAAGGGGGCTCTCGCCCCCCCTGCCTGAAAGCGCCGCTGCGGGGTACACCGCCGCGCCATCTCGGCCGTCCGATCCAGCGCTGTTCGCGCCTTGGTGCTGCTGCGCACCGTGCTGTAGCTGCGCGCCGTTCGCACCGCGCTGTAGCTGCGCGCCGTTCGCACCGCGCTCTAGCTGCGCGCCGTTCGCACCGCGCGCGTCCAAGGCCAAGGCAGCGGGCATCGGCGAGCCGGGCAGGCGCCGGAAGTTGTCCAGAGCCGCCCAGAACTGCTTGACCGTGAGGGCGACCGAGCCCTCGGGCACGGCGGCCACACTCACCACGCCTAGCGCGATGGTTATGGGGATGAACTTCTCGATCTCCGTCGGAATCGGCAGGAGCTGCGTCGTGTAGGTGAACCCTGCCAGCAACGCCCCGGCCACTAGCGACCTGCCGCCAAGCACCACCAAGAGCAGGAGCTCGAGGGACTGGGCGAAGGTGTAGTTGCTCGGGCTCACCGTCAGGTGCCACGCGCCGTCGAATGCGCCGGCGAAGGCGGCGGCAGCGCCTGCAAGGGCGAAGACGACGAGCTTGGTGGTGGTGAGGTTTACCCCGAATGTCGAAGCCGCGAGCGGGGAATCGCGCATCATCTTCAGCCGCCGGCCTACCGCGCTCCGCTGCACGGCGAGTGCTGCCACGCCGAACAGGACCAAGAGGACGACGCAGAGCTCGTAGAACGAGGTGGTGGAGGCGAAAGAGATCCCGAAGATCCGCGGTCGCGGCACCGACATGCCCGTGTAGCCACCGCTCACGTCGGTCCGCGGGAAGACCAGGTTGTCCATCAGCAGGGCAAATGCCATGGTGGCGAGAGCCAGGTACAGGCCCGAGAGCCTGAGAGACGGGAGGCCGACGAGGAGGCCGACGGGCACTGCTATCGCCGCCGCCAGTAGGGCCGCCCACAGGAAGTTCGAGCCGTGCGCGCCGGCGAAGTGCCCGGCCATGAAGGCTCCTATCCCGACAAAGCTGAACTGCGCGAGCGAAATCTGGCCGGCCCACCCGACCAGGACGACGAGCGTGAGCGCAATCGCGGCGTAGATGAGGCCTGCGGTCACGTCGCCGAGATCGGGTCCCCTGAGCAAGACGGGGAGGGCGAAGAGGCCGAGCGCCACGAGGCCGCCGCTCGTGAGGAGCTTCTGGCGCGACATGAGCAGCGGTGACATGACGCTCGCACCGATGACGGGCTTCACGCCCGAGCGGACCTCGGTAAGTCGCTTGCCGTAGACGACGAGGAGCACGAAGAGCGCAAGGTACGGGAACGCAGCTTCGATATCGGCCACCGTCCCCGAGGCGCCCCACCGCTGCAGCACGCTCTGCAGCACCCCCAGGCCCATCCCTCCTGCATAGGCAAGGGGGAGGCTGACCAGGCGGCCGAGCACCGCCGGGGCGAACGCGTAGATGACCACCGTCACGAGCACGTAGACCTGGAGGCCCTGGCTCGGAGAGAGCAGTATCCCGACCAGGCCTGCGAACACCGAGGAGATCACCCACGACGTACGCCCTACCGCCGTCGCGTTCACTCCGAGGAGCCCGGCGAGGTCGCGGTTGTCGATGACGGCACGTGAGGCCATCCCGAAGCGTGTGTGGCGAAGCAGCACGTAGAGCCCGAGGGCCAAAATGGCCGTTAGGAGGAAGGTCGCGAGCTGCGCCCACGACACCCTCAGTATCGAGCCCACCCCGAAGGTCGATATGGGGAAGATGCTCTGGATCGCCCGCGTGCGACCCCCGAAGGCGAGGGGCACGCCCGCCTCGAAGAACGCGAGGATGCCGAGGGAGACGACGATCTGGACCTCTGTGGAGACCCCCACCAGAGGCCGGTACAGGCGGTCGGAGACGAAGCCGACCACGGGAGCCACGACGAGCAGCACGAGGAGGAGGGAGATCCATTCGGGGAGATGCCAGCCGTCGCGGAACTGCCAGTAGGTGAACGCGCAGAACATGGCCACCGCGCCGTACGCGAAGTTGAAGACGCCCGATGTCCGGTAGGTGAGCACTATGCCCATCGAGGCGAGCGCGTAGACGCTCCCTGAGAAGAGCCCGATCACGAAGAACGGCCAGAGGGAGCTCACGTGGTCTCCTCGGGTGCCGCGGGCTGCCCTTTGCCCCCGAACCCCTCCCCGCAGATGCAGTCCACCTCAGGTGCCTTTCACTCGCCGTAGTTGCTTGCGGGACCGACCGGGAGCATGGCCCCGCCGCAATAGAGGCCATGGGCGGGCCAGTCGCGAACGAACTGGTTCCCCTGCACCTTCATCTCGACATAACAGCTGGGAGTGAGCCCGAACCACGGGGGGGAGGTCCCGGGCGGGTTCGGAGGACGCTCCGAAGGCGTGCCCGGGCTGATCGCGCCCCATGCTGTCCAATTATGGATGGAGTCGAACACGTTGACGATGCTCTGGCGCGTGGGGGCATGGCCGGACTTCACGAGCGCGTAGAAGAGCATCTCCGCGTTCACGAAGTCCTGGAAGCCGAACTCGCTCGGCTGCTTGCCCGGCTCGTAGCGGGCGAGCTCGGAGATATAAAGCCGCACGAGTGGGTTGGAGCTGTTCAGCGGAAGGGCCGGAAGGGAAGTCTGGAACCCCTGGGCCGCCGACTGCCCTGCTTCTGTTATCTGGGCTGGGGTGTAAGTGTCGAACGTGCTGGCGAAGAACGGCGGGTACCAGTTCTGCTGCTGCATCGCCTGGAGCATCTTCGAATTCCCCACCACGTCCATCGTCGTGTATACGCCGTTGCAGTGGTTCGACTCCATCTGGATCACGTCCCCCTGCAGGGATGCAGTGGCCACCGAGATCGAGTAGTCGGTGTAGCAGATCGACGCGCCGCTCTCCTTGTAGAGGGTGGCGTACATCTGAGCGGCGGAGGCCGAGATGCTGATGTTGTACGACAGGAAGGCCATGCGCGTCGGGAACTGCCCGAACTGCTTCTGCGCAGCCATGATCGTGTTGGGGGCGTATGCGATACCGTTCCTCACGTAGAGGCCGCTCCCCCCGCCGGCAGACCAGTAATCGGGCGAGAGAGACCTGTTCGTGTTGATGGCGAACCCGATGTCGGGGACGTTGGCCTGCTGCATCTCCTGTACCCCGCCGTTGTCGGCGTCCGACAGCGAGCCGGCGAAGGCGAACACCGGGTGTGCTATCAGGTTCGCCACGTCGGCTGCGTTGGTCGAGGCATCCTGGTTGTCGTTCTCGACCAGGAGCTCGAGCTTGCGCCCGCAGATCCCTCCGGCGGCGTTCACGCCATCGAAAGCGGCCTGCACCGCCTCGTAGCCCGCGCCGAAGGTGCCCGTGAGGGCACCCGTCAGGCCGCTCACGTTCCCGAAGACGATGCTAGAGGGGGTGACCCCGGGGGCCGATGCGGTGTTGCCGTTCGCGTTGGGGCAGTAGGCCGCCTGGGTTGCGGGGTCATAGCTGAAGTTGGCGAGGCTGAGAGCGCTGGGCGGAGGCGTGGAACCGGTGGTGCGAACGTTGCCACCGGAGGTGGGGGCGGTGCTGACTCCCGGGGAGTTGGACCCTGCCGAGCTCGAGGCAGCACCCTGGCCGGGGTTCACGACCGCGTTGGAGACGGAAGTACCATTCGCGCCATTGGCGCCGGAGCTCCCCGAGCTGACGGGGCGGACCGTTCCCGCAGCAAGGTTCCCCTGGCCGATGCCCGCGCCCGCGCCCAGGTAGGGCGCCACGCGGGCGCCACAAGCGCTGAGGGCAACGCCACCGAGGGAGACTGCCAAAGCAACTGCCGTGACCCTCGCCAGCCGTGAACAGCTCATATTCCCCTCCTGCGAAGCATCGCCCGAGACATCCCCGGTGAGACCCGATGCATCCCCTATGACAGAGGAACGGGCGACCAGGTAGAACCTTTCGACTTCGAGGCTGACATATGCGTCAGCTCCCCTGGCGAGAACGCAGCGGCGGCCGGCTACTTGCGGTCGGGCTCCTCGGAATCGGGCTCTCCGCTCCGCTTCGAGGCGTCGCCGAGCAGCCAGTCCGCCGGCCCTATACGTATTTGGTGCCCTCCACGCCTTAGAGTGCCCTCCACGCCTTAGAGTGGTGGCCATGCCACCAGCGATCCACGAGCCCAGGCCCGGCGGCAGCGTCCGGGGCGAGGTAGATCCTCGCTTCGAGCCGCTGCGCGCGGCGTTCAACCGCAACTTCAGCGAACTAGGTGATGTGGGCGCAGCCGTTTGCGTCTACTACCAGGGCCGCAAGGTCGTAGACCTCTGGGGGGGCTGGGCCGACCCCAAGGCAGGCCAGCCCTACGAGGAGGACACCCTCCAGCTCGTCTTCTCCTCGACCAAGGGGATGACCGCGCTGTGCGCCCACATCCTCGCCGAGGAGGGAAAGCTCGACCTCGATAGCCCGGTTGCCTACTACTGGCCCGAGTTCGCGCGGGCAGGCAAAGGTGACATCCCCGTGCGCTGGCTGCTCTCCCACCAGGCCGGACTTCCTACCGTCGACGCCGAGCTCTCGCTCGACGAGGCACTGGCCTGGGAACCGGTCGTCCAGGCCCTCGCGGCTCAGCGCCCCTACTGGGAGCCTGGCAGCGCTCACGGGTACCACGCGCTCACCTTCGGATGGCTGGTCGGAGAGGTTGTGAGACGCGTAGCAGGCCAGAGCATCGGCGCGTTCTTCGCCGAGCGGGTAGCCGATCCTCTCGGGCTGCAAACCTGGATCGGGCTCCCCGAAGAGCACGAGCCGCGCGTGGCCCCGCTCCGTAGCGCGCCGATGCCCAGTCCGGACGACCTCGATCCGAAGACGCTCGAGACCTTCAGCGCCTTCCTGTCCGGCGACGGGCTCGCGCTTCGAGCGCTCAGCCTGAACGGGACCTTCGGGTGGCTCTCCCGGCGCGGGGGGCCTTTCAATAGCCGGGAGCTGCACGCCGCCGAGGTGCCTGCGGCAAACGGCATCACCGACGCGCGCTCTCTCGCTCGGATGTACGCGGCGATGATCGGCGAGGTGGACGGCGTGCGCCTGATCGGACCGGCTCGAGTCGACTTGGCACGCACTCCTGCTGCCGACGGACCCGACCGAGTGCTGCTCGTGCCCAGCCGCTTCGGGCTTGGGTTCATGTGCCACTCCGAGTTCTCGCCGCTCTTGGCCCCGGGCTCTTTCGGACACTCGGGAGCAGGCGGATCGCTTGGCTTCGCCGACCCCGAGAGCGCGGTGGCCTTCGCTTACGTCATGAACGAGATGCGCCTCGGTCTCGCTGGCGACGAGCGCACCGTCGCGCTGCTCGACGGCCTCCGGTCCTCCCTCACCTGAGGCCTCCTCCGGGGGAGTGCCAGCCAGCTTCGCCGGGCGGCCGCAGGAAGCAGGGCGCTCAGTCCCCCTCGGATCGCGCGACCCACCACGGGGTGATGAGGTCATCGGAGCGTTCCGGCTCACGCTCGAGCTGGCGATCCAGCTCCCGGTCCATGCGCTCGGCCTTGCGCTCCTCGTCTTGCATCCAGTGGTAGACGAGGCTGATCAGGCCTATGAGCATGAGGAGCCCACCGAGGATCCAGAAGAGCTCTCCCCCGGTATGAGTGTCCGCAAGGGTGTGCTCGGGTGCTATCGGCTTGTCCATGCTCATTATCGATATGCCCACGAAGGAGACGACCGGCACGCCCGGCACCAGCATCAACAGGCGGGTGCCGTACCCGAGCCGCGGATGGAGCGGGTCGAGCCCTACGATCCGCCACCAGAAGAGGCACCCCGATACGAGGAACCACAGATGGGTGAGGTCGTGGAAGAGCGGGTGCGCCTCGGAGTAGGGGTAGAGGAAGGTGAGCAGGTATGCCGGCATGGTTAGGTAGTAAAGGGGAACGGTGAGCATAGGGTGGGTGAGGGCTTTGGCCACCCTGGAATGGAGCGCTCGCGCGAGCATGCTCTGGCGCGGGCGGCTCAGTGCCTGCAATGTGAGCGTCACGGGCGCGCCGAATGCCAGCATTGGCGGTGCGAAGTCCATCAACAGGTAGTGCTGGATTATGTGGAGGGTGAAGACCGAGTCGTCGTAATAGGCGAGCCCGGAGTTGACGGCCACGACTATCGCTGCGATCCCGACCATGAACGGCAAGGTTCGAGACCAGGGCCAGCTCCTCTCGCGCGCTCTGAGGCGCCGGCGCGCGACCAGGTACCAGGCCACCAGCACCAGGTCCAACGCCGCTGCAACAAGTGCTCCGGCACCGCTTTGCCACGCGAAGAGCAGGGTGTGGAGATACACCGGTGGCGAACGCACGAGGCCGGCGATAGGCATCGCTAATCCCACGCGCGTCGATCCTAAGGCACCCGCCGGCGGCTGTAACATGGCAGCAGCTATCGAGGAGCATGCGGCGTGAGAGGCGCACGAAGCACGAGCGCGGTGAGCCGGCGGTCGACCAGGCGCGCTGGGGGCACGCCGGGCGGGGCTCCGGCGCGTTCGAGCGCGGAGGAGGTGGGGGCTGTGCTCGCAGCAGAGCGAGCCTCCCGTGGCATCGACCTCTCATCGGTGCAGGATCGCACCGGTGTGGCGCGCCGCCTGTTGGAGGATCTCGAGCGCGGCGATCTATCCGCTTTCGCCAGCCGCACAGAGCTCGCCGGAGCGCTCAGGCGCTACGCGGAGCTGCTGGGACTCGACCCCGCACCACTTTGGGCGCAGCTTGTCACCACCGCCTCCCAGGGAATGCCGAACGTGACCGACCCCTCAGCAGCTGGCTCCCGCTCGAACGCGGTCCTGCCCGCCATCGCTGCCATGGCTACCGCACCCGTCCCCGGAAAGGCCACAGCGCTGGCCGACGACCCGTTCCTCTCCACGACCAGAAGCCGCCTCGGAGCGTTCACCCAGACCGCTCCCGTTCCGGTGGTGGCCCGCCCGGCGGCAGCCGGCAGCCGGCGCTCGGCTGAGGCTTCCCGAAGGCGCGCTGCCCGCGCTAACGCACCGGCTGGGCTTCGCGCTGCCGTATGGCTGGCCGTGCTGGCTCTGGCGGTTGCCTCGGCGGCATTGGGCGTGGAGCACTGGCGGCCGCGGTGGCTCCGACCCATCAGTGCCCATTCGCTGGCTTCCTTCGTCGACGGGATCACGGGTGCCACCGGGTCGCACTCTCCGGCCCAGCAGGCTGGCCCAGGCGGGGTAAACCACTCGAACGGGAGTGGCAGGACGTCACAACCCACAACAAGACCGCAGGGCACGTCGCTCGTGACTAGCTCGACCACCGGCTCTGCCAGCTCCACCGTGAGCGTGCGCACCGGCAGCTTCACCGTCGTCTTTGCCGCGTTCGCGCCGTGCTGGCTACAGGTCACGAGCAGCACCGGCAAGAGCCAGCTCTTCGCCGGGATCGTAGCGGGGGGCCAGCAAAAGCGCTTCGGCGTCGGCGCGGGTGCGGAGCTGACCATGAAACTGGGCGCCTCGCACGTGCTCGTCAGCTTGCTGGTCAGGGGCAAGCTCGTGAAGGGCTGGCTCTTCGCGCCTCCCGTCGCTCCTTTCACGCTCCACATCCGCAGCGTGCCCGCTTAGAGAGCTCTCGTGCTTCAGGCTCTTCAGGGTGGCTCGTTCCCGGTTGCCGGCTCCGGGGCCGCGCTCGCCCACTCTGGCCCGTACTAATGCGAGCTGGTTGCACTAGGGTGGGCCCGCGATGGAGCCCCCCGGTGCAGTACAAGCGCATCGCCCCCTTGCCCAGGTGCTCCGGATCTTCGACCTGCTGCCTCTCTCGGTTTCCAGCATCGGCCCTGTCTTCTCCGTAGCGGCCACAGGGGGTGTCATGGCAGCCGAGGCGGGCTGGTGGACCCTTCCGGCGATTGCCCTCCTCGCGGTTCCCTTCCTCATCTCCAGTTTCGTGTTTCGCCTGCTGAACCGGCACTTCCCCCACGCCGGGGCTTCGTACCACTGGTCACGCCGGGTCATGGGGCAACGGGTAGCCCGTTACCAGGCCTGGATACTCATCCTGGCCTACTTCACCTCCATCCCCCCGATAGCCATACCCGCGGCGAGCTACACCCTTGCCCTGATCGCCCCGGGTTACCGGGCTCCGCCGGTGGTGCAGCTCGCGCTCAGCTTGTTCTGGATCGGCTTTGCGGCAGTGCCCCTGCTACTCGGCGCAAGACCTACCGCGCAGCTCACCAAGGTGTTCTTCGCTCTGGAGATGGTGTCGCTCGGAGCGTTCGCCGTCGTAGGCCTTGCGAACCTGCATCGGCTGGCGGTGCCCGTGCACTTCGGCCATTTTCCCGTCGGGGGAGTACTAGTCGTGGCGGTGATCGCCGCCACCGTCCTCGACGGGTGGGAGATCGACTCCTACGCGGCCGAGGAGTCGCGGCGCCCCAGCAAGGACCCGGGCCTGAGCGGGCTCATCGGAGCCTTCCTCGCGCTCGGCTTCTACGGCGTCCTCTACCCTCTCATGTTCGCAGAGACGCCCATGAGAACGCTGGCCGGCTCCAGAGATCCCCTTTCTGTTTGGGCGCACAGGCTGGTGCCCGGTTACCACTGGGCGATGCTGGTGCCCATCCTGGCCTCGACGGCAGGTGGGCTCTGGCTCACCACTTACATCCTCACACGTGCCTTGTACGCGATGGGCCGAGAGAGCCTCGTATCACCGGCGTTTGCTCGCACGAACCGGGCACGTGCCCCTCATGTGGCAACGCTCGCGGTCCTCGGCGCCACGCTGGCAGTAACAGCGCTGGAGACGCTGGTGGGCTCCCTCGCTGGCTTCTTCGAGCTGGTGCTCTCCGCCGCGGGATTCTTCCTCCTCGCGGAGTTCTTCCTCGACTCCCTCACTTGCGCCGTGTTCTTGACCACCGGCCACCGTCGCTTGCCCGATGTCGTCCTCCGCCCCCACACGCACAGGCTGCTGCGCGTGGGGGCAATCACGTCGAGCACGATGATGGGCGCCCTCATGGTGCTCTTCTTCGTCTACGGTCCGAAGGTCATCGGGGGCGGGATCGACCAGGCTCTCGCAGTTATGCTGCTCCTGGGCCTCGTGTTCGCCTGGGCAACGGGCCGTAGGGTTCGAGAGGCGGTCCGGTTCCGGGGGCACGATACTGTCGAGCCGGTTACCCCGAGCACCTGAGCTGCCGCCCACGGATGGCTGTCACGCGCAGGACGAGCACCGGCCGAAGACAGCGAAGTGGCAAGGGTCTATCGAGAACCCGAGACTGGCCTTGGCCGACCGGGCTAGCTCCCCGAAGAGCCCGTCCGGCGCCTCGAGCACCGCGCCGCAGAGCTCGCAGATGAGGTGGGCGTGCGCGAGCGATGCGAGCTGGTACGTGGCGGGGCCGTGGCCCAGATGGGAGTGGACGACCACCCCGAGGCGCTGGAGATCCTCGAGGTTCCTGTAGATGGTGGAGATGTGCACTTCGGGTGCACGCTGTTGCACAGCGCGGGCCAGCTCCTCCGCGCTCATGTGCTCGCCCGACTCGAACAGCACCTTCAGCAGGATGCGCCTCGGAGAGCTGGCACGGCCCCCTCGCGCGCGCACGAGCGCCAGCACGTCCTCCACGCAGGCCGGCGCCACTGGGTTTGCCGGCGCTACCCGGTCTGCTGGGTCTGCCGCCTTGCTCGGATGAGGCCTCCCCACGCTCCCAAGATAGCGGTACTACCCGAGCAAGCCCGGCACGGAGGCACCGCGACTGTGGCCGTATCCCCCGCCGGCGGTGACCACACACCTAGGATGGCCTCCCAATGGTGAGGCGGTCGACTTCCACTTCGGCCTTCGGGGTTTCGAGGCGGGAGAGCCACGACGCCAGCGGCTTCTACCGACGTTTCACCCCGCCCGATCTTTCGTCCGATTCGGAGGTGGCAAGCTTCCGCGCGCTCGACAAGCTGATCGTGGGTGACGCTCGCCACATGGACGAGATTCCCGACTCCTCGGTGGCCCTGGTGGTCACCTCACCGCCGTATTTCGCCGGCAAGGAGTACGAGGAGGCGCTTGGGGAAGGGGGTGTCCCCGCTACGTACCTCGAGTATCTCGAGCTCCTGCGTGACGTGTTCGGCGAATGTGTGCAGAAGTTGGAGCCCGGCGGACGCATCGCCGTGAATGTGGCCAATCTCGGCCGACGGCCGTACCGCTCCCTCTC